>NZ_JPOO01000003.1:2233874-2552999 GCF_000733925.1 Arenibacter algicola
ATGGCCGCTTTTTGCGTACTTAAACGGGTTCTTAGGCTGTTGTTAAAGAATAACAAACATATGGTCTTGGCCTCTCCCAAGGCTTTAAATTGAAGCGGATTCGCCTTTAATGATCTAGCTTCTTCTACCCATTGTGGTAGGGAATCGATATCTTTTAAGGATAAATAGTGTTGCATTTTTTTATTTTATGGTTGTAAAAGCGGTTTTGTTTTCTAGGGCATCAATAATAAAATTGTCCTGTAGGCCATTTACGATCCAGGTCTCTACATTGGCCTGTCTGGCTATATTGGCCGCCTCGATCTTGGATTCCATTCCCCCGGTACCATGGGAGGATTTGGAGCTGCTGACCTCCTTTTGCAGATCGTCCAAGTTGCTCACCAACCTAATGGTTTCGGGCTTCTTATTAATAAACGACTCCTTGGTGTAAATGCCATCGGTATTGGTAGCAATGATCAAAAGATCTACCTTCATCAAGGCTGCAGTCAATGCCGCCAATTTATCATTGTCTCCAAACTTGATCTCATCGGTCGCTACCGTATCGTTCTCATTAATGATGGGGATAAAATTATTGGCTACCAGTACGTTGATGGTATTGCAGATATTTTCTTTGGAAACTTCCCTTTCAAAGTCGGAATAGGACAAAAGGCATTGGGAGGTAAACAATCCCAACTCCCTGAAGTTCTCCTGAAAAATCCGCATTAAATGAGGTTGTCCAATGGATGCCAAGGCCTGTTTAACAGTAATCTCCTGCCCATTGTGTTCCAATTTCACGAATTGCTTGGCTGCGGCAATGGCCCCGGAACTTACAATGATGAATTCGTAACTGTCCTTAAGTTTTGCGATCTGCCTACCAATATCCTCAATTTTTCCCCTGGAGATATGGTCCGTTTCCTTGGTGAGGGTATTGGATCCTATTTTTAATAATATTCTTTTCTTCTGCATGCTCTTTTTTTTAGACCTATTGTTCAGGTCTGGCTACTACCTTATTTGTCCATCGCCCTTTACATACCATTTGTTGGTCACCAAATGCTGTAGGCCAATGGGCCCCCTTTGGTGCAATTTATCGGTGCTGATGGCCAATTCTCCGCCCAGTCCAAATTGTCCCCCATCCGTAAAACGGGTAGAAACATTATGATATACTGCCGCGGAATCTACGGAATTCATAAAAAGATCGGCCTCTGGCCCTTCTTCCGTAACAATAACGGCGGAATGCCCCCCACCATAGGTATTTATTTTCTCAATGGCTTCTTCGGTACTGCCCACTTCCCCAATGAGGATCTTATAATCCAAAAATTCTTCAAACCAGCTTTCCTCTCCAGTAATTTCGGAAGTACCCTCTGTTTTGGCCAGGCTGCTATCTACCAGTATTTCTACTTTCTTCGCCTTTAATTCAGCTATCAAATCTTTTATAAAAGCTTCCTTGTTGGGCAATTCACTATCTACCAACACCTTATCCAAGGCATTACAGGCCGAGATCTTTGTGGTTTTGGCGTTGAGGATGATGGACATTGCCTTTTTTAGGTCCGCCTTTGGATGAACGTAAAGAAAGTTATTTCCCCTACCACTGACAATCACGGGGCAGGTAGCATGTTTTTTGGTAAAAGCGATCAGCTTTTCCCCTCCACGAGGTACAATCAGGTCCAGCTTTTGGCTAGGTTTTTCCAAAAATGCCTGGGTCTGCTCCCTGTTGAATTCCAAATAAGTGACCCATTCCTTGGAAATACCGTGTTGCTCCAAGGATTTATGCCAAAAATTCACCAACACCAGATTGCTCTGTAGTGATTCCTTGCCACCCTTCAACAGAATCTTATTGCCCGATTTAAAGGCAATGGCTGCAGCTTCTATGGTAACGTCGGGCCTGGATTCATAAATGATCAGGACCGTACCAAAAGGGGCCGTTTTATTACTTACCTGCATCCCATTTTCATGGGTAAAATTAAATCGCTCCAAGCCCAAGGGATCCTCTTGTACTGCCAATTGTTGCAAGGATAGGATCATGCCGTCAATTTTGGCATCATCCACTTTGAGTCGGTCGTACATGGCCAAATCATCTCCCTTATAGGCCTCCAGGTCATTTTTATTGACCTCGAGAATGGTATTTCGTTCCCCATCTATAAGCTGTGCCATAGTACTGAGCACCGCATTACGTTGGGATATGTCTAAATACAAACTCATGCCAATTCCCTTTTTAGGGCATCAAAAAAATGATCCAAATTTTCCTTGGTAATATTCAATGCCGGCAACACCCTCAATACATGTTTGTCACTGGCACCGCCGGTGAACATATGTTGGTTATGAATGAGTTTTTTTCTCAGTTCTGCCACTTCAAAATCAAATTCCAATCCCAGCATCAGTCCCATTCCCTTTACTCTTTTTACTTGTGGGATAGCAGCTGCCTTTTCCTTGAAGTATTCAAAGAGATGGGCAGCATTTTCTATTAAATTTTCCTTTTCAATGACTTCCAATACGGCCAATCCTGCGGCACATGCCAAGTGATTGCCCCCAAAGGTGGTTCCCAACATGCCGTAGGAAGCCTTGATGCTTTCATGGATCAGGACCCCACCAATAGGAAATCCGTTGCCCATTCCCTTGGCTACGGTAACAATATCCGGTTTGATGCCGTAATGTTGGAAGGCAAAAAATTTACCACTTCTGCCATAACCACATTGCACCTCGTCCGCAATCAGCAAAGCCCCGTTTTCCTTAGAAAGTGAAGCTATATTTTGATAAAACTCCTGGGACGGCTGATCCAGACCTCCAACCCCTTGAATGGTCTCTATAATTACACAACATACATCCCCTTTGGAAATTTCGTTTTTAAAAGCGGCCAAATCCTCGAAAGGAAGTATGGTTACCTTTTGTTGCTTGTTGATGGGTGCATTTATTTTTTCGTTGTCCGTGGCGGCCACGGCAGCAGAAGTTCTCCCATGGAATCCGTGTTTAAAGGCAATTACACGTGATTTTCCTGTTTGGAACGATGCCAATTTTAAGGCATTTTCGTTGGCCTCTGCCCCAGAATTACAAAGAAACAGATTGTAATCCTCACAGCCAGAAAGTTTTCCCAGTTTATTTGCCAAGGCCTCCTGAACAGGATTCTGGACGGCATTGCTATAAAAACCGATCTTATCCAACTGCTCCTTTAATCTTTGTACATAATGCGGATGGGAATGCCCTATGGAAATTACGGCATGTCCACCGTAAAAATCCAAATACTCCTGGCCTTTTTCATCGGTAACTACGATTCCCTTGGCCGAAACGGGAGTAACGTTATATAATGGGTATACATCAAATAATTCCATCTTCTATATTGTATTATGAACCTCCCTTGTATAAAAACCTTGCAGGTCCAAGGTAGAGGTTATCCTTTTTTTATTTCGTTTATCTTGTCAAATGAGGCTACTATTCCCCTGATCAGTGAGGAGCTTAACCCTTGGTGTTCCATTTCGTTCAATCCGGAAATGGTACATCCCCTTGGAGTAGTTACCTTATCTATTTCATTTTCCGGGTGACTGTCAGATTCTATCAACAAACTAGCAGCCCCATTACAGGTATGCATGGCCAATTCCTGTGCTTCCTTGGCATCGAATCCCAATTGAATGGCCCCTTGAGTGGTAGCCCGTATCAATCGCATCCAAAACGCAATTCCACTGGCACAAATCACGGTAGCGGCCTGCATCTGGTCTTCCGGAATTTGCATGGAATGCCCCATACGGTTAAAAATGGCCTTGGCCAGGTCTATCCGCTTGGCACCTTTCTCATTACTACAGATACAGGTCATGGATTTGCCTACGGAAATAGCCGTATTGGGCATGGCACGGATAATATAGTGATCCGGCCCAATGACTTCTTCCATTATGGCAATACTAAAACCGGTAATGGTAGAAATTATAACATGCTTGTCTGTAAGGATGTCCTTTACCTCCCCCAAAATCTTTACAAATTGCCCGGGTTGTACCGCAAAAATAAGGATGTCCGATTTGGCCACCGCTTCCCTATTATCCGTAGTGGTGCTAACAATTCCATATTTTTCAATTTCCTTAAGCCCACTAAGATTTCTCTTGGTAAGGACCATGGAAGTGGCCCCATTAGTGCTCAAAATGCCCTTGGCGATGGAAAGACCTAAATTACCTGCTCCAATAATGGCTATTTTCATTCCTTATTCGTTATTTGCTTCATTCCCTAAACCTAGGGAATTCAATGATTGGTTAATTTATATTTTGGTCGGTTTTAATAATGTTCATAACCCTAATTGGACCACCACACTAAAATACGCCTGCTTTTAATTGCAGCCCTTCCGTTTCCTTAAAGCCGAACGCCAAGTTCATATTCTGTACAGCCTGCCCTGAAGCCCCTTTCAACAAATTGTCTATGGCCGAGGTAATCAGCAGGGTATTATTGTGCTTGTGCAAATGAATATGGCATTGATTGGTATTCACCACCTGTTTTAGGTTGATGTCTTCCTCCGTCACCTGGGTGAAGGCGGCATCCTTGTAAAATTCGCTATACAATTCATAGGCCTCTTCCAAACTCCCATCAAAATCGGTATAGGCCGTAGCCAAAATCCCCCTGGTAAAATTCCCCCTGTTCGGCAGGAAGAAAATTTCCCCGGTATTTTCCTGAAGACTGTGGAGACTTTCATTTATTTCCCCTAAGTGCTGATGCGTGAATGGCTTGTACCAGGATACGTTATTGTTCCTCCAGCTAAAATGTGAGGTAGCCGAAAGGCTTACCCCCGCCCCTGTACTACCGGTTACGGCATTGACATGTACTGGCCTGTCCAATTTATGGGCCTTTGCCAAGGGTAAAAGCGCCAATTGGATTGCAGTGGCAAAACAACCAGGGTTGGCAATATATTTTGCCTTTTTAATTTCTTCCTTTTTCAGTTCGGGCAAGCCGTAAATAAAAGTTTTTCCGTCTAGAACGGCATCGACCTCCAACCTAAAATCATTACTTAAATCTATGATTTTGGTGTCTTTGGAGAACTCGTTTTCCTTTAGAAAACTGGTGGAGTTCCCATGCCCAAGACATAGAAATACCACATCCACATCCTTATTGATCTCCCCTGTAAATACAAGATCGGTTACCCCCAACAAATCCGGGTGGGCCGTGGTAATCTTTTTACCCGCCCTAGTGGTACTAAAAACAAAATCTATAGTTGCATTGGGATGGTTAAGTAGAATTCTGATGAGTTCCCCACCAGTATACCCTGAACCACCTATAATTCCTGCCTTAATCATTATTCTGATTTACGTGATTGTATATTTTTCCGGAATTGGAAAGTATTTTTATAAAGCCTTTGGCATCATCCGCAGACCATCCTTTGTTCATCTCACCATAGCTGCCAAAGGAGGCGTTCATAAGATCGTGCGGAGAGGATATCCCGTCCAGTTCAAAACGATATGGGTGCAGGCTAACAAAGACATCACCGCTTACGTTCTTCTGGGTATCGGTCAAAAATGCTTCGATATTTCGCATAACCTCATCCAAATAATTCCCTTCGTGCAACAACATGCCGTAGAAATTGCCCTGCATTTCCTTTTGGTACTGTTGCCATTTGGTTAAGGTGTGTTTTTCCAACAAATGATGGGCTTTGATAATGATCAGGGAAGCAGGTGCTTCAAACCCTACCCTACCTTTAATGCCAATAATGGTATCCCCAACGTGGATATCCCTACCAATGGCGTATTTGGAAGCGATGGCCTCCAATTTTACGATGTTGTTCACAGGGGTATCGTTATCGCCATCCAACGCAATTAATTCCCCCTTATGGAAAGTAAGCTTTACTTGAGTGGGCTCTGTTTCTTGCAATTGGCTTGGATAGGCAGTATCCGGTAAAGACTTGTGGGAGGTAAGCGTTTCCTCGCCTCCAACGGAAGTACCCCATAAACCTTTATTGATGGAGTATTTTGCCTTTTCCCAAGGGTAATCTACCCCATTCTGCTTTAAATATTCAATTTCTACCTCCCTGGCCAATTTATTATCGCGTATTGGGGTAATAATTTCGATCTCCGGCGCAATGATCTGGAAGATCATATCAAACCTAACCTGATCGTTCCCTGCTCCTGTACTACCGTGGGCAATATATTTGGCACCAACTTTTTTGGCGTAATTAACAATTTCAATGGCCTGAACAATTCGCTCCGCACTTACCGATAAAGGATAGGTATTGTTCTTTAATACATTTCCAAAAATCAAGTACTTTACTACTTTTTCATAAAAAGTGTTTACAGCATCTATGGAAGTGTAGGAAGTGGCCCCCAATTCCAAGGCCTTTTTATGAATGCTATCTATTTCTTCCTTTGAAAACCCCCCAGTATTTACACTTACGGCATGTACTTCAAAACCTTGATCCTTTGACAAATACTTGGCACAATAGGAAGTATCCAAGCCACCGCTATACGCTAAAACTAATTTCTTCATGCTAAACTATTATTATTTATATTTTCACAGCAGTACTTTACAACTACTTTGTTTTCTTATTTAGGAACAGACTTTCCTTTATACTTTTTAATCTTTGAAAGGCTTTGGAATTCAATTTTTCCTTGGGCTCCTTCTGAGCCTCCTTGGCTTTGGTTTCCGGATCGTACAGCATTCCGGTACAAAGACACATTTTCTGTTCTGTCCTGGTAAGGATATCGAAATTCTTACAGGTCTGACAACCTTTCCAAAACTCCGGATCGGTAGTAAGTTCCGAAAAAGTGACCGGCTTATAGCCCAGTTCATAGTTCATCTTCATCACTGCCAAGCCCGTAGTGATCCCAAAAATTTTGGCATTGGGAAATTTACTTCTGGAAAGTTCGAAAATCTCTTTCTTTATTTTCTTGGCCAAACCTTGATTCCTGTAATCAGGATGCACTATAAGACCCGAATTTGCTACAAATTTTTCATGTCCCCATACCTCAATATAACAGAAACCGGCAAACTTATCGCCGTCCAGGGCAATAATGGCATTGCCATTATGCAGTCTTTTTTGAATATATTCAGGAGTACGCTTGGCTATCCCTGTACCGCGCACTTTGGCCGACTCTGCAATGGTTTCGCAGATGACCTCGGCATATTTAAAATGGGAATCATTAGCAATAACAATCTTCATTGAATGTTGCTTTTAAAATTAAAATTATAATTTATTTTTTTTGAGAGGGAAATGGACTCACCTATTTCCATAAAAGAAGCGCACCCTTACGGGCGACGACGTGTAGGCGTAAATGAATAAGCAAGGTTGGACACCTTGTTTACGTTAAGTATGTAATATGAGTTATTCATTATACCATCAAAAGTACAAATAAAAATGAATTATTGGGATTGATGTGTCAATTTTTACTAAAAAGTATCTTTTTGTTATGTAATCTAACAATTTCATAAAACATAAAACCATATACTGCAATATATTCAACAGATAACAACCAATAATTCTCCTTAAACCCTGCATTGGAATAGGCCCAGTAACTTAATATCACAGTCAAGGACCAGACCAAGGGAAATCTAAACTCGGTAAACAGGCTTAAGACCACCAAGAAAATAATATACCAGGGGTGCACGGTAGCGGACAGAAAATAATAAATAGTCAGCACCCACAACATTGAAGTCAATAGGCTTGAAATCTTTTTATTGTCCCTAAAAAACGTAAACAAGGCCACAGAGGCAATGACGACTATAGGTGTAATTTTCCCATAATCCTTGATGAGTTCCCACGGCTTGGCATCAAAACTTACAGCCACCTTTTTTATGGCATTGTATAGACCGGCATTGAATTCAAAATTGGAGAACCATAGCCCTACAGTCTCCATATAATTGTCGGCAAAATCAGGGGAATAGAACGGAAGCACCAAAAGTGCGGTTGTTATACCCACAACAGCATAGAAGAGCATGCTTTTCTTAAACCCAAAATATTTTAGAAACAAGGGCAGAAATAGTAAAGGCACCAATTTTATAGAGATCGATAGCGCATAAACAATAGCCGCCAACAGCCATTTTTTACTGCATAAAAGATACATGGACCATATGAAAAAGAACAACATTACCCCTTCAAAATGCAGATTCCCGGTAAGTTCCAAAACAACCAATGGGTTTAGGAAATACCAAAAGATGAGATGGGTAGATTTATTGAGCTTCTGCAATAATTTGCGACCGAAATACAGAATTCCCAAATCGGAAATAATTATAACGGTCCTCATGACCAATACACTTCCTACCACGCTCTTTCCTGACAGCCAGGTGGACATGGCAAAAATAAACTGGTTCAATGGAGGATAATTACTGTAATTTGATGCGCTGAGGCTTCCCATGCCACTTACCAATTCTGCAGCATTGTGCATAAGTTGGCCATTCTGAATTATCAAGTCCTTGGGAAGATGAAGATAAGGACTCAACCCATTGTTTATCAACTGCCCATCCCATATAAATCTATAAAAATCCTGGGAAAGATTGGGTTCGGCAAAAAGTAGCATTAATCGGAAGATCGTTCCGGAAATTGTCAAAAATTTGAAGTTCCATTTTTCAAACTGAATCAGTTTATAGCACAAAAAGAACAAGGCCAAATATAAACTCAGCAGCTTCACAAAATCGGTCCGATCCAAATGATGACCAAAGGAAATATAAAAGAGGATACTAAGCAGCACCATTAAAATTGGAATCCTGTGAAGTTTCCAATAAGAAATGGCCCTTTGGATCATAGAAGTCTGGTAGTTTTTGGTCACTTTAATAATTCAGCAATCTCCCAAATTTAAATGAAATTATCAAATAACAGCGCTTTCAATTTTGATTTTAGCAATGAAACCCTTGTTTTTCTGAAATTCACGAATGTAAGTAGCCGAGATAGCGGCTCCAATAACCGCGTTGGAGTAGGCCTATCTCTTTCTTAACTAATGGTTTAAGGATCTAAACCTGTTCAAGGATTTCAAAATTAAAAAAGCCCTGTTCCTTAAAAAGGACAGGGCTTTTAAATAGCTTTTGTAAATTTTATTTAGGCTCTTGCCATAAGGGATTTGAAGAATACATAACCAAAGCCCAAAAATAACATGAAATGAAATGGGAAAAGCCCGAAATCGTTCAAAGGAATGGCACTATACATTCCAAAAAGGAAGTAAAGCATTAGGGCCGCTTCCAAAATCATATTGGGAGAAAGTTTGGTAGCCAAATATTTATTCCCTTTCCAGCTATCCGTTATACTGTTCAAATTGAATTTTGGGGTCCTGACAAACTCAGATCTTTTGCCCATATGCCCTTCCAGGACCGCAATGGAGTTGTGTAAAGAAAATCCGAGCGCCACAGAGAAAAACGTAAAGAAGATTCTTATATAGTCCACAAAATTATCAAAACTACTGCCCTGTATACTCTTATAGGTAAACCAATAACAAACGAATAGGATTACGGTACTCAGAATAAAGAAGGAGGTAGCCTCAAAAACCCATCCTAAGTGACCATAGGTATTCTTTATATACATCATGGGAATACTTAAAAGTGCCACCAAAAATACGCATAGGAACATGGAGCTATTCAACAAGTGCATTACCCCGTGAAACTTGGTCTTGAACGAAATGTTCTTGGCAGAAATAACGCTCCAAACAGTTTTTCTGAAGTTTTCGGCCCCACCTTTGTTCCAACGAAATTGCTGGGAACGGGCAGCACTGATTACTACAGGAAGTTCTGCAGGTGTCTCTACATCCTCCAAATACTTAAACTTCCAATTCTTTAATTGGGCACGGTAGCTAAGATCCAAATCCTCGGTCAGGGTATCACCTTCCCAGTTACCAGCATCCAGAATACATTCTTTTCTCCAGATACCAGCGGTACCATTGAAATTTATAAAATGTCCTTTGGCATTACGTCCTACCTGTTCCAATGTAAAGTGGGCGTCCAAGGCAAAAGCCTGTATACGGGTCAAAGTGGAATACTCCCTGTTTATATGCCCCCATCTTGTCTGCACCACACCAATTTCCTGATCTTTAAAATAGATAACAGTTTTCTTCAACCAATCACTGGAAGGCAAGAAATCCGCATCAAAAATGGCAATAAACTCCCCTTTGGCCATATCCAGACCTTCCTTTAAGGCACCTGCCTTATAGCCTTGCCTATTGGTCCGTCTAATATGCTGTATATCCAGTCCTGTTTCCTGAAGCGCTTTTATTCTCTTGGCAGTGTCATGTACGGAATCGTCCGTAGAATCGTCCAAAACCTGGATTTCCAACTTGCTCATGGGATATTCTATTTTGGAAATATTGTCCAATAAACGCTCTACTACATACTCCTCATTATATATAGGAAGTTGAATGGTAACAAATGGTATTTCTTTTGGATCCAATAAATTGTATTTTGGAGCCTCCTTATTTCTCCTTTTATATCCTAAATAGTTGACCAGTAAATTAAGCTGGGCCAGACTATAAAAGAATATCAATAGTAATGAAATACTGTAAATCGCAATGATAAAGTAAGTAATTGTTAGTCCCATATTATTTTAAACTGTATTTAAATATCCAACCTAGGATTTTTACGCCTGCAAAGATAGTACCTTTTACCGTACCTGATACTTTTGATATGCCAATTCTTTTTTTATAACGCACTGGTACTTCGGTATATGTAAAACCCTTTTTTAGAACCTTCAACTGCATTTCCACGGTCCAACCGTAGGTCTTATCCTCCATTTCCAGCTCCAAAAGCTTGTTGTACTTTATGGCCCTAAACGGACCCAAATCAGTATACGAAGCTCCAAAGAACCATTTCATTAAAGTGGTGGCCAAGGCATTTCCAAAAACCTGTTGTGGGGTCATTGATCCTTCTTCCCTCAACGCCTTTGTCCTGGCCCCAATAACGAAATCCACATCGTTTTCCACTATGGGTTTTACCACTTTGGAAAGTTCTTCGGGATAATCCGAATAGTCTCCGTCCATAAATACGATAATATCGGGTGTTTTGGATTGTTTGGAAATATAATTAATTCCCATAAGGCAGGCATAACCATATCCCATCCTATCTTCGGTGAGAACAGTGGCCCCGGCCTCCCTTGCATTCAGAGCCGTATCGTCCGTGGAATTATTATTTACAACAATAATTTCAGAAACATTTTTTGGGATCTCTTTTATGACATTCGCAATGGAATCAGCTTCATTGTAGGCAGGGATAATTACTTTTATATCGGTCATTAGCGTATTTGAAGGGTCATTCTTATTTATCCAATATTACGTCTTGGGCATCCATAACTTTAACAAGCCAAAAAACAGCGCAAAGGTATCAATACTTTCATCAATCCAAGGAGCTCCCCCATAGGATTGCAACAATTATTTCAACACCCTCAAAAGGATTATTTTTTATTGACCAGATCCATTAGATCAACATCGTTCCCCAACAGAATTTCAGTAGGGTTTATTCTTCCTTTTAGTGGTCCGTTTTCCAATTTTAGGACCCCTCTTGGACAAACCGCGGAACAAATACCGCAACCCACACAACTGGACCTAATAATGTTTTCCCCTTTTTGGGCGTAGGCCCTGACGTCTATCCCTTGCTCACAGTAGGTAGAACAATTACCGCAGGAAATACATTGGCCCCCATTGGTGGTAATCCTAAAGCGCGATTTAAAGCGTTGTACAAATCCCAAATAAGCGGCTAAGGGACAACCAAACCTACACCATACCCTATTTCCAAAAATGGGATAAAACCCGGTACCTATTACTCCTGCAAAAAATGCACCGATCAATAGACTATAGGTATTCTGTACAGTCTGTGTTTTTAAACCCAACACCGTGCCAGACCCTGTAAAAAAACTATAGAGCGTCATCACGGTCATTACCACGGCAAAGACCAATACCCCGTGCACCAACCATCTTTCAACTTTCCATGAAAAAAGGGATTTGCTGGAATGCTGCCTGTAAGGATCCCCCAGGGTTTCAGCCAAGCCGCCACAACCGCACACCCAAGAACAGTACCATCGTTTTCCAAAAAAATAGACCATGACAGGCACAATTACCAAGGTAAGTGCAATACCCCAAACTAGAATAAATAGTCCGATGCCCCCACTGTTCAACAAGGATTTTAAATTCCATTGAAAAAAGAAATCGTAATCCAACGGAAAGGCATTTTTAAAATCGTAGTACGGCATTTGTAGCCTTACCATTATTTCCGGAATCAAAAAGGCAAAGACTATTTGAAAGAACAGGACCGAGGTTGTACGCACCGTTTGATATATATTATGCCTATACTTAATATACATGCGCACGGCCATTACGGACATTACCGTACAATACATAAATCCGTACACAAACCAATGTCCGGCAGGATTTCCGCTTAAAAATTCGCTGATGGGATCCACTAGGTAAGTCCAGTTTACGGCATATTCCGAACGAAAATATAGTACCAAATAAAAGGAAACCAGAAAAACAAAGACCATCCAGGCAATCCACCCCCTATTGGTGGCATTCTCATGGTAAATACCATTATTCTTAATCCCTTTTTTACCCAATAAAACTATATTGGGAACAATAAAAAGCAAGGATCCCAGTATCCCAAGACCGAAGGTCAAGAACCACATAAGCCCCTTGTTTTCCACAATAAAACCATTTCCCGAGACTTTGCCCACTGCGGCGGCCATATCATGCGCCGCCGTATAAATTATCTTTTTATATTCCTTCTCTTTTCTATGCTGGGCATTGGTCGCTTCAAGAATCTGGGTTATTTGGGGCGATAAAGAAAGCATGCCATGGAACTCTTGCCCCACCACATCTTCTTGAATACGCTGAATAAAGAGTTCGCTCGAAATTCCCTTTTCCTGAATTATTTGATCCAAAGCTGCAGGGGTTACCTTAAAATCACCCATAAAAGGCAAAACGGTAAATATGGTAAGACCGATTAAAAAAATGAAAAGCCCTATTTTTTTTATTATTTGCATCTTAAAATCTTATACATTGCTAAAAATTCGTTTCCAACTTTTCTTCCTGGGGGTAATATTGGCACTGTATAGTGCATTATAATGGGAAACGATGTCTTCCTCGTATTGGGCATAGAATTCAGGATCAAAATTGGCGTCCTTTAAATATTCCATCACATAATCCAAGCTTCTTTTCTCTGTAAGCCATCGGTCCAAAATTTCGTGACGCATCCTAATTCCAAAAGTATTGATCCCCAAAAACTGTTTGGTATCCTTGTTGAAGGCGATGGTGACACATATCTTCTCCTTGGAATGCCGCCAATGAAAATGTTGTTCCTGGTCCTTTTTGGATTTTTCGCTAAATACCCAACCATAAGTTTGATACTCTATGTCCAAAAATTTGGCTGAATTAAACCAATGCCCGGGGTTATAGGCCCTTTTGTTTCCGCAAATGGTCTGTGCCAAAACTTCTCCCATCATTCTGCCCGTATACCAAACTGCCTCCACCGGCCTACGGTTGCCAATGGCCTCATGTTGCTCGGCGCAGTCCCCTATAGCATAGACATCCACAATATTGGTTTCCAAAAAATTATTGACCTTTACCCCTTTCCCTGTCTCTATTCCTGAGCCTTTTAGGAAGTCGATGTTTGGACTAACCCCCGCTGTTAAACCCACCACTGTACATGGGATTGTTTCCCCCTTGTCCGTAACCACGGCTTTTGCCCAACCATTTTCATCCGAAATAATTTCCTTTAGATTGGTATCCAGTTTCAGGTCTATATGGTGTTCCAGAATGTGTTCATTGATCATTTGCGATTCCCCTTCGGGCAGGACCCCGTTCCAAAAGCTGCTTTCGCGTACCAAAAAAGTTACTGGTATATCCCTGCTCTTAAGCATTTCTGCCAATTCGATCCCAATTAATCCACCCCCTACGATTACCGCCCTTTTACAGACTTTATTGTTAGGCGCATTGGCCTCCAACAATTCCAGATCCTGTTTGGAATACAATCCCTGCACCCCCTTCAAATCCTGTCCGGGCCACCCAAATTTATTGGGTTTGGAACCTGTGGCAATAATCAGTTTATCGTACTTAATTTCCTTTGTGCTTTTTAATATGAGGGTTTTATTGGCCGTATCTACTTTTGATACATATCCATTGACCAAATCCAAACGATTTTTCTTCCAAAACCAATTCTCGTAAGGCTGGGTATGCTCAAACTTCATATGGCCCATGTACACATACATCAATGCCGTTCTGGAGAAAAAATATTCGCTCTCAGCTGAAATAATGGTGATTTTTTTGTCGGATAGTTTTCGAATATGGCGCGCTGCCGTAATTCCAGAAATTCCATTACCAATAATAACAATGTGCTCCATAGGATTTCGGTTGATAAGTACTAGGTCGTAGTTAAAGATAATAACTTAATTGTTCTTCTTTAATTTAGAATTATTTAAGACTACGGAAATCACCTTTGATCAGGCCAGGAAGTAAAGTTTCTACAACAAAATTGGCTGGGAAGCCCAATAGTCCTTATACAGGACATTATATATATACAAACAGCCTTGAGATATGGAAGTAGTTTAATACGACGGCAGGATTTACTAGCTTGCCTTCTCCAAGGTAAAGGAAAATTCGGACCCTATATCGAGTACACTTTCTACGTAAATCTTCTCGTTGTGGGCCTCAATAATATGCTTAACAATGGCCAATCCCAGACCAGAACCACCTTCGGCCCTACTCCCACTTTTATCGACCCTGTAAAATCTTTCGAAAATTCGGGCAAGGTGTTGCTTGGATATCCCCTCGCCGTTGTCGGTCACCCGTATAATGACCTTGTTTTTAATTAAATTCTCTACACTTACCTCGGTGGTACCGTTCTGCTGCCCATATTTAATGGAATTGACCACTAGGTTGGTGACTACCTGTTGTATTTTCTCCTTATCCGCCTTAACGTAGATGGGATTCTTATAATCCATATCAAAAGTCAGGGTAATATTCTTTTTAGCGGCCTTCATTTCCAAAAGATCAAAAACATTCTGTACCAGTTCCAAAATGTCAAAATCTTCTATCTTCAAATTTAGGTCACCAACTTCCAATTTGGTTATAAGATCCAAATCCTTGACAATGTAAATAAGTCGCTCCACACCCTTGTTGGCCCGTTGAAGATATTTTTTTCTAAGGCTTTTATCATCCATGGCACCATCCAAGAGGGTTAAAATATATCCCTGTACCGTAAATAATGGTGTTTTTAATTCATGGGACACGTTACCCAAAAAATCCTTTCTATATTCTTCCCGGATTTTTAACGTATCTATTTCAATCTTTTTGTCCTTGGCAAACTTCTCTATTTCATCTGTCAAGGACCGCATGTCGGTCGTAATGGTCTTGGGGGCCAAAGAGGTGGACTCCAATAGGGATACGTCGTTATAAATACGCTCAATGTTACGGTAGATAAATTTTTCTATCCTCAATTGTACTACGAGAAATGAAATAAAGCAGGAAGTCACCAAAATGACCGCTAGGAGCCCCCAATCCATGGAACCACTGTTCCACAAATAAATCCCCAAGACTGTAGTTAATAGAAATGAAATTAGAATTGTGGTACGTAGGGCAAACCTATACGATTTTTTAATCCTCGTTACCATTATAGCACAAACTTATACCCTACCCCTTTTACCGTTTTAAAATGATCATCACCAATTTTTTCGCGCAATTTTCTAATATGGACATCAATGGTCCTACCGCCTACTACCACTTCATTGCCCCAAACCTTGTCCAGGATAACCTCCCTTTTAAAGACCTTATTTGGCTTGGAAGTCAATAGTGCCAAGAGTTCAAACTCCTTTCTGGGAAGAATAATTTCCTCTCCCTGGTTAACAATTTTATATTCCTCCCTATTTATGGTAATCTCACCAACTTTAAAGATATCCTCTACCTCTTGCTCCTCATTCTTAAGCCTTCTAAGCAAAGCCTTTACCTTGCTTACCAAAACCTTTGGCTTAATGGGCTTTGTTATATAATCGTCCGCACCCGCATCAAATCCGGCCATTTGGGAATAGTCTTCGCCCCTGGCCGTGAGGAAGGTAATCAAGGTATCCTCCAAACCTTCGGTTCTTCTTATGATCTCACAAGCCTCAATGCCATCCATCTCGGGCATCATTACATCTAAAATAATTAAGTGGGGTTTCTTCTTTTTTGCCTTGGCAACCCCTTCAGCACCATTTTTTGCAGTGAAAACTTCATACCCTTCGGCAGATAAATTATAACCTACAATTTCTAGAATATCCGGTTCATCATCCACCAAAAGTATCTTAATGTCCTTTTTTTTCATGCCTTAATTTTTTTGTCTTTAAACGGCCATATGCAACCTACATTCCTTTGGAGGCGGTTACTGTAATCTATCACAACATATAATTGTGACCTATTTAAACATGCCCGTTTAACCATAATATTTATTGGTTATTCGCGCCAAAAGTAAAGATAATACTATTACACGAAACCTCTTAACATGGATTTAATATAGTAACATTTAGATAACATTAAGTCAACAAACTATTAATCTGAGGGTAACAGGACTTTTACAGTTAGGTTATTTATTTGCCATGTTTAAATAAAACAAGTGAACTCGAAAAAAATGAAACCGAAAAATTCAATTGAAATGAAAAAACTATTATTATCCGCGTTGGCCATAGTTGCCTTAGCATTTACATCTTGTACCAATGATGATGAGCCACCAATAGCGGAAGCAACGGCTACCTGTAATGATGGAATTCAAAACCAAGGAGAAACCGGTGTTGATTGTGGTGGACCTAACTGTCAGCCATGTACCGTGGCAACAGCCACCTGTGATGATGGAATCCAGAACGGAGACGAAACTGGTGTGGACATAGGAGGTTCTTGTGCAGAAATAATTACAGTATCCGGAGAAATATCTGCCGATACCACATGGACTGCAGACAATATATATATATTGGCCGGTAAAGTAGTTGTTGGGGTAGGAAAGACCTTGACCATAGAGCCAGGTACAATCATTAAAGGTAAGGCAGGTTCAGGTTCCTTGGCTTCTGCTCTAATTGTGCAAAGAGGATCCAAGATTATGGCCGTAGGTACTGCCGAAAAGCCAATTATCTTTACCTCCGAAGAAGACAATATAGGTGTTGGACAAACCGCCGGAACCAATTTGGACGAAACTGCTAGAGGAAAATGGGGAGGATTAATTGTATTGGGAAGAGCTACAGGTTCTTTTAAAAACGATGTTACTGAAGTACAAATAGAAGGTATTCCTGCCGATGATACCTTTGGACTTTACGGTCCTGGTGATGCATTGAACGACGATGATAATTCAGGTGAATTGGAATACATCTCTATACGTCACGGTGGTGCCCTTATTGGAGAAGGAAACGAGATAAACGGTTTAACCTTAGGTTCTGTAGGTCGTGGTACAAAAATAAACCACATAGAAGTTGTAGGTAACGTTGATGATGGTATCGAGTTCTTCGGTGGAACCGTTGACGCATCCAACCTAGTAGTTTGGGCACAAGGAGATGATGGTTTGGACATTGACCAAGCATATTCGGGTACCATAGACAATTCGCTAGTAATTGCAGGAGAGGCTTCTGACCACGCCTTTGAAATTGACGGTCCAGAAGGTTCCATTACAGGTTCTTTTACTCTTCAGAACACTACTATTGTAGGAAGCGCAACAGCCGCTGACGGTGAATATGCAGATTACAGAAGTAATGCTATGGGTACTACCAAGAACATCTATGCCATTGGATTCCAAGCTGGAAAAGATGTGGAATTGGATGCCAACGATGTAGCCCAGAACTTCTTGGATGGCAAATTGACCTTTGAAGCTTGGCAAGTTGTAGGTTTCAACAACAGTATTTTCTCAGAGAAGGTATTGAAAGATGACGCCGGAAACGATGTGCAATCAACTATCATCTTAGATCCAACATTTACGGAAAGAGCTGCCACTTGGACTACCCAAGTTACCGCTGGTGCCGAGACTGTAGGTGCAGATCTTAGTGTTTTTTCTTGGACCTATGCATATGCCAAAACAGGTTTGAGTTTCTAATTAGGAATAAAACACCCCTATAAAATAACAACCATGCTCGCCATATTCATTGGCGGGCATTTGGTTTATTACGATTTAATTATCATTTACTTATGAAATATTCACTTAGACTTTCAACTTTTGCTTTTCTTTTTTTTCAATTCATTTTTTCACAAACTGGCGAAGTAACCGGAACATTGATCGACGCAGATTTTCAAGATCCAATACCTTTTGCCAACATACTGGTCCAAGGGACCACTAAAGGTACCACCTCAGATTTTGACGGTAATTACAAACTTGCCCTTGAAGAAGGTACCCACACCCTTACTTTTTCATTCCTAGGTTATAAAACCGTGGAAATAACAGATGTGCTTATCAAAGCGGACGAGATTACCACTGTAAACGTAACCATGGAAACCTTGGCCGAAGGCCTGGATGAGGTAGTGGTATCCGTAAGCGTTAAAAAGAATACCGAAACCGCTGTATTGGGCATCCAAAAAAAGGCGGTAAACCTTTTGGACGGACTATCGGCCGAAGCCTTTAAAAAATCGGGTTCCAGTGACGTGGCAAGTGCCATAAAATCGGTGCCAGGGGTATCGGTTCAAGGTGGAAAATACGTTTATGTACGAGGTTTGGGCGATCGCTATACCAAATCCATATTGAACGGAGTGGATATTCCAGGATTGGATCCGGACAGAAACACCATACAATTGGACATTTTCCCTACCAATATCATAGACAACATCCTGGTTCTTAAATCTGCATCTGCAGACTTACCTGCAGACTTTACAGGTGGTATAGTTGATATTGTTACGAAAGACTATCCTACCAAAAAAGAGCACAGTATTTCGTTAGGTGGCAGTTATAATCCGGACATGCACTTTAATGAAAACTATTTGGACTATAAAGGAAGTTCTACCGATTTCTTAGGATTCGACAACGGTAACCGAAGCGTTCCCATTAACCGAAATCAGGATATCCCCAGTACTTTTGAATATGATCCGTTATTAACGGCCATTACCAAAAAATTTAATCCAGTACTATCCGCGATGAAAGCAAATAGTGCAATGGACTATAGTTTTGGGTTCACTACGGGCAATCAATACAACGTGGGCGAAGGAGAGAACAGGTTGGGCTTTTTGGCTTCCCTTTCCTATAAGAACACCACCACCTTTTACGAAGGGGCCGAAAACAATTTTTATAGAAGAAACGCGGACACTTCTGTATTTGAACTGGAAACGGATAGAACACAAACAGGTGATCTAGGTCGAAACAATGTATTGGTAAGCGGCCTATTGGGAACCTCTTTTAAGACAGAAAAATCCAAATACAAACTTAATCTCCTTCATATTCAGAACGGAGAATCTACAGCAGGTTATTTTAGCCAGACCCTGAATTTCACGGATTTTATCAATTTCTCAAAAGATAACCTGGAATATACCCAACGTTCCATCACCAACGCATTGCTTAGTGGAATACATTCTAGCGAAGATGCATCATGGACAACAGAATGGGCACTTTCCCCTACCATGTCCAAGATCCAGGACAAGGATATAAGAACAACATCTTTTAGGGTAGAGGATGGCGTATACTCCATACCCCAGAACAGCCAGCCAAAAAGAATCTGGAGGGATCTGGAAGAGATCAATGCAGTTGCCAAATTGGATTTTACCAAAAAATATGACTTTCTGGAAAAAGATGCCAAACTAAAATTTGGTGCCTATGGCTCTTACAAAACCAGGGATTTTAGCATATTGAACTTCGAAATTGAAAACAATGGTTCAACTACCAAGTTTAATGGTGTTGCGGACAATATCCTTTTGGAAGAAAACCTTTGGACAGTAGACAACAACTCCGGATCGTATATTGATCCCGACCTCTCGGTTGCCGAACCGGCCAATACCTATGAGGCGGCTCAACAAAATATAGCGGGTTATGTATCCAATGAGTTTAAACTTGGACAGAAACTGAGAACTATCCTGGGTGTTAGGGTTGAAAAATTTGAATCCAAATATACCGGTGAGGACAATAAGGATGTTAATGACCCTGAAAAGGTTATTTATGACAATGAGACCATTATAGACAAGTTTGACCTTTTCCCAACAGCCAATTTAATATATGAACTTACGGAAGACGTTAACCTAAGAGGATCCTATTCCAGAACTACTGCTAGACCTTCCTTTAAGGAAGCTTCCATAGCCAAGATTTTCGATCCCTTGTCCAATAATACCTTCATCGGAAACATTAACCTTGATCCAACCTACATCAACAATTTCGATTTTAGGGTTGAATGGTTTGGTGAAAGTGCCGAGATGATTGCATTGAGCAGCTTTTATAAAAAATTCACCGACCCCATTGAACTTACGTACTTTGAATCGTCATCCGATAACTTTACCCCACAAAACCTTGGTGATGCGGACGTGATCGGATTGGAATTTGAACTAAGAAAAAATCTAGGTTTCATTGCAGCACCACTTCAGAATTTTAGTCTAAATGTAAACACCTCGATCATTAAATCTACCCAAGTTTATAGCGAAAGTGAGCGTAATCTTAGAACGCTAGGACTGAGGGATGGTGAAACTTTGGGCAATGACAGGGAGTTGCAGGGGCAGTCGCCTTTCCTAATCAATTCCGGGTTAAACTACGAAGGAGCCGAAAACGGGATCCAAATGGGTGTAAACTACAATGTACAGGGAAAAACATTGCAGGTAGTGGGCAACGGATTTGTACCGGACGTGTATACCATGCCCTTTCACAACCTAAACTTTAACTTCTCCAAGAGCTTTGGCGAAAACCAAAATCAGAGTGTTAGTTTTAAAATAAGCAATCTTTTGGATGATGACGTGGAAAGTGAATATGAGTCCTACAAGGCTGAAAATAAGACCTTTTCCAAAAGAAGTCCTGGAAGATCATTCTCATTGGGATACAACATTAAGTTCTAAATTTAGATAGTTATATTTAATAAAAAGAGGTCGGATTCTATGTTTTTTAACTTGGAATTCGGCCTCTTTTTGCATTTCATCGAATTTTTAAGTATAATTTTAGCTGCCGCCAACGTGCTGCACCTAAAATTCTTACATTTACGGTATATTATTTGTTGTAAAAGTTTCTATGAAGCAACTCTACTTAGTTATAGCCTTACTTTTTATCTCTATTTCCTTTGGACAGGATCCTAAAGGCAATGTGGGTGGAGGGGATATTCCTGGGTTTAAGATATATCCCAATCCTGTGACCAATGGCAGGGTATATATCAGTACTTCCCTGAACGCTCCAAAACAGATTTTAATTTTCGATATATTTGGATCCCAAGTACTGGAAACTACCATTATTGGTTCGGAACTAAATGTAAATGATTTGGATGCCGGTGTTTACATGCTAAGAGTAAACGAAAAAAACAAAGTAGCCACAAGAAAGCTGATTATTAAATAGTGTTTCCAACTTTTAACAGCTACACAACTTACCTAATGATCTGATTTATAACCCTTATTACCTTAATTCAATACTTTTAATAAGGATACACATACAAAAATCACTCCTTTACAACATTTATTATTACTTCCTTATTTATTTTCCTACGTTTACTGTATTGATCCCAAATCAATACTAACCTATGAAAATATTTTACACCCTACTGTTCATGGTATTTTCTATGGCCGTTTCTGCACAGGAATTCGTTGAAGAGCCGTTAGACAGAACTACCCAAGCAAATACTTTCAAATTATACCCCAATCCGGCCTATCAGGATGTGGTCTATATTACCACAAAGCATAATGGGGTAAAGGATGTAGTAATCTATGATGTCTTCGGAACCATAGTTTTAAAGGACCGGATAACCCATACCCTTTTGAACATATCAAAATTGGCTCCGGGAGTTTACGTATTACAAATTACCGAAAACAGGGTAACGATGACCAGAAAGTTGGTCGTGAAATAAACCCTCTTAATGGTACTTTTTTCTTTCTATGCACCTCTTCATCACAAATATTTGACTATAACCTCTTAATCTTCATTTACTGAAGTTAGGTAAGGCCGGCTTCATGCATCTCCCAAAGGGAGATTTAAGTCTATGCCAATAACAGGTATTAAACCTCAGGGCAAGCCTTGAACCCAATAATAGGAATCGACCCAAGGATCGAGGTATTGAACCTAGATCCCGCCGAAAAAGGCGGGATTAGTTCAACTTGCAATTTTCAGTGCGTCTTACTGACTTCTCAAAATTGAGTTTCACTAATAAAACCATAAAATAAGGTTTCCACTCTGTTGTTATCATTACTTTTGTAGAAGTGATTAAGCATATGCCTCTCGAAAATATTTTTACAATTTCAACGGACGAAGAATTCAATGCCATGGCATTGAAAACATTTCAGGTCCAATATAATGAAAACTTGGTGTATCAGGAATTTTGCCGTCACTTAGGGAAGAATGTGTCCACCGTTAAGACCCTTGAAGATATTCCCTTTCTGCCGATAGAATTTTTTAAATCCAAAAAAGTAATATGTGGTTCATTTACGCCCCAGATTACCTTTACCAGTAGTGGCACTACGGGAAGTGAGGTAAGCAAGCATCACGTAAAAAACTTGGAACTATACGAGAATAGCTATCTAACCGCATTCAGACACTTTTATGGGGATATAGACGACTATTGTGTGCTGGCATTGTTGCCCTCTTATCTGGAAAGGGAGGGTTCTTCCTTGATCTATATGGCCAACGACCTTATCCACAAAAGCAAGCATCCAGACAGCGGCTTTTATTTGGATAATCTTGACAGTTTGCAAAAGACCTTGGTTGAATTGGATGCCCGTAACACTAAAATATTACTGCTAGGTGTTTCCTTTGCCTTATTGGATATGGTGGAAGAATTCCAATTGAAACTAAAGAATACGGTAGTTATGGAAACAGGTGGCATGAAAGGGCGCAAAAAGGAATTGATACGTGAGGAGTTGCACCAACTATTAAAAAACGGTTTTGGAGTGGAGGCCATCCATTCGGAATATGGCATGACAGAGCTTTTGTCCCAGGCCTATTCCCAAGGCAATGGACGCTTCTTTGCCCCTAAATGGATGAAAGTCTTGATACGTGAAACCGAAGATCCTTTAACCTTGCAAAAAGCAGGTAAAACGGGAGGTGTAAATATCATTGACCTGGCAAATATTCACTCCTGCAGCTTTATTGCCACTCAAGACTTGGGAAAAGTGCATACCGACGGAAGTTTTGAGATATTGGGAAGGTTTGACCATTCCGATATTAGAGGCTGTAATTTAATGGTATTATAAGCCCAAAATCTTGGCATCCACAAAAAAGGTTGTGGCTATATTTATTTCATAATCGGACGATAAAAACTCATCGGTAACCGTTTTTAGCCTTAAAGTATAGGAATCCTTTTTAATATATTCCTTTAAATCTTCGGCCGTGGTTACCAGTTCCAATTGTTCCCCAACAGTAGCCGCTACTTCCTCGTTCCATGCTATCTTAATCTCCGGCAAATCGTCTGCGGACATATAAATGATGATCGATTCCAAAAAACTAAAGTCCTCCCCATCAGGAACCTCAACGGTCATAATCAATTTCTTCAGGACAATTTCCTCTATAAGGTCTTTTCTGGTGTCGTTTACCTCAAACTCGGCTGAAGAATTGGTCTCTGTTTCAGGGGTAAAGACATCAAAAGGTAAATCTACTCCTGTTGATGAAGGTATAACCACTGTTTGATCATAATCCATTTCAAATTTGGTAAGCTCATCCAGTTTGTCACAAGAAACAAAAAGAGATACTAAGGCAAAAAACAAAAAATACTTCTTCATAGGATCCAATTTATTAGGCTAACGGGTTTCTCCTAATTTTATTGGGGTAACCAAAAAAAATATAGTGTTTATTTAATTACCAGTACAAAATAATTCTTCTTCCCGCGCTGCAGCAAAACAAATTTATTGTTGATCAGATCTTCTGTAGAAATGATATAATCTTCTTTGACTTTTTCCTTGTTAACAGAAATGGAATTTTGCTTCAATTCGCGTCTAGCTTCCCCATTAGACCCTAAAAAACCGGTTTTTGCCGCCAAGGCCCCAATCATATCCAGGCCAATATCAATGTCCTCCTTGGATACCTCCGCCTGTGGCACGCCTTCAAACACATCTAAAAATGTCTTTTCATTCAGTTTTTTTAAGTCGCTCGAGGTCGATTTTCCAAAAAGAATATCACTTGCCTTTACAGCATTATCCAGATCTTCCTGCGAATGTACCATTACCGTTACCTCATCGGCCAAACGCTTTTGAAGCACCCTTAAATGAGGGGCATCCTGATGCATATTAACCAAATTTTCTATTTCTTCCTTAGGTAAAAAAGTGAAGATTTTGATATATTTTTCGGCATCCTCATCCGAGGTATTCAACCAATATTGATAGAATTTATAAGGGGATGTTCTTTCAGAATCCAACCAAATATTGCCCCCTTCCGACTTCCCAAATTTGGTGCCATCGGCCTTTGTAATCAAAGGACAGGTAAGGGCAAATCCTTTACCGCCTCCAATTCTACGGATAAGTTCGGTACCTGTGGTAATATTTCCCCATTGGTCACTACCTCCCATTTGCAGGGTGCAATTGTGCTCCCTATAGAGATGTAAAAAATCATATCCCTGCACCAATTGATAGGTGAATTCCGTAAAGGACATTCCTTCCTTAGCTTCGGCCGATAATCGTTTTTTTACGGAATCCTTGGCCATCATATAATTCACCGTAATGTGCTTCCCTACATCCCGAATAAATTCCAAAAAGGAAAAATCCTTCATCCAATCATAGTTGTTCACCAGTACAGCACTGTTATCCATTCCACTATTAAAATCCAAAAAACGGGAAAGTTGTTCTTTTATAGCGGCCTGGTTATGCGCCAAGGTAGCCTCATCCAGCAAATTCCGCTCTGTAGATTTCCCTGAAGGATCACCGATCATCCCGGTTGCTCCCCCGATCAGCGCATAAGGTTTATGGCCTGCCAACTGAAAATGACGAAGCATCATAACCCCAACCAAATGTCCAATATGTAGTGAGTCTGCCGTTGGGTCAATTCCCACATAGGCAGATTGCATTCCGCTTAACAAATGTTCTTCCGTACCGGGCATTGCATCGTGCAACATTCCTCTCCAAGTTAATTCTTCTACAAAGTTCGTAGTCATGCTTTAGATCTTCTAATTCAATAATAGTCGCAAATATAAAATAATAGGTCGTTTAACTCCTGCCAAAAAAGGAATAAATTGGAGCCAATTGAGTAAATTTGCGCCATGATTTTAGTCACAGGAGGAACTGGTTTGGTAGGAGCACACCTTCTTTTGCACTTGTTGCAGTCGGGTGCCACGGTAAAAGCCATCCATAGAGAAAATAGCAACCTAAAAGAGGTTGAAAAGGTATTTGGGTATTATACCGACCAATCCCACAAACTGTTTCAAAAAATTAATTGGGTAAAGGCCGATCTTAATGACCTCCCAGCCTTGGAAATTGCTTTTGAAAATGTGACACATGTTTATCATTGTGCGGCCTTAATTTCCTTTAACCCCAATGATTATGATCTATTGCGTAAAGTAAATTATGAAGGCACTAAAAACATTGTCAATCTTTGTATTGCCAAGGGTATCCAAAAATTGTGCTATACCAGTTCCATAGGTGCCATAGGGCGGACGGTAGGTAACCAAGAGGCTACTGAAGAAACGGATTGGAATTCCCAACAAAGCAATGTGTACGCTATGACCAAGATGGATGCGGAACTGGAAGTTTGGAGGGGTGCTCAGGAAAATGTTCCTGCAGTTATAGTAAATCCAGGGGTTATCTTGGGCCCTGGGTTCTGGGAAACGGGAACAGGGATTTTATTTAAAACCGCTTATAAGGCCCGTAAATACTATCCGCCAGGAGGAACAGGCTTCGTTACAGTAAATGACGTGGTCCAAATAATGACCCAATTAATGCAGTCGTCCATAACCAATGAAAAGTATATCCTTGTGGCCAAAAACCTGACCTATAAAGAAATACTACGCACGATTACGGCAGCCTTCGGCAAACCAGAACCTAGCAAAGCCATTAAATTTTGGCAACTGGAGGTGTTTAGAAGATGGGATTGGCTAAGGAATATTTTCTGGAACAGTGGAAGAAAACTAACCAAAAACTCGGTTGAATCCTTACGTAAGAACCAATTGTTCAATGCCGACAAAATACAAAAACAACTAGGCTATTCCTTTGAGGCCTTGGACGGCATTATAGAATTTTCCTGCAAAAAGTTTATGGAAGAGAATCCTTAGTATTAACTGGTTTTTTTTTGAGTTCGGGGTTCGACTTTTCTTTGGCTTCCATTAAAGAATCCTGCTTCTGCTGCCTTTCATCTTCAAAAAACTTTTCATCCTTCTCCAACCTATCTTTTACCTTGGTGTAGATGGTCTCGTATACAGTGGGCATAGAGGCATAGTAAGTGTCGCTTTTTACAAATTGGACGCTGTCTATCCCATACTTGGTATAGATATACCCCATTGGCTCAATGTCATATTCGTTTAAAATGCTTTCGTTAATTATCTTACCGGCATTTAACAATGAAATATCGTATAAAATGGTGGCCATTTTATCTTCCGGAATAAGGTTTTCCGGCTTCTCAACTACCTTTTCATTACATGAAAACAACAGCCCCAAAAAAATGACAACTATATATTTTAGCATTACTCTCTATTAAAAGTTAACCTCCTGGCTTTTCGCTCTTCCGAAAAATTGCCATTCTCATAGGCCAAATGCCCATTTACAAATGTATGGGTTATCCTGGATTTAAACGAGTTACCTTCAAAGGGAGACCAACCACATTTATAGGCTATATTTTCCTTGGTCACGGTCCAGGAATCATTAAGATCCAACACCACTAAATCGGCATAAAATCCTTCCCGAATAAAACCACGTTTTTTTATCTGAAACAACTTTGCCGGATTATGGCACATTTTCTCCACAATTTTCTCCAAGCTTATCTTTCCATCATGATATTTCTCCAACATTGCGGGCAAGGCATGTTGCACCAATGGGCCTCCCGAGGGAGCGGAAGTGTAAACGTTGTTCTTCTCTTCTAAAGTATGTGGTGCATGGTCCGTGGCAATGACATCTATACGATCATCCAATAAAGCCTCCCAAAGTTGGTCCCTATCCGCAGCAGTTTTAACAGCCGGATTCCATTTAATTAGAGTTCCTTTGGTATCGTAATCCTCTTCCGAAAACCAAAGATGGTGAATACAGACCTCAGCAGTAATTTTTTTATCCTCCAATGGAATATCGTTCCTAAAAAGCTCGGTTTCCTTTCCTGTAGATAGGTGAAAGACATGAAATCTTGCCCCTGTTTTTTTTGCCAAGGCAATGGCTCTGGAAGAAGAAAGATAACAGGCTTCGGCACTCCTGATCAAAGGATGGTATTTTACGGGAATATCATCCCCATATTGCGCCTTATATTTGGCAAAATTTGCCTTAATGGTGGACTCATCTTCGCAATGTGCGGAAATGACCATCTCCGTATTTCTAAATATTTTTTCGATCACCTCTTCATTGTCTACCAACATATTGCCCGTAGAGGAACCTAAAAAGAGTTTAATCCCAGAACAGGCATTCTTATCCAATTTTTTTATCTCTTCCAAATTGTCGTTGGTACCGCCAAATAAAAAAGAGTAATTGGCAAAAGCAGAATTTCTAGCCATTTCAAACTTATCCTCCAAAGCCTTAATGGTAGTTGTTTGGGGATTGGTATTGGGCTGTTCCATAAAGGAGGTTATTCCCCCGGCAACGGCTGCCCGACTTTCCGTGGCAATAGTGCCCTTATGGGTTAGACCAGGCTCCCTAAAATGTACTTGATCGTCTATGGCTCCAGGTATTACATATTTCCCTTCCAAATCCATTACCTTGGCGGCACTATCCGATGAAATTTGATCCTCAATTTTAAGAATAAAATCGTCCTCCAACAGTATATCTGCAGGGAATATTTTATTGTCATTAACGATTTTAGCGTTTTTTAAAAGTATTCTTCCCATCTTAAAATTTCTTTTTGTGAAACAAACTGCGCAACTTCATCTGTAGTACCCCAAAAACGGCCTCATTAATAATGGAAGCACTCATTTTTGATTTTCCCCTTATTCTATCGGTAAAAATAATAGGCACCTCTTCAATCTTATAATCTTGAAGATGGGCCCTGAACTTCATTTCGATTTGAAATGCATATCCAATAAATTTAATGGAATCCAAATTGATGGTTTCCAAAACCTTTCTCCTGTAACAAACAAATCCGGCAGTAGGGTCGTGCACCCTCATTCCGGTTATCAATTTCACATAAAATGAAGCACCATAGGACAACAGTATTCTATGCAAGGGCCAATTTACTACATTAATTCCCTTTTTGTAACGCGATCCCACAGCTACATCCGCCCCTTCAATACAGGCTTGCCGCAGCTTTATAAGATCTGTTGGTGCATGTGAAAAATCGGCATCCATCTCAAAAATATATTCATATTTCTTTTCTATGGCCCATTTAAACCCATGGATATAGGCCGTTCCCAAACCAGATTTATCCCGTCTTACCTCTAAAAATAACTTATTTAAATATTGCTCCTGTAGAGCTTTTACCGCATCGGCCGTACCGT
Source organism: Arenibacter algicola (assembly GCF_000733925.1). Classification (NCBI taxonomy): domain Bacteria; kingdom Pseudomonadati; phylum Bacteroidota; class Flavobacteriia; order Flavobacteriales; family Flavobacteriaceae; genus Arenibacter; species Arenibacter algicola. Next base: position 2,262,418 of record NZ_JPOO01000003.1, read on the forward strand.
CAGGAGAATTATCGTCAACGACAAGGATATGAAAATCCTGCTCCAAAGCAAAGACGGAATGAATTATGAGCTCAATGTTTTCAATTTCATTGAAGGTAGGAATAATGACCAAGCTATCCGCCATCTAGGTATTGCAATTTTAGCAAAAATAGTATTTTAAAAACTGTAGTGAAATATCCGGAACGTTTTATGATTTTTTTAAAGACTCCATATATTTACGAATGTATGGTTTTGGTCTTTAAATTGAACCGCTTAACAGTACTGTCTTAGGACTTCCGAGAAAAAATTGGAAGCACTATATATATTGAATTCAATAAATGGCGGGATTGGATAACACAGTGTGCAAGGGTAGACTTACAAGTCCTTTTTATAAGGGGATAGCACTATTAAAGTTAAGGGTATATTAATTAACGGAATATAATACCCAACTAATAGGTTTCTTATCTTTAGCGCGGAATTGGTTCTAAAAAAGCTTAGGTTTGGACTGATTTTTTGTTCGATATAAAAAACAATAATTACACCATACTTGAATTGAAGGATTCAATTACATTACTTGCAACACTAAAGGGAATGAAATTTACGTTGTTAGCAATAATATCACCCAAGAATAAGGCCGTATAAATGGAAGCTATATTAAGAAATGATTATACTGTAGATTGGATAACCATTATCCTATTTTCCAGTATCTTTTTTATGGTACTTGCAAAAACTACTTTTTATAGCCGTTTCTTGAACTATATCATCTTACCGTTCAACAACAAATATATCTTTCTTTACCAAAAGAAAGACAAACTATTTAATTGGTTCAGTATTTTTTTCAGTATTTTTCAATTGCTAAATTTCTCTCTTTTCCTATACTTTGCTTATACCATTTTTTTCAAGATTCCGGAAGGGCAACAGTTCGTTGCCTATAGTATTATTTTTATATCGCTTTTTCTATTTTTTACCATTAAAATACTCTTGCAATTGGGCAACGGTTTTATATTTAATATCAACAAGATTATTGCCGAAATAATTTTCAAGAAACTCTCCTATCTCAACTACAGTGGCATTGTAATGCTATTTGCCAATCTTCTGTTAAATTTTGTTTTCAGGGAGTCAAAAGCAGTAGTTTTTATAAGTCTTTTGTTAGTATTCCTTATAAACGCTATTGGTTGGACTACAACATTGAGAAATCATCAAAAATTCATCGCCAGTAATTTTGTGTATTTTATTTTGTACCTTTGCGCTCTTGAAATAGCACCAATTATTATAGTTGGAAACTATCTAATAGATCGAAACCTATGAAAGTAAAAACGATTTTGGTTTCACAGCCAGAACCTAAGATGGAAAACTCCCCCTATTCCAAGCTTATTGATAAGGAGAAAATAAAGGTAGATTTTAGACCTTTTATCCACGTGGAAGGCGTTGATGCGAAAATGGTACGACAACAAAAAATTGACCTTAAGAATTTTACCGCCATTATTCTAACCAGTAGGAATGCAGTGGATCACTTCTTTAGGATCGCGGAGGAAATGAGGTTCAAGGTTCCCGATACGATGAAATATTTTTGTCAGTCAGAGGCAGTAGCCTACTATTTACAAAAATACGTTGTATACCGCAAGCGTAAAATTTATGTTGGGAAAATGAATTTTCCAGATTTAAATACTTTGTTCAAAAAATATAAGGACGAAAAATTTTTATTACCATCCTCTGACGTTCTTAAACCTATTGTTCCCGAAACACTAAATAGTTTGGGAATAGATTGGACCAGGGGCATTTTTTACAGAACGGTAATCAGTGACCTTTCAGATTTAAGGGATGTGTATTATGATGTATTGGTATTCTTTAGCCCTTCCGGAATTGAATCGCTATTAAAGAATTTCCCTGATTTTAAACAGAACGAAACCAGAATAGCGGTTTTTGGAAATTCAACGGTTAAAGCAGCCACGGAAGCAGGGTTAAGAATAGACATTCAGGCCCCCACCCCGGAAACGCCTTCTATGACCATGGCACTACAGAGATACATTACCAGTGTAAACAAGAAATAGTTATTGCCAAAAAATTAATTTAGCAATACCAGATTATAAAAAACCCCGAGGCAAGCCTCAGGGTTTTTCTTTTAGAATGCATATCGCTGCGGTCCTCCACGCCTTATTTCCTCATTGGCATAGACCTCGAATTTCTTAAAGTTTTCTCTAAAGGCATTGGTCAACTTAAAGGCGGTTTTGTAATAGGCCTCGTCATTGTTCCATGTTGCCCTTGGACTTAGCACACTTGTAGGGACTCCAGGACACTCCCTAGGCTGTGCCACTCCAAAAACGGAGTGGATATGGTATTTATCATAACTGTACAGTCCCAGTTCGCCACTTAAGGCCGCATGGATCATGGCCCTGGTATATTTCAATTTCATTCTGGTACCCACCCCATATGGGCCACCGGTCCATCCTGTATTTACCAACCATACATTTACCCCTGCATCCAACATTTTTTTACTCAGCATCTCTGCGTATTTGGTTGGATGCAATGGCATAAACGGCGCTCCAAAACAAGCCGAAAAACTTGGTACTGGTTCTACCACCCCTGCCTCGGTACCGGCCACCTTGGCCGTATATCCCGAAATAAAATGATAGGCTGCCTGACTAGGGGTCAACTTGGAAATAGGAGGCAATACCCCAAAGGCATCCGCAGTTAAAAAGAAAATATTTTTTGGGTTCTTACCAATAGATGGCACCTGTATATTGTCTATATTATAAATTGGATAACTTACTCTGGTATTTTGGGTAATGGAGGTATTGGCAAAGTCGACCACCCCATTGGCATCCAATACCACGTTCTCCAAAAGGGCTCCTTTCTTTATGGCTCCGTAAATTTCAGGCTCATTTTCTTCCGAAAGATTAATGACCTTGGCATAACAACCTCCCTCAAAATTAAATACGGTATTTTCTTTGGTCCACCCATGTTCATCATCTCCGATCAATTTTCTATGTGGGTCTGCCGATAATGTAGTCTTTCCAGTTCCGGAAAGGCCAAAAAAGATTGCGGTATCCCCATCCTCGCCCACGTTTGCCGAACAGTGCATGGGAAGGCAATTCTTAAATACCGGAAGAATAAAATTCAGCGCAGAAAATATTCCTTTTTTAATTTCCCCCGTATATCCGGTACCTCCTATCAGGGCAATTTTACGGGTGAAATTAAGAATGGCAAAATTATGCTGCCTTGTCCCATCTTCCTCTGCCTTTGCCATAAATCCAGGTGCATTAACCACAGTCCATTCCGGATCAAAACCTACCAACTCTTCTTCGGTAGGCCTTAAAAACATATTGTAGGCAAACATATTGGACCAGGGATATTCATTAATTACCCTGATGTTCGTCTTGTAATCATCGTCGGCGCATGCAAAACAATCCCTTACATAAAGTTCCTTTTCATTGAGATATTTTATGACCTTGTTGTAAAGAGCATCAAACTTTTCGCTTTCAAAGGGTATATTTACATTTCCCCACCAAATTTTATCGGCCGTAATCTCATCCTTTACAATAAATCTGTCCATTGGAGACCTACCCGTAAATTCGCCTGTATTAATTGCTAAAGCCCCGGTAGAGGAGGTTACGCCCATACCCTTTTCCACTGTAATTTCATGTAGTCTTGACGGTGCCAATTGATAGTGAATTTTTTTACTTGTTATACCATACGTCTCCAACGCAATCGATTTAGTTGAGGGTGTTGATGAATTCATAATAGTTGAGTTTTATTAGAAAAATATAAGTGCTCTTAGAGCTTGTTAGTTTTATGTGATGGTTTTTGATTAAGAACCCTAATGCCCAAAAGTATCCAGCCCGTAACCAGGAGAACACCGCCCAGGGGAGTCAATAGTGCTATTTTCTTAAAATCAAAACTCGACAATTCATTGATTGCCAAAAGGTAAATTGAAAAAGAAAAACATACAATTCCAACCACTATAAAGTAATAAATCAGCTTTTTACGCTCATTGACCAATAAGTTGCTACCTCCCAAAAGCAATAGGAACAGAGCGTGGTACATCTGGTACCGCACCCCGGTCTCAAAAGTCTCAATTGCCTTGGCATCTACCATTTTTTCCAAACCATGTGCCCCAAAAGCACCTAAAAGAACCGCCGTTAGACCGAAAAATATACCAGTGACGAAAATTGTTTTGTTCATAACTTATTAAGGCTTATTCCTTACAAATATAACAATTTGATACCTTAGTATCCGTGAAATAGAAAAGTAAAAAACCAATGCGTAGAAAAATACTTGTTGTGGGCACCGGAAAATCCACTGCATATTTGTTGGATTATTTATTACAAAAAGCAGAGGCGGAAAATTTACATATTACTATTTGTGACTTAAATCCGGAAGTCCTTCCCGAAAGGATAAAATTACATACCTCCTGTACTATTCTTAAATTGGATATCTTCAATGATAAGGAAAGAAGTAATGCCATAGAACAAGCGGATATAGTCATTTCCATGCTCCCTGCCCGTTTTCATATCAAGGTAGCAGTGGATTGCATTCAATTTACAAAACATTTGGTTACGGCTTCTTATATAAGCGATGAAATAATGGCCTTGGACCAACAAGCGAAAGAAAAAGGCCTGGTTTTTATGAACGAAATTGGACTGGATCCCGGTATAGACCACATGAGTGCCATGCAGGTGATAGATAATATTAGGGAACGCGGTGGCAAAATTATACTTTTCGAATCTTTCACAGGGGGGTTGGTAGCCCCTGAAAGCGACAATAACCTGTGGAACTATAAATTTACCTGGAACCCCAGAAATGTTGTAGTGGCCGGTCAGGGCGGGGTAGCCAAATTTATTCAGGAAGGCACCTATAAATATATTCCCTACCACAAATTATTTAGAAGAACAGAGTTCTTGGATGTAGAAGGCTATGGGAAATTTGAAGTATACGCCAACAGGGACTCTCTAAAATACAGGGAAGCCTACGGGCTGGAGAACGTACTTACACTGTATAGGGGAACCATGAGGCGGGTAGGTTTTTCCAAAGCTTGGAATATGTTCGTGCAATTGGGCATGACCGATGACAGCTATACCATTGAAAATTCTGAAGGAATGTCTTACCGGGAATTTGTAAACTTATTTCTACCTTATTCACCTACCAATACGGTAGAATTAAAGCTGCGGCATTATCTTAAGATAGACCAGGATGATATAATGTGGGATAAATTAATGGAACTGCACTTATTCGATTCCAAAAGGAAAATTGAATTAAAAAACGCCACTCCCGCACAAATATTACAAAGAATACTGGAGGATAGCTGGACCTTGGACAGTACGGACAAGGATATGATTGTTATGTACCACAAATTTGGGTACGAAATTAACGGTAAAAAAAAACAGATAGATTCCAATACAGTCGTTATAGGGGAAGACCGGACCTATACGGCAATGGCCAAGACCGTTGGGTTACCGGTAGCCATGGCCACGATATTAATATTAAATAAAAAAATCACCACTCCAGGTGTACAATTACCAATAAGACGCGAGGTCTACGAGCCTATTTTAGAGCAACTTAAAAGCTATGGAATTCGCTTTAAAGAATACCAGGTACCTTACATGGGCTATAACCCCGACTCTGTTGCTAGTTAAGATGTAAAAGCATTTTGGTATCTTTATATAGAAATTGAAGTAGAACCCATGAAATCCAATAACGAAAACATAAAAATTGATGGTATCGACAAAAAGATACTAAGATTTTTGATGGCCGATGCCAGAAAGCCCGTTTTGGAAATTGCCAGAAAAATTGGAATTTCAGGTGCTGCCATTCATCAGAGGTTACGAAAATTGGAAGCTTCAGGTTTAATTGCAGGCTCTAAATTCATTATCAACCCCAAAGTTCTGGGATATACCACCATGGCCTACATTGGTATTTACTTGGACAAGGCCATGAGCAATCCGGTGGCGGTTAAGGAACTTGAAAAAATTCCGGAAGTACTGGAATGCCATTATACTACAGGAAATTGGTCCATTCTTATAAAAGTGCTTTGCAGGGACAACGAACACCTTATGCACGTACTTAACAGGGATATACAGCAGATTGAAGGGGTATCAAGAACTGAGACCTTTATTTCTTTGGACCAACAAATAGACAGACAAATAACGATATAAAAAAAAGGACATCTAAAGAAGTCCTTTTTTTTATATAATTTATCATAAGTCTTAGTCCCTACCTCCTAGAACCTGCATAGCCCAATAGACCAAGGTTGCCAAAGATCCTATGGCGGCTACCAAGTAAGTTCTGGCAGCCCATTTTAAGGCATCCTCAGATCCTTTGTACTCTTCTTGGCTCACCATATTCTTGTTCTTTAACCAGGCTAGGGCACGGTTACTGGCATCGTATTCAACCGGCAAAGTAATAAAGCTAAACAAAGTAGCCAGCCCCATCATTATTAGACCTGCAACGGCCACCCAATATCCAAGACCAACTCCTGCTGCGGCTCCCAACATAAGCCCCCCAAAGACTACCCACATAGACATGCCTGAGGTAACACTTACCACCGGCACCAATTTGGAACGCAAGGTCAACCATTCATATGCCGTAGCATGTTGTACCGCATGTCCACATTCGTGGGCCGCAACAGCGGCTGCCGAAGCGTTTCTTTGATTGTACACCCCTTCACTTAAATTTACCGTTTTATTTACCGGATTGTAGTGGTCCGTTAGCATTCCTGGTGTAGAAATAACCTTTACATCCCTGATTCCGTGGTCTGCCAACATTTTCTCGGCAATTTCGGCACCGCTCATACCATTGCGCAAATGCACCTTGGAATAGTGCTTAAATTTGCTTTTTAGTTTATTACTAACCAACCAACTTACCAAGGCAATAGCACCCAGCAATATATAATACATCATCATAACAATTCTATTTTTAAGATTAATCCAATATACTAAAGTTTCCTTTTCTTAATACCAAGTAATTCTTTCTTTTCTAACAATCAAAAACCCCGCCAAATTATGACGGGGTTATATATATGACAAAATGTACGGTCTAGTCATTTATTGCTTGCCATTTAAAGGCTTCCAAAATCTCTTTACGTATTACCTTTGCCCTTAATATATTCAACCCTTTTTGCAGGGAGGCATCCTCCTGACAGGCCTTTTCCCAACCCAAATTGGCCAATTTTAATACGTAGGGCAAAGTTACATTGGTCAAGGCCATGGTTGAAGTATATGGAACTGCCCCTGGCATATTGGTAACGCAGTAATGTACCACATCATCTATAATATATACCGGGTTCTCATGCGTAGTGGGCCTCGTGGTTTCCACACATCCCCCTTGATCTACTGCTACATCCACAATTACGGTACCTGGGCGCATATCCTTAAGCATATCGCGAGTAATGATCTTTGGGGCTTTGGCTCCCTTTAACAAGATGCCCCCAACAATTAGATCATGGTCCTTAATGTGTTTCCTTATATTAAATTCATTTGAAAATTCCGTGACTACATGGCTCGGCATTACATCATTTACATAACGAAGTCGTTTCATGTTAACATCCAAAATAGTAACATGTGCCCCAAGTCCGGCTGCCATTTTAGCAGCTTGAATTCCTACCACACCGGCCCCAAGTACCAAAACCCTTCCCGGTGCCACTCCAGGAACTCCACCAAGTAGCACCCCTCTTCCTTTTTCTGGTTTCTCCAAGTATTTTGCCCCCTGCTGTATGGCCATTCTGCCAGCGACTTCGGACATGGGTGTCAATAAAGGCAAGGTGCCATCTTCATCTTCCACGGTTTCATAGGCTATGCAAATAGCTTTACGATCTATCATGGCTTCGGTAAGGACCTCACTAGAGGCAAAATGAAAATAGGTAAAAACCACCTGCCCCCTTTGTACAAGTGCATACTCCTCCTTTATAGGCTCTTTTACCTTAACAATCATATCGCTCATAGCATAAACATGGCCTATAGTGTCCAAAACAATGGCGCCCACCTGTTGATAATCGCTATTTGAAAATCCGCTGCCATCACCGGCACCGGTCTGCACGTATACCGTATGATTATTTCTCACCAGTTCAAAAACCCCCGCAGGCGTCATGCCCACCCTGCTTTCATTGTTTATAATTTCTTTAGGAATCCCGACTTTCATTTTCAATTCTTTTTTTAAACTAAATGGAGCTAACACCTCTTCCACTTAAGTGGCATTATTCCTGACCATTATTACATGATGGCAAGAATTCCAAAAATGGAACAAAAAAATATAAGAAAAAAAGAAAACCCCTTAAATAAGGGACAAGAATATAGATTATTGCACTTTTCACATTATGTGTACGAACCCATTAAAAATGGCGCACTATTAACAGTACCATATAACAAGAAATTTTAATTGGGAAATTACCTGCTATTTGTATTTTAACTTAAGGACAATCATTACAAAAAGTAATACCGCAGTAATAAAATTGGCCAATATCATAGGCACACTTTCATGGTAAATACCATAAATCAACCATAGCACCACACCAAGAAACATGGCCATATACATGGTCAGCGAGATATCCTTGGTAGATTTATTCCTCCACGTCTTATGTACCTGTGGCACTATAGAGTAGGTAGTAAGTACGGCCGCCACGAGCCCCATGATTTCTATGTTCTCCATGCCACTAGATACAATTTTGTGGGCAGACCCCACAATGCGAATTTTTATCCAATACTATTACCAAAATCAACTTAAGCCCTGGAACAATCTCCTTATCCAACTATATTGACAATTTTTCCTGGGACCACAATCACCTTTTTAGGGGCACGCCCCTGGAGTTGTTCCTGTGTTTTGTCATTGGCCATAACGGCAGCCTCAATTTCCTCTTTGGAAAGATCTGCCGGCAATTCCAATTTAAAGCGTACTTTTCCATTGAAAGAAATAGGATACTCCTTACTACTCTCTACCAAATACTTCCCTTCAAATTTAGGGAATGGGGCAGTTGCTATAGAGGTCGTGTGTCCCAATTTACTCCAAAGTTCCTCCGCTATATGCGGAGCATATGGTGAGACCAACAGGGCCAACGGTTCCAATATTTTTTTACTATTACATTTTTGGGCGGCCAACTCGTTTACACATATCATAAAGGTAGCCACCGAGGTATTAAAGGAGAAATTTTCTATATCCTCCTCTACCTTCTTGATAGTCTTGTGCAAAGTCTTTAAATTATCTGCTGTAGGTTCGGCATCGGTCACAGTAAAAGCTCCTTCATTTCCCCCGTGGAACAAACGCCACATTTTCTTAAGAAAACTGTGGACCCCTGTAATACCCGCAGTATTCCAAGGTTTGGATTGCTCCAATGGCCCTAGGAACATCTCGTACAAACGCAGGGAATCTGCTCCGTACTCCTGACAGATACTATCCGGACTTACCACATTGTATTTGGACTTGGACATTTTCTCTACCTCGCGACCTACAATATATTTCCCGTCCTCCAAAATAAACTCGGCATCCTTAAAATCGGCATAAAGAGGATTTTCCTTGAACTTTATCAAATCCAATTCATCTGATGGATTAACCAAAGCCACATCTACATGAAGTGGTTGTACCGTTTTGTTGTCTATTCCTATCAAGTTTTTCGATACCAGGGTATTTTCACCTTCCAACCTATAGACAAAAGCACTGGTTCCCGTAATCATCCCCTGATTGATCAATTTCTTGGCAAACTCGGGTTTTGGCACGATGCCTTTATCGAACAAAAACTTCTGCCAGAAACGGCTGTACAGCAAATGTCCGGTAGCATGTTCACTACCCCCAATATATAAGTCCACATCCTTCCAATAGTCAATTGCCTCTCTGGAAAATATGTCATTTCCATTATTGGGATCCATATAACGGTTAAAGTAGTACGAACTTCCCGCCCAACCTGGCATGGTATTCAACTCCAATGGAAATATGGTTTTATGATCTATTAACTCATTACTTACCACTGCCGACTTCTCTACGTCCCAGGCCCAAACCGTGGCATTGCCCAATGGGGGCTCCCCGGTTTCAGTAGGTAAGTATTTTTCAACTTCAGGTAATACAATAGGCAAATGCTCCGCACTGATCATTTGGGGCATTCCGTCCACATAGTATACTGGAAATGGCTCCCCCCAATAGCGTTGGCGACTAAATACGGCATCGCGCAACCTGTAGTTGATCTTTCCTATTCCCTGTTCCAATTTTTCCAATTCGAAAATGACACGTTTTACGGCCTTTTTATAAGGTAGTCCATTTAAGAAGTCGGAATTGGCAATAACGGTCTTTTCCTTATCAGTAAAGGCCTCTTCGGAAATGTCCACTCCTTCAAAAATATTGGGAATGGGAATATTGAAATGCTTCGCAAAATCGTAATCGCGTTGATCTCCACAGGGAACGGACATTACCGCCCCAGTACCATAACCGGCCAACACATAATCCCCTATCCAAATTGGAATGGGCTCCTTGCTAAATGGGTGTTCCGCATAAGCTCCCGTAAAGGCTCCCGTAATGGTCTTTACATCGGCCATACGATCGCGCTCACTGCGTTTGGCCGTAGCCGCAATATACGCCTCCACTTCCTCCTCTTGCTCAGAAGTGGTTATTTTGGCAACCAATTCGTGCTCCGGGGCCAAGGTCATAAAACTTACCCCAAAAATGGTATCGGGCCGAGTGGTGAAAACCGAAATTTCCATTTCTTTCGAATTGACCTCCCCCCGGCCCCCTCCCAAGGAGGGGGAGTTTAGTACCGTCTCAATTTTTGAAATTACCTCATCAATATTGTTGAGTACTTCATCATTGGTAAACCTTATTACGGTATAGCCTTTTTTCTGTTCCAACAACAATTGCCTTTCCGCATCCTCGTTCAATTGATATTGGTGAATTTCTCCATCAACCTCCACGATCAATTCCTTTTCAAGGCAAACGAAATCAACTATATACCTAGAAATTGGATGCTGTCTCCTAAATTTCGAATTCAAATTTCTATTTCTTAGAGCTTCCCATAGTAAAGCTTCAGCCTTTGTGGGATTCTTACGCATTTCTTGAGCCCTTTCCAATAAAACTCCGTAAATGTCAGAATCGGCCGTATGAAATTTTGGTGAAGACGAATCCGCCCCCCCTCCTTGGGAGGGGGCAGGGGGGAGGACCCTAAACGTAACTTCTGCCCCTTCTGACCTGCCTATCCAATTGGTTTGGGAGTCCTTTAAGGGCTGTGGCCAATCTACCATAGCCAAATCGTCCAACAACCTCTGGGCATAGGCGGAGATACGCATACTCCACTGGGTCATTTTTTTACGCATAACAGGATGGCCCCCTCGCTCGGAAACTCCATTGACAATCTCGTCGTTTGCTAAAACCGTACCCAAGGCCGGACACCAATTCACTTCGGTCTCCGCCAAATACGTTAACCTATATTCCAATAAAACTTCCTGTTGTTCCTTTATTGTAAAGGCTTTCCAATCGGCTGCCGAAAATAGGGTTACATCTTCATCACAAACAGCATTTACACTTTGGTTGCCCTCTTTTTCAAAAATAGCGATCAGACTGGAAATATCTTCCGCCTTATCGTTGTCCTTATTGTACCAAGAATTAAAAAGTTGGATAAATATCCACTGTGTCCATTTGTAATAATTGGGATCGGAGGTACGTACTTCCCGACTCCAATCAAAAGAAAAGCCAATTTTATCCAACTGCTCCCTATATCTGTTGATATTGGCCTCTGTGGTAATGGCTGGATGCTGTCCTGTCTGAATGGCATATTGCTCCGCAGGCAGTCCAAAAGAATCGTACCCCATTGGATGCAGTACATTAAATCCTTTGTGCCTCTTATAACGAGCATAAATATCGCTGGCTATATAACCCAAGGGATGCCCTACATGCAAACCGGCACCTGAAGGATAGGGAAACATATCCAGTACATAAAACTTTTCCTTTTGGGAATCATTTTCTGCTTTAAAAGTGTGGTTTTCAGCCCAAAATCTCTGCCACTTTTCTTCAATCTTCCTGAAATCGTAAGTCATCCTATATTGTTTGTCTTTAAATCCGGCGCACTAAGGGTACACACTCCATTTATTTAATGCAGGGCAAAAATAAGTTTAATCTATGAAAGCAAAAAGATATTATCGACATACCTACCAAAGCAAAAGTGCTGCATTGATCGTATCATATAAACCACCCCTAGAGATAGCAGCATTAAACTTTTGTGCCTGGAATATTCATTGCCCTACTACTGGCAAGGACAAAAATTGCAATTGAATTTCCCAAACACTGAAATTTCGTAGGACAACACTTTATATTGAAATTGATTATGAAACAAGCCTCAACCATTTCTAATTCAATTTACTTTCCTATTTTTACATATTGATTTTCAACTATGAGTACATCTTTTGAACGTTTTCAAAAAAGAAAGCTTATCTCCTCTTATTTTTCTGTGGTCCTAAGTATTGGCTTGGTACTTTTTCTATTGGGTATATTGGGACTTTTGGTACTGAATACCAAGAAACTGGCCGATCATTTTAAAGAACAGATCACTATATCCGTATTTCTTAAGGACAATGCCAAAGAAGTAGAGGTTGACCAATTGCAAAAAAGCTTGGCCATGGCAGAATATACCAAAAAAGCCACCTATGTTTCCAAGGAACAGGCAGCAGAACAGCACAGTGAGGAAATTGGAGAGAATTTTTTGGATTTCTTGGGGTATAACCCACTTAAGAACTCCATAGATGTGCAACTTAAGGCCGATTATGTTTCTACAGAGAAGATTGCCGAAATAGCAGAGGAGATTTCCAGTAGGGACTATATTGAAGAAGTAAGCTACGACAAACCTTTGATTACACTGTTAAACGATAATGTAAAAAAAATTAGTTTCTGGATACTGGTCGCCAGTGGCGTTTTTACTTTTATCGCGGTCTTATTGATCAACAGTTCCATCCGACTTTCCATTTACTCCAAGCGCTTTATCATAAAAACCATGCAAATGGTTGGGGCCACTAAGACTTTTATACGCAGACCCTTTATTTGGACCAACATTAAACTGGGGGTTCTTGGAGCGGTCATAGCCTTAATTGCACTAGGCTTTGTAATATATTATGTAGATATAAATTTTCCGGAGCTCAACCTTTTTCAAGACCCGACAATTTTGGTATTTCTTTTTGCAAGTGTCTTCTTTTTAGGGGTCTTGATTTCCTTTATTAGCACATTTTTTGCAACACAACGTTTCTTAAATCTTAGAACAGACGATTTATATTATTAACTTTGCGGCATGAGTAAAAAACAAAATAGTAATCAACCACAAAAGCCTAGACAGGAATTTATTTTTCAGAAGAAAAATTACCTTTTTATGTTTATTGGTTTGGCATTGATTAGCCTAGGATTTATCCTTATGAGCGGTGGCGGAAGTGACGATCCCAATGTTTTTAATCCTGAGATTTATAATTTCAGAAGAATACGCTTGGCCCCTACATTGGTGTTGATAGGCCTGGGAATAGAAGTTTACGCCATTCTGTTGAATCCGCATAAGAAGAAATAAATTTTGGACATATTTGAGGCTATTATACTTGCCATTATTGAAGGCATAACCGAGTATTTACCGGTTTCTTCAACTGGACACATGATTATTACATCTTCCTTTTTTGGTATTGCACAGGAAGATTTCACCAAATTATTTACTATCGTTATCCAATTGGGCACCATACTTTCTGTTGTGGTACTGTACTTTAAGCGATTCTTCCAAAGCATCGATTTTTATTATAAGCTATTGGTCGCTTTTATTCCTGCGGTGGTCTTGGGCCTGCTCTTGAGTGACGTAATAGATGCCTTACTGGAAAGTCCGCTTGTAGTGGCCTTTTCCTTGGTCATAGGGGGATTGATCCTTCTTAGAGTGGATGAGTTATTCGGAAATTCGGAGAACACCGATATTTCATATGCTACGGCTTTTAAAATTGGACTCTTCCAGTGTTTGGCAATGATTCCTGGTGTATCCAGAAGTGGTGCCAGTATTGTTGGAGGTATGACCCAAAAACTAACCAGGACTGCAGCGGCAGAATTTTCATTCTTTCTGGCCTTGCCCACCATGTTGGGGGCTACCCTTAAAAAGAGTTATGACTATTACGATGCCGGCTTTACCCTTACCACCGAACAAATAAACCTATTGATTATAGGAAACGTAGTTGGTTTTATAGTGGCCCTTTTCGCAATTAAGACCTTTATTGGGTATTTGAGCAAACACGGCTTTAAGATATTTGGCTACTACAGAATAGTAGTAGGCATCGCAATCATTGTCATCCATTATTTTATAAGTCCGTTAACGGTAATGTAATGACAAAGGAAGACTTTTTAGAGGGGCAGGTATTATTGATAGACAAACCGCTTGGTTGGTCATCTTTCCAGGCTGTCAATTCCTTAAAATGGAAAATCAGAAAGAAATTTCAACTTAAAAAAATTAAGATAGGCCATGCCGGGACCCTGGATCCGTTGGCGACAGGATTATTACTCATCTGTACAGGAAAAGCCACCAAAACCATAAACGAACTACAGGGTCAGGAAAAAGAATATACGGGAACTATTACCCTTGGCGGCACAACCCCGTCCTATGATCTGGAAACCGAAATAAACGAAAACTTCCCCATAGATCATATTACCAATGAATTGATCCACAATACTACTGCCAAATTTATAGGGGACATAGAACAAATTCCACCCGTTTTCTCGGCTCTAAAAAAAGACGGCAAAAGACTTTACGAGTACGCCAGGGAAGGTAAGGAAGTAGAGATAAAAAAAAGAGGGGTCACCATTACAGAATTTGAAATTACCTCTATAGAACTGCCAATGGTACAGTTTAGGGTGGTCTGCAGTAAAGGCACCTATATTAGATCTTTGGCGCATGATTTTGGAAAAGCACTGCAATCCGGAGCGCATTTATCCTCGTTGAAAAGAACCAAAATAGGGGATTACAACGTAAATAAAGCCATAACCCCCGAGGAATTTGGTAAATTACTGCAAATCGACAGTTAAACTTCGATATTACAAGTGGTAACCTAACCGTTCGTCGATAATTTGAAATATTTTTGATAAAACGTGGTTATATCACTATGAATTTAAACCGTAAACAACTTTCTTTCTTAATAACATTCTTTTCCATGGCCTTGGTGGTGTTGGGTTTATACAACATCCATTTGGGACAGGAAGAAAAAGAAGAGTATGTTATTGAATTAAGTTTGTTGGAAGAGGAGGATCTAGAAAAGCCAATTGAAGAAGAATTAAAGGAAATGCAAGAAATGGCCAAGGCAGATCCCGTTAAAAGTCATATGGCCTATAATGAGGCCAATAAACCAAGTTTCGGCAATCCTGAACCACTCAAAACATTGGAGGAAATATTGGAAGAACAAGAGCTGTCCTCCGATAGTGATGATCCTACGGACTATCTTAGCTCCGACTCAGAATATGCCGCAAGAGTAAAGGAATTGGCCAAGAGAAGAAGGGAAAAACAAGAACTATTGGGAGAAAAGGAAGCCAGTAAGGAAGTAATGACCAACAATTTGGCCAAAAGAAGAACTTCCATTTCCTACTCCTTGGTGGACAGAAGGCATACCAGCCTTCCCATACCCATTTACACCTGTATAGAAGGGGGTAAAGTAGTCATTAATATTAAGGTCGACCCACTAGGAAAGGTCATAGAGGCCGATGTAAACAAAAAAAGTTCCAGTACCCTGAATGGCTGTCTTGTGGATAACGCCATTGAATACGCCTTAAAATCCAAATTTAATACTGGAGAAAAGGCTGAACAAATGGGCACCATTACCTATCTATTCCAAGAAAAGCAAAGATAAAAGGTCGCTCACGGTATTTTGTCCCTTATCCTTATTATACCAGAGCTGTAGATCCTGTTTAAATTCTGCCGTCAACTTCCCGTGCTTACTTTTGTAGTCCTGCACCATTTTGGCAGCAATGGAGGGCCGGGAACCCCATTCCCCTATAACCTTGCCCGTAGTATCATCAATGGAAATCAGTTTTGGAATGGCCATAGCCCCATTGGACAAAAACTGCTCCATTAGGTCCAGATTTTCATCGCGCAATACAAGTCGTAACGAAATATTCTTGTTTAAATCCGTAATCTTATTCATTACAGGTAGTGTCTGGGCAGCATCGCCACACCAACTCTCAGTAAGCACCAACCAGGTAGTTTTTTTTACTATCCCTTTTATTTTGGCCTCGGAATCAGCATCAATCTTAATGGTTTTGTCCAAACGTTTCATTCGTTGATCGTTCAGACGTGTAAAATCATTATGTTCCTGACTTTCTATTGATCCAGTGGATTTTCCCTCCAAAGCCAAATTGGTTACCATTAACCTGTAATCTAAATAAGCCATGGAAGAGTTTATACCCTCCCGAACCAATTGTTGTTTTGTTTTCCGTATTGTTTGTTCCATAAAATGTAAAAACTATTTGCTTCAAAATTAGCCCTTCCCAAGGCAGCATTTGGTAACAATAGTTACATTGGTAGTATAACCCATGCAATACTTACATAGACAAATGGTAAAGGGAAATATTAGTGGTTCAAAGCCCGTTTTTTGATCATCCCACCTTTAGTGTCATTTATACTATTCATGACAACAAAAGCGTTTGGGTCTATCTTTTCCAGTTCGGTGTTTAATTTACTAATCTCCAATCTGGTAATTACGGCATAAATAATGTCGTACTCATTGTGGACACCACTCTTGCCGTAACCGCCATGACCCTTATAAATGGTAAGGCCCCTTCCTAGTTTTTCCGTAATCATTAGTCTAATCTCCTCACTACGGGCAGAAATGATTGTGACCCCAGTGTACTCCTCGATCCCATCCACCACGAAATCCAAAGTTTTCGAAGCCGATAAATAGGTCAACATGGAATAAAGGGCTGTCTCCAAAGAAAGGAAATAGGCAGCCGCCAAGAATATTATAATATTTATCACAATAATATTATCCCCAATTTTGGTCCTTAATTTCCTGCTCAGATAAATGGCCAGTACTTCAGTGCCATCCAAGACACCACCTCCCCTAATGGAAAGACCTATTCCGGCCCCCAGGAAGAAACCTCCAAAAACCGCTACCAACAGTTTGTCCTCTGTCACTTCCGGGAAGTGTACCGTGGCCAAAACTATGGCCAGACCAATAATTGCCAAAGAGGCCTTGATGGCAAATTGTTTGCCTATCACCTTAAAACCAAGAAATATAAATGGAATATTAACAAGAATAATCAATATGTATAAGGGTATTGACGAGATTTCGGAGATCAAAAGTGAAATTCCCGTTGCCCCACCATCAATAAAGCTATTGGGCAATAGAAAACTCTCCAAACCAAAGGCTGCAGAAAAAATCCCCGCAATTATAAACAGGGCATCATGTATGTCCGCAAAAATCCCAACCCTAAACCTCCGGGATTTCTTCCAATAGGAATAGAGGTTGGATCTAAAGTCATGACTCTTTTTCTTTTTATCGGGCATATTCTAAAATTAAAATAAGATTTATTAAAAACAAAGACAGATTATAACGCTGCCTTCCATAAAAAATTCAATGTTTTAAAAGAAAACAAACTGCGTAATTACTGCGCTGTGAAATTAGAAAATCAAATTTTAATAATGGAGATCCCTTGGGTCATAAATGAATTTAATTTGCACCCCACTGATTCTCCCACATGGTTATGCTACCAATATACTATCTTTACCAAGCGATTATAACTTCCCATGAAAAATCTGTTCCATATACTTATAAGCCTTTTTTGCCTTTGCGCAATGCGCGGTCAAAGTGAGATAGACCAAGCTTTAAGGAAGTTCAACAATAAGAGCGTGCCTTATATAACAGCGGAAAACTTAAGGGGAAATACCCCGTTTCTGCTCTTGGACACCAGAGAAAAAGAGGAATTTGAGGTAAGCCATTTAGCAAAGGCCGTATGGGTGGGCAATAGGAATCCTGATGTGGACAAAATAATATCGATTGTTCCCAACAAAAATAAGCCTATCGTTGTCTATTGTTCCATAGGGGTTCGATCTGAAAAAGTTGGGGAAAAGCTTTTAAAAAAAGGCTATACCGAAGTCTACAACCTTTATGGCGGTATTTTTGAATGGAAAATTAAGGGTTTTCCCGTTTATGATTCCATTGGACAAGAAACGGATAGGGTGCATGCCTATAACAGGCATTGGGGCAAAATGTTGAACAATGCCACTAAAGTTTATGGACACAGAAAACACAACAACTAAAAACCTATAATGACTAAAGGCATTATCCGGGCCTAGAGGGTAGGAAAAGGGCATATCCCATCAAATTCTCAATTTCCAACCTATAATTAAGTAATGAACACCAACCCATAACGACCATTAAGTTCAAGTCCATTATATTAAAGAGATATTCGATAGTCAAAATGAACCACCGCAAAGATTTGCTTATCATATTTACACGCAATCCCGAACTGGGCAAGTGCAAAACCAGATTAGCGGCAACAGTGGGCGACGGGATTGCCCTAAACATATATAAATTTTTACTTGATCACACCAAGAATATTACCCAGGGTTTAAATTTCAGGAAATGGGTTTGCTATTCCGATGATATATGGGAAAATGATATTTGGGATAAATCCGTTTATGAAAAAAAAGTACAATCCGGCAATGACTTGGGAGAGCGCATGTACAATGCCTTTAAAGAGGGATTTAATGCAGGCCATGAAAGAATAATTATCATTGGAAGTGATATGTACGATTTGAACGAAAATGATTTGTTGGAAGCCTTTCAATTATTGGATCAGCATGATTATGTAATAGGTCCTGCCATTGATGGCGGCTATTATTTATTGGGGATGAAAGTCTTGAGCCCCAATCTGTTTAAAGATAAAACCTGGGGCACTGATACTGTATTGAAGGCCACCTTAGAGGATTTGAAAAATAAAAACTACAGCCTGTTAGCTCCTAAAAACGATATTGACTATTTTGAAGATATCAAGGATATTGAAATCTTCCGAACCTTTTTAAAAAATTGAAATTATATGACAGGTAAACTACTTAAGGAATCTACTGATTATCTAATAGGAAAAGGCTTTGAAGCTCCTGAAATTGGCATTGTACTGGGAACAGGTTTGGGCAAACTGGCAGATGAAATTGAGAATCCTATAGAAGCACATTACAACCATATTCCCTATTTTCCCTTGGCTACCGTAGAATTCCATTCCGGTAAATTAATCTATGGAATCTTGGAGGGCAAAAAAGTTGTAGTAATGCAGGGAAGGTTCCACTTTTACGAAGGATATGACCTTTTGGACGTTACCTACCCTATTAGGGTAATGGAAATGCTGGGAATAAAAAAACTATTTATATCCAATGCTGCCGGGGCCATAAACCAAGATTTTAAGAAAGGTGACCTTATGCTCATCGAAGACCACATTAACCTTCAAGGTGGATCTCCCTTAGCATTTAAAAACGTGAGCCAATTTGGAGATCGTTTTACCGATATGAGTGAGCCATATGACGTTCCTATGCGCAAAAGTTTGGAAAAAATAGCCGAAAAGGAAAACATAAGCCTGCAGAAGGGGGTTTACGCTTCTGTTGTTGGACCTCAACTGGAAACCAAGGCAGAATACCGAATGCTAAAAATTATTGGGGCCGATGCCGTAGGAATGAGCACCGTGCCAGAGGTAATTGTGGCCAATCACCTAAAATTGCCGGTAGTGGCCGTATCCGTACTAACGGACGAATGTGACCCTGACAATCTAAAACCCGTAAATATTGCAGAGATAATTGCCATTGCAGGGAAAACGGAACCAAAAATGATAAAATTATTTAGGGAACTGATCAAGGTAATATAATTAGTAGTGAGTAGTGAGTAGTGAGTAGTGAGTAGTGAGTAGTGAGTAGTGAGTAGTGAGTAGTGAGTAGTGAGTAGTGAGTAGTGAAGAAAAAAAATCATAATCCTGAGGACAAATTTTTAAGCATACAGACATGAGTTATTTAGAAGCAACAAATGAATTATATAAGAATGCGGCATTGACCCCAGATGTTGGACTGTGCTGTACCACCAATCCAATTTGGCAATTCCCAGGATTGTCCATCCCAAAAATTATGCAGAAGATGAACTACGGTTGTGGAAGTACGGTTTCTGCCCAGGATCTGGTCAACAATCCAAAGGTGCTATATGTAGGGGTCGGAGGTGGAATGGAGTTGTTACAATTTTCATATTTTTCCAGGCAAGTAGGCGGGGTAACTGGAGTTGATGTTGTGGATGAGATGCTGGAAGCTTCCAAAGAAAACTTCAAAATTGCGGAACAGGAAAACCCATGGTTCAAGAGCGAGTTTGTAAACTTGGTAAAAGGAGATGCCCTACACCTGCCTATTGAGGACGAAAGTATTGATGTTGCGGCTCAGAACTGTCTGTTTAACATCTTTAAGACGGAAGAGTTGAAGAAAGCGGTTGCGGAAATGTATCGCGTATTAAAACCTCATGGAAGATTGGTTATGAGCGACCCCATATGTGAACAGCCTATGAACGAAACCCTGCGTAACGATGACCGACTAAGGGCTCTGTGTTTAAGCGGTAGTATCCCTTTGAAAGAGTACATAAAGGTATTGACGGATGCCGGTTTTGGAACCATTGAAATTAGGGCGCGAAAATCTTACCGCGTTCTCTCTCCCAATCACTATCCTACGGAGGATTTAATCTTTATTGAGTCTATTGAAATTGCCGCGATAAAAGACCCCATGCCCCAAGATGGCCCCTGCGTTTTTACAGGCAAAACAGCCATTTATTACGGTAATGAAGAATATTTTGATGATGAAAACGGCCATGTTCTAATGCAAAACCAGCCTCTGGCGGTATGTGACAAAACTGCAGCTGCCTTAGAAAAAAGCAATGCCGAAATTCATATAAGTAACAGTACTTGGCATTATAATGGTGGAGGCTGCTGTTAATCATGATATTGATGTAAGGTTTAATGGGCCGGGCACACTAATTAGAGGTAAATAATATTTCCATGCATCTTAAATTATCGATACTTCTGATCCTTCTACTAACGAAAAGTGTTGTTAGTTTTGTGCCTTTACCAAGGTCTATTGAAAATTTTCCCATGGATATGGTTTGGCAATTAGACCATTCCCAATGGGATATTTTACTTAAAAAGCATGTAGACGATACAGGAAATGTTGACTATAAAGGCTTTGCGCAGGATATAAATGCCTTACAGGATTATTTGGATTATTTGGCCAAGAACCAGTCAACGGATAAGGCACACAAACCCGAAAAACTTGCTTATTACATTAACCTTTACAATGCCGCTACCGTAAAACTTATTTTGGACAATTATCCTACCAAAAGTATTAAGGACATAAAAAATCCTTGGGGGAAAGATATAGTGCAAATGGGTACTGAGAAGATTTCTTTGGGCAATCTGGAACACAAAATACTACGCAAAATGGATGAACCGCGAATTCATTTTGCCATTAACTGCGCCTCTTTTTCCTGTCCAAAATTATTGAACACGGCTTTTACTGCTACCAATCTTGAAAAACTTCTGGAACAAACGGCCATAGATTTTATAAACGACCCCAAAAGAAATGTGCTCACAAAGGAAAAAGCCTCCCTGTCCGAAATTTTTAACTGGTACAAAAAAGATTTCACCAAAAATGGCTCCTTAATAGATTACCTTAATAAGTATGCCTCCCAAAAATTGACTTCCGATACCAAAATAAGTTATTTGAACTATAATTGGGGACTAAATGAAATTGAGTAATTCCATAACCCTGAGCATCATAATCCCAACCCTAAATGAGGCTGCCCATATTGGCCATTTGTTAGAACATTTAAAAAAGAACAGCAGTCCCAAGAACATCAAGGAAATAATTGTGGTTGATGGCGGCAGTACGGATGGCACCCCAAGCTTGGCAAAAACTTTGGGGGCAAAGACCATAACCTCAGAAATGGGGCGTGCAAAACAAATGAACAAGGGCGCGGAATTGGCCACAGGCCATGTCCTTTACTTTTTGCATGCCGACACCTATCCGCCAAAAAATTTTGACCTTTATATTCTAAATGCAATTCATAACAATATGTCTTCGGGTTGCTTTAGGATGAAGTTTGATACCTCCAAAAAGTTTTTACGATTCTTCGCCTGGTTTAGCAGAATAAACAACCAACTATGTAGGGGCGGTGACCAATCTCTATTTGTTCTCAAGGACCTTTTCCAAAAAACAGGAGGCTTTAATGAGAAGTATATTATCTACGAGGATACGGAATTTATCGGCCGCCTTTACAAAACATCAAAATTCAAGGTATTGCCGCAACATGTAGTAACCTCGGCCAGAAAATATGAACAGATTGGAACCCTTAAATTACAATATCATTTTGGGATAATCCACCTGAAGAATTTGCTGGGTGTTGGCCCCGACCAATTGTACCGCTATTACAATAAAAATATTGCCTCTTAAATTTCCTTAATTTTTAGTGTCAAAATCCAATAAGACCCCTTCTGAAATCCATTTGGCAAGGGCTTGTCTATTGTCAGGGTCCAAGATTCGCTTTTGGTCCTTTTTGTTTTTAATATTCCCAATTTCTATATAGGCCATAGCCGGCAAGGTGTTCTTGACCAAATATAACCCACTTCGGTCTGCAAAGGTACCTTCATAGTTCCTATTGGGTTGATATTGTCTGTATTTATTTAAAAAAGTCTCATGGATACTTTCCGCCAATCGCTTGCCGTTCTTACTGTTCTCATGATGATAGAAAAAGACGTCTATATTCTGTCCCCTGCTACGACTATCTACATGGGTCACTATTAACCTTTGATATTTACCAGCATTTTCCTTATAGAGTTTGTTCACTATATCAACACGCTGCTTTAACCGCAATAATTGGTTTAAAGGTATTTCCTCATTGGGATAGGCCACCTCATCCCTATCTATTTCCAGAACGCGCTGATCCCTTATGCCATCATTGGAATCCCTGATAATAATGTAGGTCTTGGCCCCATGGGATATAAGCTCCTTGGCCAAACGCAGCGTAATATCATAGGCATACTCGTCCTCGGCTATAATTTTGCCCTCATATTTTTCAATGGCACCAGGGTCCGGTCCGCCGTGACCCGATATTAAATAATAGATGGCACCCTCTAACTTATTACTTTTTATTTCCGTGGAAGCGTAATCCTTACCAAAAATATCATCGTTGAGGATATTGGATACCGTTTTAATTTCGGTGGCCTTTTTTACAACGGATTCTTCTATGGGAACTGTATCTACAGGTACGGGAGGTATAATGTATTCCCGTCCCTCATAAAGATGCATACTATCCCGTAAATTATCTTGATTAAGATCTACAAAATGTCCGTAATGCCTAACCGGATTCATCCCTTGTTTCCTGAGAATGGAATAAATACCATCTCCCCTTTCCGCAATTACGGTTTTAACCGAAGTTTGGGAAATTAAAGGGAGCCATATTAAAGCCCCGATCCACGATAAAATAAAAGTTCTTTTGGCAGACACGATGTATATTTTGTACAAATATTATCAAAAATACTGCCCAATTCCAAAAACAATCCAAAATGAGGGAATTCTTGGGCTGTTTCTGCCCAGAATTTAGCTTTAGCTTCTTATAGCAAAGCAATTATTAATCAAAGACCCGATAAATTTGGAATAGGGCTTCAATAAATCTTGTAAAAACTCTTTATTACCTCTTGTGCCGGTTTATTTTGGGGGGTAAATCGATTGTCATTAATACCGCCGGCCTTTTCATGATCAATAAACCATTTCCAAACGAATCCTCCTGCAAACCAATCTTCGCTCCAAAATTCTTCAAAAATAGCCTTGGTTGCGTTGGTTTGGGCCTCAAGATTTACATCGTCCTGGCTATGGTCTACCAACCAAGGTTTCTTGGCAGCATAATTATTGCTCCTATAGCCGTATTCCGTAAATATAATTGGTTTATTTTTCGCCATGGATAAGGATTTTATTTTCTCCTTGTGCGGTTGCCACCCCTTTCTCAATTGTTCCACGGTGGGAGTTTTCTCATCGCTCAGCGGAAAGTAGGCATCTATCCCAATAAAATCCAAATCCTCCCAAAAAGGGGTTCTTCCATATTCGTCCCAATTGGCAGCATAGGTAAGTTTTCCTTTATAAACACTTTTGATCTTTTTGATCAGTTCCGTCCAGTATTCCGGCCTGTGACTAACAAATTGCTCCAACTCGGTCCCAATACAAAATGCGTCCGCATTTGTTTCCTGGGCTAAAGTAGCATAAGCAAGTATAAATTTATCATAAGACGCTTCCAAGGCCCTCCATTTTTCTTCTGAATCCATTTTTAAATTACCGGTAAATGCTCCCCTGGAGATCCAAATCTGTGGTTTCAACATTACTCTTAAACCATTCTGGTGTAATATATCTATGTATTGCCTGGCTCCGGTCCTTGTTTCCCCGAACCATTGTCTGGAGGTGTCGAATATTATTTCTGGCGAGCCTGTATCCCTAATAAATCCAAAGGGCATAACCGCTGCACATTTGGCGTTTACATTCCTAACGGCATCCACGTGTTCTTGGGCTACCTTTTCCCGAGAAGCAACAAAGCTAACACCATTGAATTTCTCCATTGCTTGGCCACTACAACCAAGTTGTAATAACAATAAGAAAAGAAGTCCTAATTTTTTCATTTAAATAGTTTATAGCCCTAATTTACTCCTTTTCTAATTCATTATAAAAATTAACTGGTTAAGCTTTATTAAATGTTGGCTGCAACTTTAAAAATTTATGCTTCCCCATTAATTACGGATAACATTGAATAACGAACCACTACTTCCTAAGAAACAAACTTAGATTTCCTTAGCTTTGCCAAATATTTAAACTAATAGTACGAGTGGGAAGTAAGAATAAGCTGAAGCGATTCAAGGAGAATGAAACTTTTAGGAATGTAATTCAACCCACTAGGGAAGAAATTACCAATGGTTCTTTTTCACTAAAGGGGCAATGGAATGAATTTTTTGGCAATAACAATCCCTTGGTTTTGGAATTGGGCTGTGGAAAAGGCGAATATACCATTGGGATGGCCAAGCAAAACAAAAACAAAAACTTCATTGGTATAGATATCAAGGGAGCCCGCTTTTGGAGAGGTGCCAAAACGGCTATTGAAGATAATGTATCCAATGCTGCTTTTTTAAGAACCCAAATAGAATTAATTGACGGTCTTTTTGCTCCCGATGAAGTTTCTGAAATCTGGATTACCTTTCCAGATCCCCAAATCAAATATAAACGTACCAAACATAGACTTACCAATGAGGTCTTTTTGGATAAATATAAATTGATTCTTAAGCAAGATGGTACCGTTAACCTAAAAACCGATAGCGAATTTATGCATGGCTATACCTTGGGCCTTTTACACGGTAAAGGTCATGAAGTGCTCTATGCCAATCACGACATCTATAAAAACGAAGGTAGCCCCAAGGAAGTATTGGAAATACAGACTTTCTATGAAAAACAGTATCTTGATAAAGGAAAGCCAATCACCTATATCAAATTTAGAATAAGGTAAACCATGGAGCATTTGCTTACCCTTTTTTTTGCTACTTTCTCTGCGGCCTTCATGGCCACGGTACCACCCGGTCTATTGAATATGAACGCTGCCAAGATAAGTGTGGAAAAGGGTAAGACCAACGGTATTATTTTTAGCTTGGGGGTGTCTACCATGATCATTATCCAGGCCTATATTTCTGTTCTGATTTCCAAGTTTCTATTCAAAAACCCGGAGATCATAGACCTACTCTTAAAAATTGCCCTAATTGTCTTCGCTTTTTTTGCCATCTACTTCTTTGTAAAAGCCAAGAAAAAAAAGCTGAATCGACCTAAAATTGTAAAGGTTAGCAAGAAAAATAGTTTCTTTAAAGGAATATTATTGGCGGCCCTAAATTTATTGACCATTCCTTATTACAGTGGCCTAAACGCCATGTGGAACGCCTCAGGATGGATACAATTCCAATTTCGTGATATAGCCACATTTATCCTCGCTGCTGGTTGTGGTACTTTTACGGTACTCTATCTCTATACGGTCTACTTCACCAAATTGGAGACCAAAAACAATGGGTTTTCAAAAAATTCAAATTATATATTAAGCGCCTTAATGATGCTTTTATTGGTAATTACCTTAATCCGTATTTTTTATACCTGATGAAACCCGAAAATGAGAACTTCTTTGAAAAAGTATATGCAGTGGCCAGGCAAATACCATTTGGGCGGGTTACCTCTTATGGAGCCATCGCCAAATATCTAGGAACCGCCAGAAGTGCCAGAATGGTAGGCTGGGCCATGAACGGCTCCCATAAAATTGGAGATATCCCGGCACATAGGGTAGTTAACAGAAAAGGGCTCTTAACAGGGAAACATCATTTTGAAGGCACCAATTTAATGCAGCAGCTATTGGAAAATGAGGGAATTAAAGTGGTGGATAATCAAATCGAGGATTTTGAAAATCTCTTTTGGGATCCCTGGCAGGAATTGAAGTAATTTTCTTGATTACAATTACCGATAATATTGGATAAATCGCAACATATAAAGCTTACTTATTGCCTTATTTTACTTTTCAATTACCTTCCTTCCTAATCTCGCTCCTAAGCCCTATCTTTGTAATTTAGAATCAGTTTTAATAATAACTGAATAAGAATGGTTTAGGATGAAAATAGATAAGAAAGACATACTTAAAGCCCTTGAAAACATAACTGTGCCTGGAGAAGGACAGAATATGGTGGAGAGTGGCGCGGTTAAAAATATTATGGTTTTTGGGGACGAGGTAGTTGTTGATATTACCATTTCCAACCCTAGTTTGCAGGCGCGAAAGAAAACCGAAGTTGAAATTTTGAAAGTGATACACGAGAAGGTATACAACAAGGCCAAGATCACCGTTAACGTAAAAGTTGATGCCCCTGCTGCCAAGCCTAAGGTGAATGAGATAAAAGGAAAACCCATCCCAGGGATCAAAAATATTATTGCGGTCGCTTCCGGAAAAGGAGGCGTAGGGAAATCCACGGTCACGGCAAATTTGGCCGTCACATTGGCTAAAATGGGGTTTAAAGTGGGACTATTGGACGCGGACATTTATGGTCCTTCCATGCCCATCATGTTCGATGTTGCCCAAGAAAAACCTTTGGCCGTAAATATTGAAGGAAAATCCAAAATGAAGCCCATAGAAAACTATGGCGTAAAACTCCTGTCCATTGGCTTTTTTACCCAGCCCAATCAGGCAGTAATCTGGAGAGGCCCAATGGCAGCCAAAGCGCTCAATCAAATGATTTTCGATGCCCATTGGGGAGAGTTGGATTTTATGTTGCTGGATCTTCCTCCCGGAACAGGGGATATACATTTAAGCATTATGCAATCCTTACCAATAACGGGTGCCGTGGTAGTAAGTACTCCGCAGGAAGTAGCCCTGGCAGATGCCCGTAAAGGTGTGGCCATGTTCCAACAAGATTCCATAAATGTACCCGTGTTGGGAATAGTAGAAAATATGGCGTATTTTACACCAGAGGAATTGCCCAACAACAAATACTATATTTTTGGAAAAGAAGGTGCCAAGCACCTGTCCGAGGATTTAAATGTTCCTTTTTTAGGCGAGATACCTTTGGTACAAAGTATTAGGGAGGCCGGAGATGTAGGAAGGCCAGCGGCACTGCAAACGGCAACAGCAATTGAAACCGCTTTT
Organism: Arenibacter algicola; assembly: GCF_000733925.1. Classification (NCBI taxonomy): domain Bacteria; kingdom Pseudomonadati; phylum Bacteroidota; class Flavobacteriia; order Flavobacteriales; family Flavobacteriaceae; genus Arenibacter; species Arenibacter algicola. Next base: position 2,290,068 of record NZ_JPOO01000003.1, read on the forward strand.
GAGGAACTTACAAAAAATGTGGTACAGGAAGTGGTAGATAGAAACAAAAGTTTACCTCCAACAGAGGCTATTAAAATAACTACAATGGCAGGTTGTTCGGCTGTTAAAAAGAAGTAATTATGACATCAATAGAACTTAAAAACAACGTTGAAAAGGCTTTGGAGGAAATCCGTCCTTTTTTGCAAAGTGATGGAGGGGATATTTCCCTAATTTCCATAGACAATGATAATTCGGTTAAGGTAAAATTGGAAGGAGCCTGTGTAGGCTGTTCGGTAAACCAAATGACCCTAAAAAGCGGGGTGGAAATGACCATAAAAAAGTATGCCCCTCAAATACAAGAAGTCATAAATGTGGTGTAATAAGCTGACTTTTGTCATAATCCAATCCTAATTCCTTTTTTAGCTTTGTAGCTATTTTAAGTTCCTTTTTCCATGATTAAAACAGATATTCTGATTATAGGTGCAGGCCCAACCGGTCTTTTTGCTGTTTTTGAAGCAGGCCTGTTGCAGCTTAAATGCCATCTAATAGACGCATTACCACAAGCAGGTGGACAGTGTTCCGAAATATATCCAAAAAAGCCTATTTACGATATCCCGGGATTCCCAGAAGTTTTGGCTGGAGATCTGGTAAATAATCTTATGGAACAGATAAAAGCGTTCCAGCCCGGATTTACCTTAGGAGAGCGGGCAAATACTATTGAAAAATTGGAAGATGGAACCTTTTTGGTAACTACCAATAAAGGCACCAAGCACAATGCCCCAATCGTGGCAATTGCCGGGGGCCTTGGCAGTTTTGAACCTAGAAAACCCTTGATAGACAGAATAAAGGATTATGAAGACAAGGGTGTTTCCTATTTTATAAAAGATCCCGAAGTATATCGCAATAAAAAAGTATTGATTGCCGGTGGTGGTGATTCTGCCCTGGACTGGAGTATCTTTTTGGCCGATGTTGCTTCGGAAGTAACTTTGGTACATAGAAGAAATGAATTTAGAGGTGCTTTGGATTCTGTAGAGAAGGTACAGTCCTTAAAAAATCTTGGAAAAATAAATCTTATTACCCCTGCAGAAGTGGTGGGCCTAAAAGGCTCAGGGAAATTAGAAGCCGTAGTAATCAATAAATCCGGTGATCAGGACGAAGAAATTATCAAGGAAGTAGACCACTTTATCCCCTTGTTCGGGCTATCTCCCAAGCTGGGACCCATTGCGGATTGGGGATTGGAAATTGAAAAGAATGCCATAAAAGTGGACACTTTCGATTATCAGACCAACGTTCCAGGAATTTATGCCATTGGGGACGTAAATACCTATCCTGGAAAACTAAAATTGATCCTTTGTGGTTTTCACGAGGCAACCCTAATGTGCCAAAGTGCCTACCAGCGTATTTTCCCGGACAAAAAATATGTTATGAAATATACCACCGTAGGCGGTGTATCCGGTTTTGATGGCAGCAAAAAAGAAGCCCCCAAGGCAGTAGTAAAGGCCATTGATTAAAAAAAACCCTTAAATCCTAAAGTAAATCCCTTAAATTTGCTGGCTATTAGCAAAAAAGAATATTTCTGGCATGAGCGATGTTAAAATAAAAATTAAGGACAGGGATGGGGTTGTACACGAGGTAGACGCACCCACAGACATGAATATGAATCTTATGGAAATAGTTCGTTCCTACGAACTAGCTCCCGAGGGAACCATTGGAATATGTGGTGGTATGGCCATGTGTGCCTCCTGCCAATGTTATGTGGAATCTGACCACCAATTGCCCGAAATGTCAGATGATGAGGACGCCATGCTTGCCGAAGCTTTCAATGTAAAGGACAACAGCCGCCTAGGTTGCCAAATTCATATAACAGAGGATTTGGAAGGCCTGGAAGTGGAGTTGGCCCCTGAGAGTTAATTGTTAAAATGTATGCGCATCTCCGGGAATGTAAGGTTCTCGGATCCTACAATCCAAAATGTTTTCTGCAAGGCGTTTGGGTGCTAAATATTAGCATCCTAATATTAACCTGGGAACCTAATACTGCCCATAGCCATTAAATCCTGGCCTGGTAGGTAAATAAGTTAAAGTACCTTCCTTCTTTTGCAATAAGCTCATCATGAGTCCCTTTTTCTGCAATACGACCATCTTCTATAACCAATATTTGATTGGCTTTTCTAATGGTGCTCAATCTGTGGGCGATGACAAAAGTAGTCCTACCCTCGGTAAGGGTGGCCAAACTTTTCTGAATCAGTGCCTCACTTTCCGTATCCAGATTGGAAGTAGCTTCGTCCAATATCAAAATTTTTGGATTGGCCAAGACCGCCCTAGCTATAGCGATACGTTGCCGCTGTCCGCCGGAGAGCTTCACTCCGCGTTCCCCAATTAGCGTATCCAACCCTTTTTCAAACCTATCAGTGAATTCATCCACATAAGCCGCCTTAACAGCCTTTAATACTTCTTCCTCAGTTGCATTGGGCCTAGGGAACATAATATTTTCCCTAATGGTACCTTCAAACAAAAACTCATCCTGCAAAACAACCCCCAAGTTTCGGCGAAAGCTGCTCAAATCAACTTTAGAAAGATCCTGACCGTCCACGGTTATGGTCCCTGAAAGGGGATTTAAAAAGGTTGCCGCCAAACCGGCAATGGTAGATTTTCCTGAACCGGAGCTACCCACTAGAGCTACCACATTGCCCGATTTCACTTCGAAACTAACGTTGTGTAATACATCCTTATCCTCCTCGTAGGCGAAAGAAACATCATTAAATGCTATATCCCCTTTTATTTTTTCAAGAACAATCGTTCTTTCCTCTTCATTGGCTTCCGGCACCATATTCATTAGTTCTTCCGTACGGTCCAGACCTGCAAGTGCCTCAGTAAGCTGGCTCCCTATGTTGCTCATTTGCACAATAGGCGCTATCATAATTCCCAAGACAAAGGTGAAGGACAAAAAATCCCCTAGACTCAAGCCTTCATACATTATTTTATATCCACCGATACCCATAATTCCAGTAGTGGCAATTCCAATAAGAAAAGTGGATGAACTGGTCATAAAAGCAGTTGCCGTTAGACTCTTTTTTACATTTTGAAACAACAGCTCCACCCCGCTCTCAAAAACCTTGGTCTCCTGCTCCTCCGCATTAAAGCCTTTAATAACCCTGATTCCGCTCAAGGTTTCTGTAAGCCTCCCTGTAACCTCGGCGTTTATTTTACCCCTATTTCTAAATATTGGTCTTATAATCTTAAAGGCTTTTAAGGCTATAAAGGCAAAAATGGCCAATGGAATAAAGGTAAAGAAGGTCATAGACGGACTAATCCACAACATGTAAACCAAGGCGCCTATGGCCGTAATACTTCCCCCTACCAATTGTACCAATCCTGTTCCAATAAGATTACGGACCCCTTCCACGTCCGACATTATTCGAGAGACCAAAGCCCCAGATTTTGCATTATCAAAAAAACGGATCGGGAGCGAAAGAACTTTCTTTTGTACCTGTGCCCTTAATTCCGAGATAAGGTATTGTGCCTGTACACTCAATATTTTTGTCAACAAAAATGATGTTACGGCCCGCACCAAAATAGACAGTATTACCAAACCGACCAATATTTTGAGCATGGTCATATCCTTGTTCGGAATAACATCGTCCATAAAATATTTTAGGGAGATAGGGCCAACAAAATTTGCGGCGTTGCTTATGACGATCAAGAACAGACCTATAAAAACTAAATTGCGTCGAGGCCAAATTATTGTTTTAAAGGCGGTAAGAATACTAACTTTTTTATTGGACATTATGAATTATATTTTGATTGCGGGGATTTGTAAGGTATAAATGTAATTAAAGTTATTGGTAGGCGAACCATGAAAACTATCACTGTTACCAACTTAATTATGGCCAACAGTTAACATTAAAAAAGTAAAAATAACCTAAGATTTGATCTTGAATAAGAATAGAAGGAAATTATCATCAATCAAAAACAGGAAGTACTACCGGATAAATTACATCTACAAATCTCTTATAGGCCTCCCGGGAAGGATGCAGGCCATCCCCTGCCACTAAATCGGGATTGGACAATCCATTTCGTGTAATGTCCGTAATATTTACAAAAGGCACACCCTTCTGAAGGGCAGTAGCTTCCGCAAAGCCATTATATTCATCAATTTCTTTGGAAATTTTATCGGTATTTCTGCCTTCTCCAAAGGGGGTATACGCATAATCTGGAATGGAAACAACAACAACATTTTTTGGATTGCCATAAGCCAGGGCAATGGCCCGTTCCAACAGTTGGGGAAACTCCTTTTTATATATTCTGAAAGGTTTACCTTGGTATTGGTTATTGACCCCAATCAAAAGGCTTACCAAATCATAGGAAGGCAATGCGGTTCCCCTGTTTATAGCATCCCATAAGTTGTCTGTGCGCCATCCTGTAACGGCTATTATTTCGGTATTGACCGTTACTTTTAGACCCTGCTCCAATCTATGCTTCAACTGTATTGGAAAGCTTTCTGCAGTAGTAACGCTGGCACCAATGGTATAACTATCGCCCAAGGCCAAATAATTATATGTCCCCGATTCGTTTAAATGTGGTCCATTCAAATCATTGGAAATGGTCGAAGGCAGCTCTGTATCCAAAATATTGTCCGTGGAAGGTTCAAAAGCGGACAACTCCCTTTCTTGGGAACATCCAAAGAAAACAATAGCAATGACAAATAACAATGATAACCGCATCAAAAGTGTTTTACATTATTTACGAAAGACAGGCTTAAGAGGTTTGTTCTAATCTAGAAAAGATGAAATCTTCTTCTAAATCCCTTAAAGACGAACTCAAAAAAGAAATGCTCAATTAAAAAAACCAACCATTTGGGATGATGACTAAAATCCGGAACCTTGTTGTATAAGTGCTTTTTAATTAATCCTTATTTCTTTTAGAATTCCTAAGCAATCTTAAGGAATAAGGGATTAGGATAAGCAGTAGGTTAATAATCAACAAATAGTAATATCCTTTCATATTGGTCAGTGTTTGTGTTTACTTATTGCCTTATTCCTTTATAATAATAATGGTGGCTTTAGACCCTGTGGATAAATTCCACATATTGGAATGAATCATTTTACCTTCATCATCATAAACATTAACTTGGGCCGTATTGGGACCTGAGGTACCTTGATTAAGTGCCTCGAAATCAATTCTATTAAAACCCTTCTGCAAATCTAGGTTAATTCCTTTAAAGGAACCTGTTAAAAAAATATTGGGTTCCACCACCTTATCGTTGAGCAATATTCTTACCCTGTCACCATCAACATATTCATGGTCGCGGCAAACAATACCTACAAATTTCCCATTGCTTTTAATATCTCCCAAATACATGTTCCCAAAAAACGTTGAAGAACCTTCCTTTTCCTTTTCACCAACTTTTGGATCTATTTTTAAACCATAGCCAGCCTGTACCAATTCCCTGTCCGGAAGCATCTTGACATTTCTGGCGGTAAGGGAATCCCTAAGATTGGTAGTAGGTTTTAAGGTAATAATGGATGGCATTTTCAAAGCTGTACCCTGATTGGGATTTTCCCTAACCCCTCTATCCCCTTCTATTTTTAGAGGATTGGTGGTAGGAAGATCGGTTTGGGACATACCCAAGTGCGAAAATAGAAATAGAACGCAAAATAAAAATACTATTCTCATATGGCCATTTAATGTACCTATCAATTGCAAAAATATCAAATACCTTGCCATGTGTCACTAAAATGCTGTTAAATTCACTGCATAACAAAAAACCGGTTTAAGGACAAGCTTAAACCGGCATTAACAATCCAGGGGGAAATTCCCTAAGTTTTGACCGTATCTACAGGACCCAATTGGGCATGTTCGTTCTCAGTAAACAAACGGGACTTTATAACAAAGCGCAATCCCAACGGTATTTCCAAGGAAAAACTGGAGCCGCGGCCTTTGGTTACATCTATGGTCAATTGGGTATGTTTCCAATATTCAAATTGATCCTTCGACATATAAAAAGGACAATCTGCAATATCGCCCAGATAAACATCGGTTTCGTTAAGCATTAATTCCCCTTTCGGAAAGCACATGGGCGATGACCCATCGCAACAACCTCCACTCTGATGGAACATTAACTCCCCATGCTGGGACTTTAGCTCCTCCAATACCTGCCTTGCATCTTCTGAAATCAATACCCTTTTGACCATAATTATTTTACTCTATTTCTTAAAAGAATCCCAGTGCTTTTTTGTCGTAGGAAATAAGCATATTTTTAGTTTGCCTGTAGTGGTTCAACATCATTTTATGGGTTTCCCTACCTATTCCTGATTTCTTATATCCTCCAAAGGGAGCATGTGCCGGATAGGTATGATAGCTATTTACCCAAACGCGACCGGCTTTAATTGCCCTGGCCACCTTGTACGCCTGATGGGTATCCCTTGTCCATACGCCAGCGCCCAGACCATATAATGTATCATTGGCAATTTCAATAGCCTCTGCCTCATCCTTAAAGGTTGTTAGGCACACAACAGGACCAAAGATCTCTTCCTGAAAGACCCTCATTTTATTGTTTCCTTTTAGAATAGTCGGCTGAATATAATAACCCCCTTCCAAACCTTCATTATAGGCTGCATCACCACCGGTTAGTACTTCACAGCCCTCCTCCTTTCCAATTTTGATATAATTCAGGATTTTTTCATATTGATCATTGGAAGCCTGTGCACCCATCATAGTTTCAGGATCCAGTGGATGTCCCAGCCTTATTTTGTTGGTACGGGCCACAACTCGCTCAATAAATTTTTCGTAAATACTTTCCTGTACCAAAATACGGGATGGGGAGGTACATACTTCGCCCTGATTAAAGGCAAACATTGCCGCTCCTTCCAAACATTTGTCGAAGAATTCATCATCTGCTTCCATAATGCTTTCAAAAAACACGTTGGGCGATTTACCCCCCAATTCCAAAGTAACCGGAATAATGTTTTTGGAGGCGTACTGCATAATCAACTGCCCGGTAGTTGTCTCGCCAGTAAATGCAATCTTGTTTATTCTGGGATTGGAAGCCAATGGTTTACCTGCCTCAATACCAAATCCGTTCACCACATTAAGTACCCCTGCCGGCAATACATTTTCTATAAGTTCCATTAGCACCAGGATTCCCACCGGAGTTTGTTCCGCCGGCTTTAGGACTACGCAGTTTCCGGCTGCCAGTGCAGGTGCTACCTTCCAAGCTGCCATAAGAAGTGGAAAGTTCCAAGGAATAATTTGTCCAACAACCCCTAAAGGTTCAGGAATGTTCAAAGATACCGTATTGGCATCCAATTCACTTGCAGTGCCCTCCTCTGCCCTTATAACCCCCGCAAAATAGCGAAAATGGTCTATGGCCAAAGGTAAATCTGCAGCCATGGTTTCCCTGATGGGTTTTCCGTTATCCCAGGTTTCGGCCCGTGCCAAAACCTCCAGGTTTTGCTCCATTATATCCGCAATCTTCAACAATAAATTACTTCTTGATGCTGCGGAGGAATTATTCCATTCCGGGGCTGCAGCCCATGCGGCATCCAACGCCAGTTCAATATCCTCAGCGGTAGATCGGGCTATCTTGGTAAAACTATTGCCATCTACAGGTGAAATATTATCAAAATACTCCCCTTTGATGGGCGACACCCATTTACCGCCTATAAAATTTTCATACTGACTTTTAAATACTGGTCTTTCGACCCTATTCTGTGTTGTGGTCTTTACATCTCCCATGATCGTATATTTTAAATTAATATTAAATTTCATTTTGCCAATCGTATTGGCCGAGCCATATTGTAAGTGTAAGTGGCTTGTTTTCAAATGTATGAAGCGTTTTCGTTAAAATTCTGACCCATTCTATCAATAACATGAACTATCCTATCAATAATTGTTTATATCCCAATTTGAGGTGATTAATTTTGTATTTTTAACAAAATAAGCTCATTGAATAATAATTAATGACAATTTAAATATCTCTGGGATGCAGCTATCCAACGCCTACTTTAACCATAGAAGATTGGAAACTTTGGTCGAGAATCAAACGACCTATACGTTGAACAATGCTGCCATGCACGTTTTTGAAACCCATCAGCAAGCGGAACAAATATTGCTCCAATTTGATCAGCCAGTCCTGGCAAGTATGCTAAGTGGCAAGAAAATTATGCACCTTAGGGACCATGAGTCATTTAACTTTTTACCTGGTGAATCTCTTATACTGCCATCCAAAGAAATAATGTGTATAGATTTTCCCGAAGCAAAGGCTACCAACCCTACCCGTTGCTTGGCCATGGCCATTTCTGAGGATAAAATAAAACAGATGTTGAGGGTAATGAACGAAACCATGCCCAAATTGGATGGGAAGGAATGGGCATTGATGGATTATAATTTTCATTTTACAAATGATATTGGCCTCTATCAAATTTTACAACGATTGCTCTTTCTATTCACAGAAAACCATCCGTCCAAGGATCTCTTTGTAGACAATATGCTAAGCGAACTAATTGTTCGGATTTTACAGAGCAATGAGCGCAAAATTTACACGGAACAAACGTTGGAGGTCAGTAGCAACAGTAGGTTGGGGTTTATAGTCTCCTTTATTCGCGAAAACATATACAAGCCCTTAAGTATTGAAACATTGAGCAAAAAGGCCCATATGAGCGAGTCCCATTTTTACAGGGTCTTTAAAAATGAACTTGGCATTTCTCCTGTAGAATTCATTAATAATGAACGAATTAAACTAGCTGTCAGTCTTTTACAAGATCCAAAACGCACTATAAAAGAAGTATTCATGGAATGCGGTTTTGAAAGCAGATCGTATTTTAACCGTGTGTTCAAGAGAAAGAAAAATGTTTCCCCTAGCGAATATCAAGCCAATGTGGTTAGGGAAAAGAGATATTGAAATTGGCGGATCGGCCTGTTGATTACCCCCACACCTTTCTTAGAAACCGAATAAAATTTTTATACATTATATTCTCTATATCCATTTCCGAATAACCTTTTCTTAATAGTAATCCAGGTATCTTCTGTAGATCTGCTATCGTATTTATGTCACTAGGACATTGCTCTTTTCCAAACCCTCCATCCAGATCGGTCCCTATACCAACGTGCAGGGAATTTCCTGCCAGCTGGCAAATATGGTCTATGTTGTTGATCATTTGGTCCAAGGAAACATCCATTCCCTTTGGGGTTGAAGTACCCCTCACCCAATTGGGAACCATCATCCAAGCGTCCAGGGCTATACCTATTACACCGTCCCTGCCAATAAGTTCCAATATTTGCCCATCAGAAAACTGTCTGTTATGATCCACAAATTTTCGACAATTGTTGTGGCTTGCCCAAACGGGACCATTGTATACCTTCATGGTTTCCCAAAAGCTAAGATCGCATAAATGGGTAGCATCTAGAATTAGGTTTAACCGCTCTATTTCTTTTAATAGCTCCTTGCCTTTATGGCCAATGCCTCCAACCGAATCCGTACCATGCGCGTAGGTGCCGGGACCATAATGGGCCGGTCCAATGGCCCTCAGGCCTTGCTCATAGGAACGCTCCAAATGACTTGGGGTAATTATGGAATCTGCCCCTTCCAAACTAAGGATATAGCCGATCGGCTTTTTGTCCATCCCATTTTCCCATAGCTCCAAATGTGCATTCAATTCTTCCGTATTCCTAATTTGGACCATTTCCCCAATTTCTTCCATGGCCCTGTACCAAGCCAACTGCCCCTGGGTCTGGGCCCAGGCCTGGTAGGGAGAGCTCCACCCGGGCAAGGGGTTTTCCTTCTTTACATACCTAGCTATTTGGGTACCCACACATAGGCCAATATTTCCCTTTCGCATAGCATCAAAAGACACCGTATTATTGGCCCTATCCGGTTTATCGGTCATACCCAGTTCACTTTCCCTAATATCGGCCACGGTCCTTGTTAGGTCCCTGTTCCATTCCATGGCATTCATGGCCAGATCCAAATGGGCATCAAATACGAACATATTATAAAATTTATCCCAACTTAAGGCCAATCCGTTAATTATTGGTCCATTTAAAAGAGAGGTTTATATATTTATTTTAAGGTTTCTTGCAGCTACCTGCCAGGCACCGATTATCCTCCTATCAACTGCCGTTAGGACTTCCTTATATTTGGCAACAGTTGGGCAAATATGCACCGGAATGGCATAGGCGGCGTCCCCTACTGTAAACATTTCATCATTGGGGCATTGTACAATTAAATGTTCTTCGCTTTGCCCTATTTGGGTGCAACCATCCCCTTCCAAAAACATTACCCTAGGAAAATTCATTTCTGAAGCCAAATGCTTATGTCCCAAATCGAAACAGACCAAATTTGAGCTTGGCTTACTGATTACCCTGGTCAACAAAACAGCGGCCGGCAGGAAATCCATATCCTTATAGGAGGCAGCATACCCAGCATCCCATAAAAGTGTAGTTCCTGGGCTAGTTTCCACACCTTCGCGCTTTAAATGGATGGGGAAAGTTGGAGAACCGCCGGCCACAATGGTGGGAATGGGGAAACCCAATTCCTCCAAAGATTTTTTCAAATCCAAAACCGCTTCAAAATCCTCATTGCATTTCTGCTCTCTTTCAAACAGATCTTTGTTGTGGATATGTCCGTCGTACACATGCAATCCTGCAGCCTGCAAATTAGGGTCCTTATATATTTTTTTATACAATTCCACAGCATCGGCATTGGGCAGAATACCGGATCTATTCATCCCATTGTTAATATCTAACCAAAGTGACACAGAAATGCCTTTGTCCCTTGCAATTTTACCGATTTTTTCAACAATCCGGGTATCATCAACAATTGCCGAAAAAGTACTATTGGGGAATTCCGAAATCAGTCTAAAAAATCGGTTTATATTGGGACCTACCGGTTGTAATGCTATTAGAATGTCTGCTGCACCGCAATTTCCCAAAAGTTCGGCCTCGGCAATGGCGGCACACTTAAATTTTTGAATACCGTGCTTTAACTGTAGCTGAACAATCTCTGCGGTTTTATGTGTTTTTATATGGGGCCTAAGGTGACGGGTACCACCGGCCATGGCAATCATGGTCTTAATGTTTTGTTCTATCCGCTCCGGATAAACCAAAAGGGCAGGGGTAACTATATTCTCCGTGTCCTTAATTCTATACCATTCTTTGTTCATTACAACATTGGGGTTATCATCAATGAAGCTCAAACATTGCCTCTACCTCTACAGGAATATTACCGGGTAACATCATCCCAACAGCACTGCGTACGCCAATACCATTTTCTTGTCCAAAAACATCGGCCATCAATTCACTAAACCCATTTATAACAAAGGGTTGTTTTCCAAAATCCGGAGTAGAATTTACCATCCCAAGGACCTTTACAACCCGTTTTATTTTGTCCAAGCTTCCAAAATGTGTCATAATCGTGGAAAGCATAGTAAGGCCCACCTGTCTCGCTGCCAGTTTGGCTTCATCGGCATTCATATCAAAACCTGCTATCCCGATCATTAAAGATCCATCGTTTTGAATTGGACCCTGGCCCGAAACATATAAAAACTTGTCTACTACCAAAATAGGCCTGTAAACACCCGCCGGTTTTGGTGCCGGGGGAAAAACCAATCCTAATTCCTTAATCTTTTCTGTGGGTGAACTACTCATAACTGATACATTAATTAAACAAACAAACTCAAAATCATTACTCCGATCAATCCCATTACACCCACGGTGGTTTCCATAACTGTCCATGTTTTTAAAGTATCCTTGATGGAAAGGTTAAAATATTCCTTGAACAACCAGAATCCTCCATCGTTTACATGGGAAAGCATTAGACTCCCGGATCCTATGGCGAGGACCATTAATTCCGGACTTACCCCGGCAGCGCCAATAAGTGGCATTACTATACCTGCAGTCGTTAAACCGGCCACCGTTGCCGAACCCACACACACCCTAATAACCGTGGCCACAAACCAGGCCAACAAAAGCGGTGAAACACTGGAATCCTTTAAACTGTCTGCAATATACAAACTTACCCCACTATCTATTAAAACCTCTTTTAGCGCCCCTGCTCCTGCAATAATAAGAAGAACCATGGTAATCCCCGAAATAGAGCTGGACATAGACCCCATAATATCGGTCATACGTTTGCCCCGGGCCAAGCCCAAGGTATAAATGGCCACCAATACAGAAATCAACATTGCTATTACTGGATTTCCCAAAAAGTTGACAAAAGGCATAAATCCATAATCCTTGGGAAATAATAGATCGGCTATGGTGGAAAACATTATTAAAATAATGGGAAGAAGGGCCGTAAAAATACTGATGTTTATCCCTGGCATTTCTTCTTCAGTAAGAACAGTAGGGTTTACAAAATCCTTTAAGGGAGTAGCCTTGACATTTTTAATGGTACGCGAAAACCATGGTCCGGCAACCGTAATGGCGGGAATTGCAATGATAATGCCATACAAAAGTGTCTTCCCCATATCTGCCTCGAACATGGCGGTAATGGCTGTTGGGGCTGGATGTGGCGGAAGATAGCCATGTGTCACGGACAAGGAGGCTATCATTGGAAGGCCCACATATAAAAGTGGCAATCCCGTTGAGGCGGTAATAGTGAATATCAAGGGGATCAATATCACAAAACCAACCTCATAGAACAGAGGAATACCCACAATAAATCCGGTCAACACCAATGCCCATTGAATATTTTTAACACCAAATTTGGCCACCAACTTGGTGGTTATCTGCTGGGCAGCGCCGCTATCTGCCACCAGCTTGCCCAACATGGCTCCCAATCCTAAAATCATCACCAAGAAACCAAGGGTATTACCTATTCCGTGTTCTATGGATTTTACCACCTGGTCCAGATCCATTCCTTCCGCGATCCCTACGGCAAGCGATACGATTATAAATGCTATAAAGGCGTTAAGTTTAAATTTTGCAATGAGTAAAAAGAGGAGAAATAACCCCAGAATAACAATAAGTAATGGCATAGTATTGGTTTGGTATTTAATTGAATACAATTCTTAAATATACTATATCGACCAAAAAATTAATATCCTTTTTAATAATAAATTAAAATTTATACAAAAAACTTAAGGAATAGGTATCCCGATAATTGGAAAAACCAAGAGACATTTGTTCCTTTTTAGGTGGTTTTGTAAAAATATAAGTGCTGCCAATGCCAATGGCAGCACCGGCAAATACATCCCAAAAATCATGGTAACCGTCCGGGCCTTCCGTTCTACTTACAGCAACGATACTTGCCAGTAGATAGACCGGGATACCATAGTTCCAACCATACCTGCGCTGTATAAATGATGCTCCGGAAAAAGCGGATGAAGTATGACCGGAAGGAAAGGAATCATACAGTTTTCTACCTTCAGGCCTTTCTTTTTTGGTGAAATGTTTTAAGGAATACGTCAAGGCCATAGTAGTACCGTACGAGAAAGCCAATTTTTTGGTACCCTTGTAATCCTTATTTATCAAAGTCATGACCCCCGCGGTTAAAGGCAGTGCCAATTGAAGTACGTCGCCGGTATCTTCCAAAACATATTCCCATTTCTCATGTCCCCCCTCTGTATCCTGGGAATAACAGGCAATGGTTATAAAAAAATATGCACATACAAAGATTAAGGACAATTTTTCCATCGATCTCTATTATTGTAACAGCTTCAAGATAACTAAACCACTCTGCACTGAAAGTGCAGAGGTTTTCTTTACAAGGGACTGAAAGTCCCTGGGACTATTCCAATATAAAATTGGAATTATCCGAACCGTCCCGTCTATGATGCTCCAAATAATCATTGACCATCTTATCGGTTACATTGCCCGTACTCCAGACTCCATAACCGCTCGCCCAAAAATGCTGACCCCAATAGCGCTCCTTTAAATGAGGAAACTCCTGTTGGAGCTTTCTCGATGTCCTGCCTTTCATTTGTTTGACCATCGAACTTACATTCATCCTAGGGGCGTATTCAACGTGCATATGAACATGATCGGAGCTCACCACTCCTTTCATAATCTCAATCCCTTCAGCTTCACATATTTGCATGAGAAGCTCACGACAACGCTTCTGAACATCCCCACTTAATACCTTATATCTATACTTGGTAACCCAAACCAGATGACAAGTCAACCGGATAACGGTATGCGATCCCTTTCTCAATGTATGACCCATACCCCTAAATTATGTATTTTTTCGCAGTACTAAAGTGCTGCAATAAATTGCAGGGTTTTACTCCCTAACCTGAGACCAATAAAAGTTATTAAACCTCAGGGCAATCCCTGAACCCAACAATCGGAATCGACTCTAGGTTCGAGGTATTGAACCTAGATCCCGCCGAAAAAGGCGGGATTAGTTCAACTTGCAATTTTAAGTGCGTCTTACTGACTTCTCAAAATTGAGTTTCACTAATAAATAATCCTTGCCATTATCTGCAGATTAAATTAAGCGCATTATTATTTTCAGCTGCTTTGTAATTTTCGTAACTTTAAGTATATCTGCCCTTTACAGAATTGGGAATTTAGAATTCAATTCTGATGTTGACAATGGACTGTGGAAAATAACAACTAGTTTCCCTAGCGTCCAAATAGTTTTATAGGAGTTTATTACAAATTTTACACCGCAATTATCATGGCACCACCTTTCGTTCTTAGTATCCTTATTGTATTGTTTTTATTGGCTGGAATACGAGTAGTCTTCGAATACAAAAGAGCATTAAAATTTAGATTTGGCAAGTACATAAAGACCTTACAACCTGGTTTTAGGTGGATTATCCCCATAGTGGAGACCATTCAGATTGTTGATATCCGTGTTATTACCATCAATATTATATCCCAAGAAGTAATGACAGAGGACAATGTCCCCTGTAGTATTGACGGTGTGGTCTTCTTCAAGATAAACGATCCGGAAAAAGCCGTTTTGGAAGTGGAAGAATATCGCTTTGCTATTACCCAATTGGCCCAAGCGGCATTAAGGGATGTTTGCGGAAAGGTTGAACTGGATACCATTTTATCCAAACGTGAGGAAATGGGAAAGAACATCAAGGCCATTGTTGAATTGGAGACCAAAGAATGGGGTATAGAAATTATAGATGTTAAAATTAAGGACATTCAATTACCTGAAAACATGAAGCGTATGATGGCCAACCAAGCAGAGGCCGAAAGGTCAAGAAGAGCCCGAATTATCTTGGCCCTTGCCGAGGAACAGGCCGCAGGTAAATTATTGGAAGCGGGTAAATTGATAGATCAGTCGCCTTCCGCTATAAAACTAAGGCTTTACCAAACCCTGTCCAATATAGCGGCAGAAAAAAATTCCACCATCCTATTCCCCTTCCCTGAAGAGGTTTTGCCCAGAAACCCTGTGAAAAAACCCAAAAACAAAAAGTAGGTAAATCCCATTATTAAAATTGATCTTTCTTTATCTTTAGAAAAAGTTTGAATATTAAAAATGGAAAAACATAGATGTGGCTGGTGCAAGGGCGATGCACTTTACGAAAAGTACCACGACGAGGAATGGGGAGTCCCCATAAAGGAAGATGACCTGCTTTTCGAATTTTTGATTTTGGAAACATTCCAGGCCGGTTTAAGCTGGATTACCATCTTGCGAAAAAGGGAGAATTTTAGACAGGCATTTGATCATTTTGATTACAAAAAAATAGCTAAATACGGGGAACCGAAAATTGATTCCTTGTTACAGGATGCCGGAATTATTAGGAACAAGCTCAAAATAAGGGCCACTGTTACCAATGCCCAAGCTTATATTGCCATCCAAAAGGAATTTGGAAGTTTTAGTAATTATATCTGGGGATTTGTCAATGGCCAGCCCATTAAGAACAATCATAAGGATTATAAAAAAGCCCCGGCGCATACCCCATTGTCCGACACTATAAGTAAAGATTTAAAAAAGAGGGGGTTCAAATTTGTGGGAAGCACCGTTATTTATGCCCACATGCAGGCGACCGGCATGGTAAACGACCACGAAATAAATTGTTTTAGATATAATGAAGTATAGCTATATCACCTTAATGCTATTATTGATGCTTGGCTTAAAATGTTTTTCCCAGACAAAATTTGAACGGGAGCATCGTATTAAAAAATCGCAATTTCCTACTATTAACATGGACAGCCTGCCCTTGGAGAACACTAAATACATAAGGTACTACCGAGAAGTGGACACCTCCAAAATTACCTATACCCTAAAATTTATGAAAGGAAAAATGCAGTACCATATAGATTACAACGAAAAGGGAGCCCTTCAAAATACAGGATTCATGGTAAAGGAAGTTGATATACCAACAGATACCTATGCCAGGATACGTTCTGAATTGAATACAAATTTCCAAAAAACAAAAATTAAATATATCCAACAACGGTACCCTGGATCCTTGGAGAATGTTCTAAAAAACACTTTTCAAAATCTAATGTTGCCCAGTAATACCTACAAAGTAATGGTCAGGGGCAATAAAACGGAAAAAAGGGAAGACTATATTGCAATTTTTGATGCGGAGGGAAATTTGGAGCATATAGCGAGGGCCTTACCACCCAATTATGATCATGTGCTTTATTAAAAGGGCAAGGAATTAAATGTAACACCCTAGCCTTTAAGTATTTTTATAAATTGCTTCCTTGGTATTTCTTCAGCTCCAAGGCTTTCCAAATGTGCCGTGTAAACCTGGCAATCGATAAGTTTATATTCCTTTTGCTGCAACTCCTTGGCCAGACTTATAAATGCGAATTTGGAGGCATTACTCTTTCTACTGAACATACTTTCTCCACAAAATACATTTCCAAGGTCTATGCCATAAAGGCCTCCTACCAAATTATCGCTTTCCCATACTTCAATGGACTTGGCAATTCCCATTTGATGCAGTTTTAAATAGGCACTTTTCATTTCAGGGGTAATCCATGTTCCTGCCTGCCCTTTGCGCTTTATGGCAGAACATGCATTAACCACCTCTTCAAATTGTGTATTCCAAGTAATCCCAAACTTATTGGATTTTATAACTTGGGCCATACTTTTCGAAATCTTTATTTTGTTCGGAAATAGCACCATTCGTGGATCAGGACTCCACCAAAGTATCATGGAATCCTCATTAAACCAAGGAAATATTCCATTCTTATAGGCTAATAACAATCGCTCCGGGGACAAATCGCCCCCCACGGCCAATAATCCGTCATCATCGGCTTTTTCAACATCCGGAAACAGTAAACGATGATTAAGGAGAAACATTTTGAAGTTGATTTATGACCCTAAAATTAAGAAAACCTATCCGGTTACAAACTGAATAGGTTTTCCTTTTTTTGAAATTACACCCCCGTTATAAACGGGTATAATTCTGCTCCATAAAACTTTCGACCACTAATTAAAATGGCAAATCGTCATGATCATCATCATTGATATTGTCCGCTGGTTCAAAAGCATCCATCGGAGGTACCGGAGGCATTCCTGGTGCATTTGCTTCCTCCTGTAAACTTTCTATTCTCCAACCTTGTATGGAATTAAAATATTTGGTTTCCCCTTGTGGATTCACCCATTCCCTACCTCTTAGGTTAATACTTATTTTGACAGCCTGACCAACTCCAAAATTATTTAAAAGGTCGCATTTATCCTGTACAAATTCAACCATAATATGTTGTGGATACTGCTCCTCCGTAGTCACCACTACTTCCCTCTTTCTAAATCCGTTGCTCCCAAATGTTTGGGTCTCACCTACCATTTTAATTTTCCCTTGTACTTCCATTTTGCTATTTATATAATTCTACTTTGTATTCTTTTTTTGTCAATATTAAGCATTTTGATCAGGAACACCTAAAACAAAATATCCCATCTCGATTTTTAGGGGTTCAGCCCTTAATATAATGCTGGCATCATTCTGTCCAATTCCCTATCCCTATTACTATCCAGAGAAATCAATCCTAAAGACCTCATGATAATTCTGCTAGGTGGGCATCTCTGCCAATAAAACCTTCCACGCAGAGAGCACATCCTTATTTTTTAACAACTCTTGGGCCCGTGCATGGAGTAAAGCTTCATCACCTGAACTCAATATGGATCTTAGATCCACATTGGTATCAACGTATTGCCTTACCTCTTCCTGGGAGGGCAATTTTTCTATGTTGCCCAACATACCCAAATCGTTGCCGGTAAGTATATTGCTCAACCTAATGTGTTCAGGGATTTGATCAACCCCAATTCCTAAATTGGAAACCGGTTTGGGCACTTCAAACAATCCCATATTGGCCCTGCTGTACCAGTTACCCCCCATCCGGGCTACTTGATCTATTTTAAATTGATCAATGGCCCCATTTTCATCCAAAATATCGGCATCTACATGTATTTTCAACACCTCTGAAAAGATAAGGTTACCTGCTCCGCCCTCCTTTCCCAGAGGTTCTACCTTAACGACCTTGCACTCAAACTGTACAGGTGATTCCGCCACCCTAAATGGTTTTACCAAATCTGAAGACAACATGGTTAACCCGGACTTGATAAATTCGTTCTCGCCCTCCATGTACTCCGTGCTAGCCAAGGACATTTGCTGCACCATATCATAGTTCACTACATTAATGACCACTTCCCTATTTTTAAGCACATTCTCCAAGGTATGTTTAGTGCTATTGTCCCTTACCCTACGGGAAGGAGAAAATATTAAAATAGGAGGATTGGAACCAAAGACATTGAAAAAACTAAAAGGTGATAAATTAGGTCTGTTCCTATCATCAATAGTACTGGCAAAAGCAATGGGTCTTGGTCCAACGGCACCCAATAAATACCCATGCAATTTAGCTGTAGGTACTTCTGAAGCCGTTATGGAAACCATTTTTTTCATAGCGGATAAAGGTACATAAAATGTAGGCAAAATGAAATAAAGAGGCAGATATCAAAATAGAATATCTTTGTCCAAATTGCGTTATATTTAAGTATAATTTTATAGATGGATGGATTTTAGTCCTAAAAAGAAAACTTCGAACCTTCTGTTATTAATAGCATCCTTTGCTATTGTGAGCTTAATACTGTGGAACACCAACAGTTTTTTCAAGAAGTTTAAGGAAGAAGAGCGCCATAAAATGGAAATTTGGGCCACGGCACAATCCGAATTTTTATCCCTTCCCGTTGACGCCGACCCAGGTAATCTGCACATCAAAATATTTCAGAACAACACTTCCACTCCCATGATACTGGTAAACAAGGACAGTACCATAAAAGTGAACAATATGCCGGGAATCCAGAAAACGGACACTGCTTTTATCCACGGAAAAATTAACAAATTCAAGTCGGAAAACAAACCTATCTCCATTGAGTACAAGGGAGAAAATTTGGCCACCCTTTATTACGGGAATTCCGAAGTACTCACCAAGTTAAAGTATTACCCCATTGCCCTTTTGTTGATCATCTTCCTTTTTGGAACGGTAATCTATTTTTTGTTCAAGACCAATAAAACCTCTGAGCAGAATAAACTTTGGGCCGGAATGGCCAAAGAAACGGCCCACCAGATAGGAACCCCCCTTTCCTCGCTCTTGGGATGGAACGAATTATTGAGGTCCGAAAATATTAATCCAGAAATTACCAAGGAAATAGACAAGGATATAAACCGATTGGAAACCATAACGGAACGTTTTTCAAAAATTGGCTCCCTGCCCATCCTTAACGAATACGACATTGTTGAAGAAACAAAAAATGCATTTGATTATTTAAAATTAAGGAGTTCCAAACTCATTCAGTTTTCGTTTAATTCACAAGTAGACCATGTACCTGTGCTTTTAAATAAGGCTTTGTACAATTGGACCATTGAAAATTTAGTGAAGAACGGTATAGACGCCATGAGGGGCAAGGGTAGCATTGCCATTGAAATAGTTCCAAACGGCAACTGGGTAAAGGTCTTAATTTCGGATACAGGAAGTGGTATCCCAAAAAAGAATTTTCAGACCATATTTAATCCAGGGGTCACCTCTAAAAAAAGGGGATGGGGCTTAGGGCTTTCCTTGGTAAAAAGAATTGTAGAAGAATACCACAAAGGCAAAATTAAAGTACTGAACTCCACAAAGGACGGTACTATAATGCAAATTACATTTAAAGTTAAAAATTAAGGTGATGGCAAAGGAGAAATTAGTTGTAATTAAGCAAGCGGATTTAACGAACAATTGTCCCGAATGTTTTAATCAGGAATTGAAGTTGACCTTTTATCAAAGACATACCTATGGTAAACTTTATGACAGGACCACTAAGGACATCACCCACGAAATTAAATGCAAGAAATGCGGTTCCATGATCTATCCGGTAACCTGGACCGAGGACATAGAACGGGTTTATGATTATTACCAAAAAATGATTGCCCCGGACCGTGCCTCCATACGTTTTACAGCACTGTTTTATATCTTAACACTTCTACTACTAATAGTAGTTGCCGCCGGGGTTTATATTGTCTTGGAAGGGATTATATAATATTGGCCTTAATTTTTTCCGCTATAGCCGTAAAATCCTTTGGCGTCAACGAAGCTTTATGCTGAAAAGTGGCATCCCTCATTCCGTTCAAAGGAATTAAATGTACATGCACGTGGGGAACTTCCAAACCTATTACAGTTAGACCTACTCTATTGCAAGGTACACTAGCTTCAATGGCCAAGCCTATTTTCCGGGAAAAGGCCATCAGCCCCAGATAGGTTTCCTCATCCAGGTCCAAAAGTTTGTCCACCTCTTTTTTGGGGACACATAAAGTATGCCCCAGTGCATTGGGATTAATATCCAAAAAGGCATAATAATTATCGTCTTCGGCAATTTTATAGGACGGGATTTCCCCGTTTATAATTCTCGTAAAAATTGATGACATATATCTGAACTTAAATCAAATTAAAAGATAGTACAAATATTTTAAACCATACCTAACTACCTATACATTGTATGCTTTAAAGCGCCTTGCCCCAACAATGAAATTAAATACAAGCGCATTAAAAAACAAAGACCTCAACTGAAAAAATCAATTGAGGCCCTATCTTATTTTTAATATGTTCTATCTGGAAATTTCCAAAATTTCAAATTTCAATGTTCCATTGGGAACTGTGATTTCTGCGGTTTCCCCTACTTTTTTGCCCAACAGCCCCTTACCTATGGGCGAACTCACAGAAATTTTTGCCGTTTTTAGATCAGCTTCACTTTCTGCCACAAGGGTATATTTCATTTCCATTCCGTTATTCATGTTCTTCAGTTTAACGGTAGACAGCACCAGCACCTTGGAGGTGTCCAGTTGCGATTCATCTATTAACCTTGCATTGGCCAAAGTCTCTTCCATCTTGGAAATTTTCATCTCCAACAAACCTTGTGCCTCCTTGGCGGCATCATACTCGGCATTTTCAGACAAATCCCCTTTATCCCTGGCCTCTCCAATTGCTTGCGACGCTTTTGGACGCTCAACATCCTTAAGGTAATTAAGTTCATCTCTCAATTTTTTTAGCCCCTCTGCTGTATAATAAGATACCTTACTCATAAGTTCTACATTAAATAAATAGGAAAATCCTCTTTTTTTAAAGAGGATTTAAGACAAATATACATAAATTTTGTTCAATTTTGTTTAAGTTATTTAAATAGGCACAGCGGTATGAAACGCATATTGGGATTATTATTTTTATTTTTTTTATTGTCCTGCGACAAGAACTCCACCAATAGAAATCCGTACCTACAGGAAATTAGCTTTAGGTTTGATCTTAATCTTAACCTACCCCTATACAGTTCATTGACCAACACAGGTAGCGCCGTATATGTGGGAAACGCCGCAGTAGGTACCCGAGGGGCATTTGTCATCAATACCGGATTTAATTCGTATATGGCCTGGGAAGCCAGTTGCCCCAACCATGCCCCCAACGACTGTTCCACAATGTCATTAAATGGACAGCTGGTTACCTGCTCCTGTGAAGGTTATCAATACCATTTGTTTACAGGACAACTAATTGACAGGCCGGAGGACGGCAAGACTTATCACGACCTACTTTTTTACCGCGCCACCTATAGCGGCAATTCCGTAATCATCTCCAATTAACAACCCTTAGATCTGACCTAATATTTTGTCCATTATCCAGCTGGTATGCAATCCCGACTTCCCAGTTGAAGGATGCTCCCTGTTTTCCAATAAATGCGCCCGTATGTTTTCCACATGGAATTGTTGCACGTGCTTAGGATGATCAATAAAGAGATTTTGAGTACCCTTATCATTGCTTAGGACGACATCCCCTTCATCAAACACGGGAAAGGATATTTTACCGGTACTGCCAATAATCTCCACATTATCCACCCTTTCATAAGTGCCAAAATTCCAACTGCCTTCGCCAGTAACTCCATTTTTGTATATCCAACAAGCAGCGATGGCATCTTTTGCGGTATATAATTTTTGCTGATTTGTACTTACCCCAAAGGCATTTTCAATATCCCCAAGATAAAACGAAAACAAGTCCAACCCATGGCTGGCCAAATCATCAAAATAACCCCCAGGTGCCATTTCACCATCAGTCCTCCAATTGTATGTTTTGTCAAGATCTTCCGTACTTGGAGGTTTGGACAGATGCCAACGGATATGTCTTACATCTCCAATCTCACCCTTATCCAGCCATTCCTTAATTTTTAAAAACCTTGGCAAGGAGCGCCTATAATACGCCACAAAAAGTGGCAATTTTCTTTCACTAAAAACATTGTATATCTCCAAACTGTCCGCATAGCTTGGTGCCATGGGCTTCTCTACGCAGCAAGGCTTCCCGGCCTCTGCCACCATTAAGGCATAATGCTTATGGGTGTCCGGGGGTGTAGCAATGTACACCGCATCTACCTCTGGATCCCCGATCAAGTCCTCTGCTTTTGAGTAAAATTTTGGAACACCATGTCTTTTGGCATAGTCCTCCGCCTTTTCTTTATCCCTGCGCATAACGGCAATCAATTGAAAATCTTTGGTCTGTTGATAAGGTGGTCCGCTTTTTACCTCAGTAACCGCTCCACAACCAATTATTCCCCATCGCATTGGTTTCGCGTAACTAGTATTGTTCATTATTTAGAATTTTCAGGTTTTTGGTTATCTACATGCATCACAAAAATAAGGGTTAAAATATGAATAAATCGACCCAAATTCCCTGATTCATCATAAATATGTAAAGAATGTTCCAATATTATGAAAGATAAAATAATAAAGGACAATCTTCCAATTGAATCTATAAGAATACCGGCTAAAATATCTGGCAAGAAAGACAACATATAGCATTTTTAATTAACCGGCCATAATCAACTTCACAATTCTTAACTCTACTTAATGGTATTTTACCAATACTTAGGGTTGCTCTAAATTTTGGCAGATAAAATTGGAAAAAGACATAGTTTTTAAATAGATTTATAAAAAAACGGGGTAACATTAAGAATACTTCAATGTACTTCTTAATAATTTAAGAACTGTTTTGTTAATCATAGACCAAATTCCAATTTATAATATCACCCTTAAAACCTTAATAAAATGAAAGCCAAAATAATTTGTACGTTTCTGATAGTGAATTTTATTACGTTAAACATGTTTGCACAAGATCCCGTACTTAAAAGTGCTTTTAACGGAAAAAATCTGAAAGGGTGGGTTGTTCCTGAAAACAACATATGGTGGTCCGTGGAAAACGGAATATTACGAGCCAAAAGTGGTCCCGATAAAAAGGGATCTATTCTATGGACCGACAAGGAATATACCGATTTTGTAATAGAAACCGACTTCAGATATGATGAAGGAACGGTAGATACAGGGATTTTCCTCAGAAACGACAAGGAACAGATACAAATGGGGATTTCGGGCTCCTTAAAGCGTGATATGACCGGCTCTCCCTATATTGTAGGAAAAAAATATCCCGTAGAAGCCCAAAACGTCAAGGAAATTCTAAAGCCCAACGACTGGAATACCATAAAAGTGATAGCTATTGCAGGGTATTATGAAGTTTGGCTCAACAACAAGCATGTCATGAGCTACACCTCCGACAGTTATGTTAAATCTGGACCCATAGGGTTGCAACTACATCCAAACACCGAAATGACCGCCAGCTTCCGTAACATAAAGATTGGAAAAATGTAATTGAATTATTAGCTCTAGGAACAAATTAATCTAATCAAATATCGACCAACAAGAATGAACACAAGAACATTACTTCTTAAATCTGGTTTAAGCAGTGTTTTAGCCCTCTTATTTATGGTGTCCTGTAAACAGGCCAAGTCTGATAAAACGGCCGGGGCCAACATTCAACCCAAGGCAGAAAAAAGGATAAAACTGGTCCGCAACGACCAAGAAAAAAAGGTGGATGTATTTATAGATGACAATCTATTTACCTCCTACATCTACCCTACCAACATTAAAAAACCCGTGCTATATCCTTTGGTCACCCCAAAGGGCACCAAGATTACCAGAAAATATCCCTTAGAGCCGTCTGTGGGCGAAAGAGTGGACCATCCGCATCACGTAGGGGTCTGGTTTAATTACGGCGATGTTAACGGATTGGATTTTTGGAACAATTCAGATTCCATTAAAGTAGAAAAGAGAGGAAGTTACGGTACTATTCTTCACAAGGAAATACTGGGCATGGAAGACGGCAATGAGGAAGCAAGCCTAAAGGTTTCCATGGATTGGGTTTCCAACGAAGGAAAAGTATTGCTTAAAGAAAACACCACTTTTATTTTTAGAGGTGATCACGATGAATATTCCATAGATCGCATCACCAGGCTTTCTGCCCCCAACGAAAAAGTAATTTTCAAGGACAATAAGGAAGGGGTCCTCGGCATTCGGGTTACACGCGAATTGGAACATCCCTCCGACAAGCCCGATATTTTTACCGATTCCAATGGAATCCCTACCGGTGTCCCTGTACTAAACAATGAAGGTGTTAATGGAAATTACATTAATAGTGAAAATATTGAAGGGAACGACTGTTGGGGAAAAAGATCGAATTGGGTAAATTTAAGATCCAACATTGGTGATGAAAAAATTTCCCTTGCCATCTTGGACCATACTTCCAATGCCGGCTATCCTACCTATTGGCACACCCGCGGCTATGGCCTTTTTGCCGCCAATCCCCTAGGACAGGAAGTCTTTAGCGATGGAAAGGAAGCCTTAAACCTAAGCCTGGACCAAGGTGAGGAAGTTACCTTTAGACATAGAATTATAGTAGCTAGTAAGAATTTGGAAAAGGCCGAGCTTGATGCGGAATTTGACAAATTTTCAGCACAATAAATTGCTGCACGTCTTATCAAAAAAATAATCATCAATACCATTAATAAAACTTAAATATGGACAACAGAAGAGACTTTATTAAAAAAACTACCCTTGCCAGTACAGGCGTTGTTGTGGGGGCATCTGCCTTTTCCGCAAAATCTTACGGGAACATTATGGGTGCCAACGACCGTGTGGTCCTAGGGTCTATTGGTGTCAGGGGTCGTGGAAGTAATTTGTTGGAAAATTTTTCCGAGATGTACAATGATGGAGTACATATTAAAACCGTTTGTGATGTTGACTCTGCCGTTTTGGGCGACAATGTAAAAATGGCTGCCAAAAACCAAAAAGGCAACAAACCAGGTACGGAGGAAGATATGCGCCGTGTATTTGAGGACAAGGAAATAGACGCTGTAGTCGTGGCTGTTCCAAATCATTGGCATGCACTGGCCACCATCTGGGCCTGTCAGGCCGGAAAACATGTATATGTTGAAAAACCTAGTTCCCATAATGTATGGGAGGGAAGAAAAATGGTAGAGGCCGCACGAAAATACAATCGGGTAGTCCAGGTAGGATTCCAAAACAGATCCATAAGCAATGTTATGCAGGCTATGGATTTCTTACATCGTGGTGGTATTGGGGAAGTATTTTTATCCCGAGGCACATGTTTTAAACCCAGGGATTCTTTTGGAATTACCCCAGATAGTGTATCACCTTCAACCTTGAACTACGATCTTTGGCTGGGCCCGGCCACCTATAGGCCTTATAATGAAAAAAAGGGACACTATAATTGGCACTGGCACTGGGATACCGGCAATGGCGACACAGGCAACCAAGGGCCACACCAATTTGATATTGCCCGATGGGGCCTGAATAAAAAAATACATCCGGTAAAGGTTCAGTCTATGGGAGGTATTTTTGGATTTACACCACAGGAATGTTCGCAGGAAACACCAAACACCCAAACTTCCGTATTTGAGTATGGGGACGGAAAAATATTGGAATTTGAAACTAGGGGCAGATACACCAATCATGAGGCCAATTTAGGAGTTAAAATTGGTAATATGTTTTACGGAACGGAAGGGTGGATGGAAGTAAACGGATCTACCTGGAAAGCATACAAAGGCAAGGAGACCGAACCTTTTGCAGGTTCTGAAATGGCCGGAAGTGCTGCCGTTGGTGGTGACACCTCCTTTTTGACCGCCCCCGATAGCAAGGGACATTATGGCAATTTTATAGACGGGGTACGCTCAGGAAACCATCATGATTTAAATTGCGATATAGAGACAGGGCATATGTCCACTGTGCTGCCATTGATAGCAAATATTGCCCTGAGGGTCGGGGAAACCTTAAAATTTAATGGGGAGTTCGAGAAATTTATAAACAATGAAGAAGCCGATCTTATGCTTACCAGAAAGTATAGATATCCCTATATAGTGCCGGAAAATGTATAATAGTCACGAACTTCTTTTATAGAAATAAATCCTATTTAATTTAATAATACTATTCTTGGGCGTATTATTAAAAATGAAAAAACCACGATGTTGGTACAATTGTACTAACATCGGGGTTTTAAGTTTCCGAATAAAGCGGTATACCTCCCTTAAAAACTTATGGATGCCCCTAAGAGAAAATTAATCCCTGCCTGTGGGTAATAACCGGCTCCTTCATAGGTCGTAATGGTATCGGGCACTGAATAATCGTCATCAAAAGTATAAAAGTATCCATTGGACACAAATAAGGAATCGAAGATATTATTGACCAGTCCAGATAAAACGATGCTCTTAAAAAACCCGTTGGTAGTGATCTCATACTGTACATTAAAATCGGTTTGCGAATACGAATCCAACTTGGAACCTTCGGAATCTATATTACCCATATATTGCTCTCCAACAAACTTGGTCAACACGCTAAATTGAACATTTTCCTTAGGCTGATAGGTTAAAACGTTTCCTACAATAATATCTGGCGAAAAGGAAATACGGGTATCCCCAAGTTCTTCTAGTTCTCCATCCCGCTGAAACACAAAATCCCTGTTTCTGTTTCTGCTCAATGCCACATTGGGCCGTATTTTAAATTGATTCCCCAAAGCTATGGTGGCATCCACTTCCAAACCTAAACGGTAACTGTCCCCAACATTGGCTCGTAAAGGGGCTCCAACATCATTTAATTCGCCAGTGAGCACCAATTGATCCTTATAACCCATAAAGTAAACATTGGTATTCAATTGCACATCTGGGGAAATATAGCGCCATCCCAACTCATAATCGTTCAATTTCTCCGGCTTTGGGCTACCACTTTCATAGTCATTTCTATTAGGCTCACGATTGGCCCTGGCATAAGAGAGATAAAAATTATTGTTCATGTTTAGATCGTAGGTAATCCCAACCTTTGGGTTGAAAAAATTAAAGGTATCATCTACGATTCCTGTGTCTTCCCCATTGGCTGTATAGCCTATGGTCCTATACTGTAAATCCCCATAAGCACTCCATTGGTCGCTAAATTTATAATTCGCCTTGGCAAAAAGATTTAGATCCGTTTTAGTGGAACTATCATCATAATATCTGTCTTCATAATCCTTATTGTTGGAAAAACGGGCCCAAATAATTTCCCCAAAATGGCTTCCTTCATATTTGTTCCAACCTCCTCCAAGAATTAAATTCAAACTCTCTTGGTCATAATTGACAGAAAAAGTGGTACCGTAAAAATCATTGTCCAGCCAACGCCTTCTTATTAGATCGGTCTTATCCACTTCTTCCCCATCAACCATTATAGGCTCAATTCCATAGGTGCTAAAGTCATCGTTTTCCTTGTACTGTTCAAAAAAACCTCTTCCCTTGGTAAAATGAAATGCCAGATTGGTATTCCAATTATCCGCAATTTGTTCATTCCAATGCAATTGAAAATGATTTTGCCTATAATTATCCTCTTCGTGGTCGTAGAATTGGGTATTTCCATTTTCATCGGTATAGATTCCCGCAGAATTAAAGGTTCTGTCAGACTCCAATGTTTCTGCATCTATCCCGTTCCAAGCCTGATAGGTAATTTCATGTCCCCCGAACAACAATGCCTTTACCAAAGTATTGTCATCCACATAGGACCCTTGCAGAAAGTAGGAATCCAATTCGGAAGAAGCCCTATCAATATAACCGTCCGAGGTTATTCTGGACAAACGTCCTGCAATTTCAACATGATCGTTCAAAAGACCGGTGCTAAACTTCAAATTGTTCCTGAGTGTTCCAAAGCTGCCTATAGAAGACGAAATTTGACCAAAGGCCTCGTCGGAAACGGCATCGGTCAACAAATTTAAACTGGCTCCAAAGGCTCCTGATCCGTTTGTTGATGTTCCTACCCCACGCTGCAATTGCAAACTTTCTGTGGAAGAGGCAAAATCGGGCATGTTTACCCAAAACGAACCGTGTGATTCCGCATCGTTGTAGGGAATCCCATTAATGGTAACATTTACCCGTGTACCATCACTACCACGGACTCGGATTCCTGTGTAGCCTATACCGGCCCCGGCATCGGAAGTGGTAACCACTGCTGGCAGAAAATTCATAAGGATAGGAATATCCTGCCCTAAATTTCTAGGTTTGATCTGGTCTTTGGTCAGGTTGGTGAAAGTTACCGGAGATTGTTTGGTAACCCGAACAGCGGATACCAATACCTCATCCAAGGCAATTTCTTTTCCTTCCAAAGAATCTTTGGGTTTCTCTTGGCCAATCGCCAAAAGCGTAGTCGCTACGATAGCGACAGTTGTGAACATAGTTTTCATCCGTAATACATTTGTTACGAATAAAAGGGGCTATTATTCTTGTTAAAAATTGATTTTTGTTTTTTTCCGATTACAAAATTGTATCGAAAATAAAACGTTGGAAATTCCAAAACGCGATTTTCGCATCCCTTGGCAGCATTACCTGCCCAGGTTCCTTGGGTATAATCTCAGCCTGACCTAACAAGCACCCCTTTGAGACGGGCGCAAATTTACATACGACCATTCTAATATCATAATAAAAAGCAATAAATAATTAACTATAATTTATAGACCAATGGGACTTGAAATACGTAAATTAGAATAAGGGCCGCAAAAAATGGAATCATTAATGAACAAGACAAAGAACAAATTCACCTTTAAAATAATGTTCAGCTATCTAATGCTTGGGATATTGACCCTGGTAGTGGCCTATTTTATATTTTCTGAAATAAAGGTATTTGTATCTACAGACACAGCAACGGAAAACGATGCCAAATTACTAAAAACAGGCTCCCTATTAACAGAACTATATGAGGCGGAAAGTCTTTCCAAACTGGCACTCCAAAAAAAGACCCCAAAAAGCTTTACGGCCTATGCCCAAAAGATAGATTCCATTTTTATCACCATAGACTCCCTTAAACTTCTTACAGTTAATGACTACCAAAAGGAGATGTTGGATAGTGTGCAGGGGCTTCTTAAAAAAAAGGTATTCAACAGTAATGAATTGCTGCGCTTAAAAAGAAAAAGCGAAACCAACAATTCCATAGACAATGCCCTCAAGGAATTTAGCAAAATTGAAGAGTCTCTTGGAAAAATTACTCCGGAAAGCCTAAATCCCAATTATTCGGACTTACCTCCTGATGCTCAGAATACCTTAAAAAAATGGGCAGAATACCTAAGTGAAAACGTCCCAAAAGACACCAGTAACATTCCTGTTGCCCAACGGGTAGATTCTGTTTTAACGGTTTCCAAATCGCTTTTGGCAGAGGCCAAACAGAGCAATACCAAGGCCTTGCGTTCGGTAGCACAGAAAGAATTGCAATTAAGCAGGGCCGATCTGGAAATTTCACAACAACTACGCAGTATTATTTCGGCCTTTGAACAGGAGGTAATTACAAAATCCTACAACGACAACCTAAAAAAACAAACCGCCCTAAAAAGAAGCCTGCGTGTGGCAGGTTTTGCCAGCTTGCTGGGTATAGCTATTGTGGGACTCTTCACTTTCCTAATTACCAAAGATTATTGGAAGGTACAACTGTACAGACAACAACTGGAGAAAGAAAAGAAATTTTCCGAATCCCTTTTAAGAAGTCGGGAACAATTAATTTCTACGGTTAGCCATGACCTGCGAACGCCATTGAATACCATAACAGGTTATTCCGAATTAATGGAAAATACCGGGCTTTCCGGCAAACAGGTGTCCTATTTAAAGAATGTAAAATCCGCTTCCAAATATGTGGATAGTCTGGTAAACGATCTATTGGATTTTTCCAAATTGGAGGCAGGAAAAATAAAAATAGACCAGACGGCATTTATACTTTCCGACCTTATCAGGGAAACTGCCGAAAACCTCAAGGAAATACATTTGAAGAAACCCATAGAACTACAGGTAATAATCGACAGGCAATTGGATAAGCCCGTTTTGGGAGATCCATTTAGGATAAGACAAATTTTGACCAACCTAATCGGCAATGCCTATAAATTTACCAATGAAGGTTTCATAAAGGTTGAAGCCAAGGTGCTAAACGAAGCGAACGGAAACTATCACACCTTAATCCAGGTCACTGATACTGGCATAGGGATTAAAAAAGAAAAACAAGAACACATTTTTAAAGAGTTTACCCAGGCAGAGGACCATACGGATAAAAAATATGGCGGTTATGGTCTAGGTCTTACCATTTCCAAGAAACTGACCGAACTATTGGGTGGAGAAATTAGCCTCCATAGCGAGGAAAATAAAGGAAGTACATTTTCGGTTGAAATTCCTCTCGAGATATCAAAAAAACCTTTGAACTCCCCTAAGAAAATGGAAATCAGCCCAAAAGTGGAGTTGTCCCTTCTTATCATTGATGATGACCCTGCCATGCTAAAACTGCTCAAGGAAGTCTGTCAACATTTGGGACTCGCTGCCCATACCTACAATAGTTTTGATGATGTTTCAAAAACAGGGACACTTGGGTACAACATGGTTTTGACCGATATACAAATGCCCAATATAACGGGTTTTGAAGTATTGGGCAAACTACAAAACGGCACCTATTCGCATTATGCCGGGCAACCCATAGTAGCCATGACGGGGCGGAAAGATCTAAAAAGGAAGCAGTATATTGAAGCAGGTTTTTCAGATATCCTTCAAAAACCCTTTACCAAAGATATGTTCTTGGAAGTATTGAGCAACTTGTTCCCCCAAGCAGTTCGTAAAAAAGCTGAAAATACAGAAAAACCTAATATCGCCTCCGGTTCAAACTTATTCCACTTGGGGGTTATTTCCTCTTTTTTAGGAGATGATGATGAAGGCATAGCCGAAGTTTTGCAGACCTTTATTACCGATACCAAAACCAACATGGAAAAACTGAAAGTGGCGGTAGATGATATGGATATTAAGACGGTGAATGTTGTTTCACATCGAATGCTCCCCATGTTCAGACAATTAAACAGTAAGGAGATAGTTCCAATATTAGAGCAATTGGAGATTTTGGAAATTGGCCAATGGGAACCTAAGGTCTTGAAACAAACCTACAGGGACCTTCAGAATAAGTCCACCGTTTTGATCCTGGCCATTAAATCATATTTGGCTACAAGTCCAAATTATAGTGATTAATTTTGTTGTATAGTGTTTTTCTTGTGATCTGAAGGAGTTTGGCCGCTTTGGATTTATTAAAATTTGATTGTTTCAAGGCCTTTACTATTTGTTCCTTCTCATAATCGGCCTTGGAAAAGTTATCGACTTTAGCATTGCTTTCCTTACTCTTATATACTTCTTTGGGCAAGGCAGCTTTCTCTACCATATCCCCACTGGTCAACAGAACCGCCCTTTTTATAACATTCTGCAATTCACGTAGATTTCCGGGCCAATGATATTGCTTAAATATATCCTTTACATCCCCCGAAAAACCTTGCACTACTTTTCCCAAGGATCGGTTGGCCTTTTTCAAAAAGAAATCAGCGAAAAGTGGTAGGTCTTCAAAGCGTTCCTCCAAGGACGGGATTTCTACAGAAAATTCGTTGATCCTATGAAAAAGATCTTCCCTAAAACTACCGTTTTCAACAGCCTCTGTTAGGTCTTCGTTTGTGGCCGTTACAATTCGGATATCTACCTCTATCTCCTTGTTACTACCAACTCTTTTAATTTTTCTTTCCTGTAGGGCCCTTAACAACTGTATCTGGTTTTCATAGGAAAGGTTCCCTATTTCGTCCAAAAATAAGGTACCCCCATTGGCCGCCTCAAAATGTCCCTTTTTATCCTCCACTGCTCCAGTAAAACTTCCTTTAACATGCCCAAAAAATTCACTAGTGGCAATTTCTTTGGGAATGGCACCGCAATCTACGGCCACAAAATTGTGTTCATTGCGCTTACTATTATCGTGTATCGCCCTTGCAGTTACCTCCTTTCCTGTCCCACTTTCCCCTGTAATTAAAACGGACATGTCCGTAGGGGCCACCAGCTTTATGTACTCGTGCAATTTTTTGGAAGCCTCACTTATTCCAATAACAACCCTATCGTCCTGGGGATCAACTACCAAATTTTCGCTTTTATGGCTATCCTTTGGCGCACTATCCAATTGCCTCTCGGTCTCTTGGTTTAAGGCGCTTTTAATCTGCATTAGAATTTCCTCTGGAGTAAATGGTTTGGAGATGTAGTCGTAGGCACCTTTTTTCATAGCCTCCACGGCAGAACCAACCTCGGCATAACCGGTCATAACAATAACCTGTGTCTTTGGATTTACCTCCTTGATATCGGATAAAAGTTGAAGCCCATCATAATTGGGAAGTCGCAAATCTGTTAAAACTAGATCATAGGTGCTTGCCTTGAATTTGGTCTTGGCATCCTGGGCAGTAAAACTTTCGTCGACATCGTAACCGTTTCTAATCAAAAACTTTTGAAGCATTTGACAAAAAGCGGCGTCATCTTCAATGATAAGGAGTTTGGGCATACCTTTCTATTACAATTTACTATAGATAGTAAAAATACCATAAGAAAGTTAGTTGCCTTTAAAAATTTTCATAAAAAAAAGAGGGGGATTGTATAAAACAATCCCCTCTTACCAAACCAACTTGATACAAAACAAATAATTCAAGTTTTACTATAGTTCTATCCAGTTACCGTCTTTATCGGCATACAAAGTACCTGTAGTACCATCCTCCAAAGTTACTTCCAACTTATATTGCTCCTGTTTATTTACATAAGCTTTACTGATGGTCCCCGAAGGATAGTCAGTAGAAACAGCTGTTGCAACCGCTTCTGGTAAATCACTTGTTTCTATTTCAGAGAAGTCGTCCTGAGCTATTGCAGTCTGTGTAGTTACTTGTGCTACATCTTCACCTGCTTGAGCAAATGCGGTTAGACTTCCGAATGATAATACTGCTACAAAAAATAATTTTTTCATGATTTTCATTTTAATAGTTAAACTTGTTATACCTATTGAAAATATGATACCAAAATTCAACGAACACTTAAAATATACGTAACCACCTATATATGTGTGTGTTATGATTTGTGCACAAAAAATTGAACTGTGTATTTATGGGTATCAAACTTTTTTAATGGGTAAAAACTAAACACTATTTCTCATGTATCCTTTTTGTATGCCAGAAACAGATTCTTTATTACCTAATAATTAATTGTGCCAAATCGCCAATCAAATGACAATGCCATCAAGTTACCGCCATATTTCACCTTATAAAACACCAAAAACAAAAATTGGGATCGTTTAAACGATCCCATTATCATTGGTATGCCCAATAATATCATAATAAACACATCCTATCTTTCTATCCAATCCCCATCCTTATCGGCATATATGGTACCGCTATTGCCTTCCTTCAAAATTATATCCAACCTGAATTGTTGGAAATTGTTAACATAGGCCTTATTGATAACCGCAGAAGGATAATAGGTGTCTATTGCCTTGGTCACTGCTTCGGGCAATTCTGCAGCACCTATTTCGGAGAATTTATCTTGGTTAATGCTCATTTCCGTAACCGCCCCTGTTGCTGCTTTGTTCTCTTGAGCACAGGCGGTTAAACTTGTTATTGATAATGCAATTCCAAAAAATAGCTTTCTCATGATTCTTATTTTAATAATTATTACCATTACCAATGGAAAAACGATACCGAAATCAACAAAAAACCTTCATTACCCTGACTTTCAATAACTTAAAGTAGTTTTGCTATTACACAAAGACTGTGTAATAATGGGTATTAAGGGATTCAATTGTGTTAAAATTACACACCATAACCTCAGATAGGGGAACAATGACAACTTGAAAACCCATGAACAGGACTAAATATGGCAACGGCCAACACTATTCTACTAAGACTTAAATAATAGTTGGGTGCCACTTTCCAATAGAAACGCATAAGGGCCACCATAAGGTAGCCCTGCTAATTCAAATAACTCATATAACTCACTTTACCAATGCATTACATATCTATCCAGTTGCCTGAAGCATCGGCATATAATTCGGAATTGGTTCCATCTGAAAAAGTAACCTCCAACTTATATTCAGCCTCTTCATTTACATATGCTTTGTTTATTACGGCTCCGGCATGATCCTTCTCCAAAGCCTTTGTAATTGTGTCGGGCAATTGATCAAGATCTATTTCAGTAAATTCTTGAGCAATAATTACTTCCATAATTCCATCGTGAAATATTGGAGGTGAGGCCAAAACTGGACTTAAACTTCCCATTGCCATCGCTGTGGCAAAAACCAAGCTTTTCATATCATTTTTCATATCTCTAGTGTTTTGTGTGAATACTATTTGTTTCTCACAGCAGATAGAAGGAAAATTATGCCAACAATCAAATTTCAATAATTAAATATACAAGACATTGACAATCAGTCATTTATGCAAAATCTATTATTTATAGGGAATGTATAAATATGTATAGCACCGCAAAAAGTGTATAAAAATTATACACTTTTTGGGTACAATACCTGATATATTTGTGGGAATGGGAAATAGTCCCATATGTGGTCCATAAATCTATTTTACCTGATGAGCAGGTTTTAATAGGTCGTTGACCGTTTTTACAGGATTAAAGGTCACCAAGGGAACTTCTACAAAAATAGTATTCCAAAAGGCCATGGCACCGTTCCATAGACCTGGCAATTCCAAAGCCTTTAGATCTTTTCCTTCTTTTGTTTTTTGGGTGATAAAACCTTGTTTGGCATCTACATAATTGAGCAAATTAAATTTCTCTCCCTTATAATTTCTTACCCCGCAGACCAAATCTACCGGGTTAAAGTGGGTAGAGTTCTTTAAGATATCGACCTGTGCCGGATTATCCATATCTACTTGTGCAGATTCTATAATTTGAAGTGAAATATGACCGTGGGCATCCCTTATCCAAAACGGACCGCCTCCAGGTTCGCCTTCATTCTTGACCATTCCACATATACGAATGGGACGGCTTATCTTATCCTTTAAAATTTCTATTTGCTGTCCTATACTAAAACCCCCAAATTTATCTGAGAATCGGACATTTAAATCCTTTTCCAAAAACGATTTTATAGTTTCCAATATTTCAGAAGTTAGATTATCCCCGTCCAATAGCTTGGCATATTCAAACGCCTTGCTTTGTAATTCCAACAACAGTCCGGCCAATATCTTTTTGCTTTTGGCAACATCGTCAGAAAATCTTGGAACCACCACATTATCAATATTCTTTATAAAAATAATGTCCGCATCCTGCTCGTTCAGGTTCTCTATCAAGGAACCGTGACCAGCTGGCCTGAACAACAGGGAGCCATCCGAATTTCTGAAAGGTTTGTTGTCCAAAGTTACAGCGATAGTATCCGTAGAAGGCTTCTGAAAGGAATAGTTAACCGTAAAGGAGGTTTTAGCATCCTTTGCCACACGCTCCCCGGCAGTCTTAAATTCTTTGTTGAACATTTCGCCATGCTGCTCAGAAATGGTAAAATGTAGATTTGCCTCGTTATTCACCTGGGCGTAGGCAATAGCCTCCTTTAAATGTTCCTCGAAAGGTGTGGCGGTGTGCTTGCCATAGTCATGAAAGGGCAAAAGGCCTTTTGGGTAAAATCCGAAATCCAAGCCTTCAGGCAATAACATCTCCTTTACAAAAAGGTACTTTTCCTCATCCTTGGAGCTTGTCTTACCAGCTATCCTTTTTTGAATAAGGTCATAAAAGGCAAAATTTTTATACCCATCAAAGAAGGCCTTCACATCCTTATCCTTGGTTCTGTCCAAATAGGCCTCGAATTTTTCGGCTTTGGGATCATAGGTATCCAAAAAATTGAACATTGCCTTGAACATTCGGGATGCAGCACCGGAAGCCGGTACAAATTTCAGAAGTGAAATTTTCTTCTTTGCATCCTCAAATTTTTTAATAAGCCCTTGCTCCTCAGCCTCGGAAAATTTGGAAATGCCATCGGATACTACCGCGGCCTTTTCCAATCTCACAAAAGGAATACCCTCCTTAAATGTCTCAATTTGACCAAGAACTTTTTCTTTAGAAATACCCTTCTTTTCTAATTGTTTTTTGTCTGCTTCCGTTAATTCCATTATTTTCTCAATAGTTGGTTAATGTAGTTCTGGGCCGTTATCAGCCTTGTTTTTTTATCACCCTTTAAGATAATAAAATTCCTGTTATATTTTTCCAAAGTATCCTTGAAATAAAGAAACATTCGTTCACGGTCATTTGGTTTATCCCTTAGGTCATCCTTTTCCCACGGAATGTCTATATAGGTCAGAAAATAGATATCGTAAGTGTTCTGCAATGCGTAAGTCTCCAAAACTGGATCACAATATCCCAAATAGTAGGCTTCGGAATAAACTTTGGTCTCCAAAAGATCGGTATCGCATATTAAGACTTCATTAGCCTTCTTGGTCAGGGAATTTTCCAATTTGATCTGTCCCTCAGCTATGGGCAATAAATCTTTTGGCTCACAGGTTTTCCTTTCTTTATCCCATTTGTCCTGAAGGTATTCACGTGCATATTCCGGTACCCAAACGGTATTGTAATGCTTGGCCAAATCTTGGGACAAGGTTGTCTTTCCCGTAGATTCCGGTCCAAATAACACTACTTTAATAATACTTGAGGGCTCTTGTTTAAACTTTTCTTCCATGCAAGGTATCCGAAAATGGCAATAATAGTGAACAATAAATATTGCAGAGATGTAAATATAAGTCCTTTATAAAAATATAATGGAACCGATATTACATCACCTATAATCCAATATACCCAATTTTCAAGTTTTTTCTTGGCCATGAGCCACATTCCTACAAAGAATACGGCCGTTGTAAAGGTGTCTATATAAGCTGTCCAACTATCCAACTTATCAAATACCACGTATACAAAAACAACAAATAAAATAGTAGCAACAAATAAAAAAACCGTCCATTTTTTCTCTTTGGGGGTCGTTGTAGTTATGGGAATAAAATGGGTCTCATCTACCTTTCTAGTCCATATATACCATCCGTAGACACTCATGGCGAAGTAATAGGCATTGATCAGCATATCTCCCAATAACCCAAAAACAAAAAGGATATATACAAACAGCCCCGTACTAAGGATTCCTGTAGGGAAAACCAATATATTTTCCCTCATGGAGTACCAAACACTTAAAAATCCGAAAAACACCCCTACCATTTCCAAAATTATCAAATGGGTAGAAGTATCTTGGTACTGGGCAAAAATCCATTCAAAAATGGGGCTCATAGTTACTCCGGTCAGATTTTAGAATTTTCATTTTTATCAAACCACTTTCCAACAATCCCAATGAAGATTTGTTTCCACATTCAAACCTTACTTAAACACTGAAGTTATATACGTGATCCAATAGGTTTATTTTGGTGATTTTAGCAAGGCTTTAAACAATTAATGTTGATCAAAAATAGCCTTTCCCAATAAAAATATTAGGGTTTTTCAGAAAAAATACTTCGGAATTGGTAGGATTATCGCATTTATTCCCGAACAGACAACTAACTAAATCCAAGATTATGAAGCAGTAATATTGGCTATAATAAGACTGGCTGTAAAGATTGCAGCCCACTAATTTTTAATGGCATACACACAGGTATATCCCTCAAACTCCAAAAATATAATATTGTAGTGGGAGGCCTTTCCCTTATATAGAATGGTGCCAGTAGTCTCTGAGTCGGACAAAGAAAAATCCGTAATATCTATATGGTGCAAAAAACTTAGGCCATGTTGGGCATATATCTTGTACAAGGATTCCTTTGCTCCCCAAACAATGGTAAGTTTTCTTACCAAGGCATCCGCATTTGCCACGGTTTTGTATTCCTCCAATGGGGTATACTTGTTTGCTATCCTTAGAATCTTATCACGTTGCATTTCAATGTCGATTCCTACCTCTTTGGTATCCGAAATAATAATTCCCGTAAATTCGTGTGAATGTGTAATGGAGATAAACTTGCCATCTGTCAAATGCGGTTTGCCCGCATCATCATAAAATAGATCGTGATCAACATAACCCTCTATTGCCATTAAATGTCTTATACTCAGGAACCCCCTTCTATGCAATTCCGACTTCATTCCCATCATACGTTTTTGGCAATGCGGAGTAAGCACAACCCCTTCAGAAAGTTGGGATTCCGTTTCTTCAACTTTCCAAATCAAGACTTTAGCATCGTCCCCAACTGTTATTGTTTTGTAAAGAGGCATTAGATTATTTAAGTTATTACTACCTTTGCAAATGCAAAATACAAGTATATTGTTCTATTACTAAAATAAAAATAAAAAAGGAGAAGAAATAGGCTATTCGAAGATATTCTTCATTTAAATTGTTTTTAATTTATTCTTCCGATTTATTTTCAAACGAATACGAGCAACTAACTATAACAAAAAAAGTTTATGAGTACTAAAACCATTCCTTACGTACCCTATAAAGTAAAAGACATTGGCTTGGCCAAATGGGGAAGAAAAGAAATTGAACTTGCGGAAGCCGAAATGCCCGGACTAATGTCCTTAAGGGAAGAGTACGGAAAAGAACAGCCTCTTAAAGGCGCCCGTATTGCCGGGTGTTTGCATATGACCATACAAACAGCGGTACTCATCGAGACCTTGGTTGCCCTTGGCGCAGAGGTGACTTGGAGTTCATGTAATATTTTCTCTACCCAAGATCAGGCTGCTGCTGCTATAGCCGCAGCCGGGGTTCCTGTATATGCATGGAAGGGAATGAACGAAGAAGAATTTAATTGGGCCATTGAACAGACCTTGTTTTTCGGAGAAGATCGTCAACCCTTAAACATGATCTTGGATGATGGGGGAGATCTTACCAACATGGTATTGGACAAATACCCAGAATTGGCTTCAGGTATCAAAGGCCTTTCCGAAGAGACTACCACTGGTGTTCATAGGCTTTATGAAAGGGTAAAAAAAGGAACCTTGCCAATGCCCGCCATCAATGTTAACGATTCTGTTACAAAATCCAAATTCGACAACAAATACGGTTGCAGGGAAAGTGCCGTAGATGCTATTCGCAGGGCTACGGATACAATGCTTGCGGGCAAAAGAGTTGTAGTTGCCGGATACGGTGATGTAGGAAAAGGTACAGCAGCTTCTTTTAAAGGAGCGGGTTCTATTGTTACAGTTACCGAAATTGATCCAATTTGTGCCTTACAGGCAGCTATGGACGGTTTTGAGGTAAAGAAAATGGATACAGTGGTTGGAAATGCCGATATCGTAATAACCACTACCGGAAATAAGGATATTATTCAGTCGCAGCATTTTAAAGCGATGAAAGACAAAGTAATAGTGTGTAATATTGGCCATTTCGACAATGAAATAGACATGTCATGGCTGAACAAAAATTACGGCCATACCAAGGATGAAATAAAACCACAGGTTGACAAATATACCCTTGAAGGAAAGGATATTATTGTTTTGGCAGAAGGTAGGTTGGTAAACTTGGGATGCGCTACCGGTCATCCAAGTTTTGTAATGAGCAACTCCTTCACCAACCAAACCTTGGCGCAAATGGAACTTTGGAACCATAGTGACAAATACAATAATGACGTATATATGCTTCCAAAACATTTGGACGAAAAAGTGGCCGCTTTGCACCTATCCCGATTGGGAGTGGAATTGGAAACTTTAAGACCGGAACAGGCAGAATATATTGGAGTAACCGTTGAGGGTCCTTTTAAGCCCGATTATTATAGGTACTAGACTGCCTTCTTGTTTGGAAAGATTCAAGAATCCATTATAATACAAAACCAAAATCCTTATCACTCAAACAGATAAGGATTTTGATTTTTTAATTCCTACACCAACTTAATGAACATACTCTTAACCGGAGCTACTGGAACCTTAGGTTCTAGAGTATTATTTTCGCTTTTGGAACTTCGCTTTCAAAGTATAGACAACATTTACCTCCCCGTTCGTAAGAAAACTTCTGTTGGACCTGAACAACGAATCATAAATGTAGTTTCAAGTGAGTTCGCAACAGATTTTGTAAAAAAGAACCTTCCTGAAGTCTTAAAAAAAATAGTCACGGTAGATGCGGAAAAATTATTAAATCCGGCTTCTTTTCTAGGAAATAATAAGTTGGATTATTTTATACACTCGGCCGGGTATGTCAATTTATCAACTGATCCTGCCGCCAAGGAGGAAATATTCAATCAAAATTTACAGTTTACCAAAGATATATTCGATACCTATTGCAGCCATATTGTAAAATTCGTCTATATAAGTACGGCATTTGCCGCAGGAAATATAGGTGGATTATTGCACAACGATTATACCAACATAAAAAACGGTAATTACCGCAATCATTACGAAGCCTCCAAACACGCTTCGGAAAAGTTCCTGTTAAAAGCTGGTAGGGCAAAAAATATTCCAATTCAAATTTTGCGGCCCAGTGTGCTTGGGGGAAATATTTATGGGAGCCCAAATTATTTTATATCAAAATACATGGTCTTTTACCTTTTTGCGAAGTTTTTTCACAATAGCAGCTCGAAGGACGCCATACGTATTACTACCAAAACGGACACTGGGTTAAATATTATTCCAACGGACTATGCCGCTCAGGTAATTGCCATGGTGATTTCTAAAGAAATTCAACAATTGAACATTGTTAATTCCAAAGAGACGAACATGAAAAAAGGCATTGCCAAAATTTTGAAGGTCGTAGGCTTCTCCAATTTTAGTTTTACCGAAGATCAAATTAATACCTCAACAGGATTTTCTTCAAAGTTGGAAGAGTTTTACTACGAAACCATTGGACTGCATTTACACCCCTACATGACCTCTAAACCCAATGAATGGGACACAAGCCTATTGGAGAGTATCTTGCCCATACCTAACTACAACCTAGTGGATTATTTATCTGAAACAGTTGCTTTTGCCAAGGCCAAGAATTTTAGAAATCAGAAGTGGTAAAACAAATATAGTATTCAGTATAGTATGTAAAAACAAAAAACTCTTTCCAACTAAGGAAAGAGTTTTTTAATACTTAAAAGCTGGAATGTATTAAGCCTCAAAAGGCTCAATAGAAACATAGGATTTACCTCCTGCTTTCTTTTGGAATTTTACAAGACCGTCTACCCTTGCATGCAAGGTATGATCTTTTCCAGCATAAACATTTTCACCTGGGTTATGTTTAGTACCACGTTGTCTTACAATGATGTTCCCAGCAATGGCAGCTTGTCCACCATAAATCTTAACGCCCAAGCGTTTTGATTCTGATTCCCTACCGTTTTTAGAACTACCTACACCTTTCTTATGTGCCATGATATATTGTTTTAATTCTTGTTATTAACTTAAAGCGGCAATCAATTCTGCTTTTTTCATTGAAGAATAACCTTCAACTCCCTTAGCTTTTGCCAATTCTCTTAGCTCTGCAACCGTATTTTTACTCAAATCCTCGGTAGCTTTAGCTTCCTCCTTCTTTGGAGCTTCTGCTTTTACCTCTGCTTTTTTAGCAGCAGGTTTAGCTTCTTTTTTTGGTTCCGCCTTTTTCTCAGATTTTTTGGCTCCAGAGGCAATAATACCTTCTATTACCAATTCAGTCAAATATTGACGGTGACCGTTTTTCTTTTTGTAACCTTTACGTCTTTTCTTTTTAAAGACAATTACCTTATCACCTTTTAGGTGCTTAATGACTTTAGCCTCAACAGCGGCTCCGTCTATAGCTGGGGCGCCAATTGTTATGTTACTACCATCTTCCAACAAAAGAACGTTATCAAAGGTTACTTTGCTACCTTCTTCGTCTTGTAAACGGTGAACATACACTTTTTGGTCTTTCGCAACTTTAAATTGCTGCCCTGCTATCTCTACAATTGCGTACATAGCTTGTGTTATTTATAAATTTAAGAACAAGCCTAATATTTACTTAGGCGGGTGCAAATATACTCCTAAATCCTTAATCCACAAGTGATTTTTGAGATTTTTAAACCGATTTTCTTTTGAGGTTGTTCGAAGTCTTGAACAACTGCATAAATGACAGGGTCAGAACCAAGGTAGTTGCAAAGCCCATAATGGCCACGGTAAAGAAAACAATACCCTCCGATGTGTTATAATCGCGGAACCATACTTTGGAGAGTTCATCCAAAAATCCCAGATTAATCTCCGTAGCATAAAAGGCGAAAAACAATGTAAAGATCAATGTCCCTACAAAACCGGTAACAATCCCCGCCGTAAAACCTTTGCCATAATTAAAGGATGGCCCTTCCTTGAGCCTAAAATATTTTATGGCCTCATATATCCCGAATCCCGTAATTACACCATTAAAAAGACTATAAAAAATATTGGTGTGAAGATTAAAAAGGGACAACAATAAGAAATAGGCAATTAATGAGCCGCTAACAGCTATGCCAAACCTAATAGGGAGTGCAAATTGTTTCATTGTATAGAATTTTCTAGGTTATGCATTTAATTTACAGAATTTTAATGATTTATGCACGCAAATTAACAAGGAATTGATTTTATAGTCGATTTTAGCCCCGAATCACATTAAACCCTCCGCACAATTCCTTTATTTAAAGGTTAAGTGGATTATTCCTTGCTCAAAAGCTTGTTAATGAAATTGATATTATTGGGGATATGGGCCAAAATTTGGTTGAATTATCATCAAAATAATTCAAGTGTACAAAATAACACCTGTCGATTTTCGCGAAAATGGGATTCGATTGCAGTTATAAAACGTTCACAATTCAGTATCTTTGATATCTTATAAAGTAATGGTGCCGACCATTTAAAAAAACGTCCGCCCAACTTAAAAAATTATCTTAAAAGGCCACTTTAGCCACGCGTAACAACATTAAACTTTACCTGATGATAAAAAAATTAACCCTTATCCTATCCGTCGTAATAGCGGTTGCCTACTCCTGTAAAGATGAAAACAAGGAGAATTCACAAATGAAAGGCGTAATGGCTATCCATGATGAGGTAATGCCAAAAATGGGGACTATAGGCAAATTAGTGGCACAATTGGACGAAAAAATTACGAACGATGCCTCTTCCGACGACTATGTAGCTGCCAGAGAGGAATTAAAGGCTGCACACAAGGCTATGATGGACTGGATGAAAAGCTTTGGCGATAGATTTGATGGCGACGAGATACTGAACGGAAAAGCGTTGACGGAAGAAAAACAAAAATGGCTGGATGAGGAAGAGACCAAAGTCAAGGCCCTTAAGGATCAAATAAATTCCAGTATTAAGCAAGCGGAGGACTTATTACAAAACAATTAAAGCAATACTACTCCGTCCAGCGTAAGGATTCAATAATTTTGCGAATATCCTTTTGCAGATGTACCGCAGCTGGCAAAATAGAATCATAATTAGGTTGGGCATAAAAATACAATGACCCGGTTACGAAGTGCTTTGTACTGTCCGTTACATAAAACTGGGATTGCGAAGCTGCATTACCCTTTACTTCATAATACATTCCATATACCTTGTGAGGTTCGTTAACAACGGGTTCCTCATAAATACCGTCGGCCTTCACAACGTGCTCGTAGCTTAGTTTTTGAGCATCGGTAAGCAGTTTGTCCAAATTGCCGTTCACCGCCTTATAATTAATAAAAATAGAACCTTTCATAAGGGGGTAGTCCAATGTAAAGGAGGTATTGGACTCGGATT
This sequence comes from Arenibacter algicola, assembly GCF_000733925.1. Taxonomy (NCBI): domain Bacteria; kingdom Pseudomonadati; phylum Bacteroidota; class Flavobacteriia; order Flavobacteriales; family Flavobacteriaceae; genus Arenibacter; species Arenibacter algicola. Next base: position 2,334,280 of record NZ_JPOO01000003.1, read on the forward strand.
TCAATTTGGCCATTTCATTGTATTTGACAGAAAAGTGTTCTGTTTCCAAGATTGCTTCCTTACCCGCGGGATATTCCAGCCTAAGCATTGCCTTAGGTTTCGGCAAAACGTCGTCCTTACATGACGATGCAAGACACAATAATAAAACAATAAGTCCGAGGTTAAGCTTCATGGGGCAATGTAATTTTTATTTGTTTCAATCGCTTTTTATCCAAGCTCTCCACAATAAATTGATACTCTTTGAACATTACCACCTCACCTCTTTTAGGAAAACTTCCTGCAATTTCCAGGACAAAACCTGCTACCGTTTCGGACTCGCCCTTTTTCTCCTCAAAATCGTCCTCATCCTCAATTTTGGCCACTCTATAAAAATCCTTCAAAGCAGTTTTGCCATCGAAGACAAAGTTAAAATCGTCCAGCTTAGAGAAAATTAAGTCCTCATCATCAAACTCATCACTGATATCCCCTACAATTTCCTCAATAATATCTTCAAGGGTAACTATTCCCGAAGTACCCCCGTACTCATCTACCACAATGGCCAAATGATTTTTCTTGGTCTGAAAATCCAGCAACAGGTTGTCCAGTTTCTTGTTCTCAGGGACAAAATAGGGCTCCCTGATCAACGACATCCAATTAAAGGTTTTTCGGTCTATATAAGGCAGGAGATCCTTAACATAAAGTACCCCCAGTACGTTGTCCATATTCTGGGAAAAAACTGGTATCCTTGAGTAGCCATGGGTTTTTATCTCCGCCAAAACTTCCAAAAACTTCATTTCTTCATTAAGGGCAAAAATATCAATCCTAGGTCGCATCACCTGTTTGGTATCCGTATTTCCAAAAGAAACGATCCCTTCAAGTATTTTCTGCTCTTCCACGGTAGTATCCCCCTCGGAGGTGAGCTCCAATGCCTGGGACAAATGACCCACGTTAAGATTGGATTTCTGTTTGCCCAATTTGTTATATAGGAAAATGGTAGCGGACCTCATTGGCAAACTTAAAGGCGAAAACAGAAAATCCAGTACCTTTAAAGGAAAAGCCATGAAAAAGGCGAAGGTAAATCTATTGCGATTGGCGTATACTTTGGGTAAAATCTCCCCAAACATCAATATTAAAAAGGTAACCACTACTACCTCCAAAAGAAAGCGTACCGGAACAAGTCCTAAAATAACATAGGTAATATCGGCGAAAATGGTGTCGCCAATATTATTGAACAATAATACCACCCCAATATTTATGGCATTGTTGGCAATCAATATGGTGGCCAAAAGTTTTTTGGGGCGATCCAAGAGGGCTACAATAATTTTTCCTTTGGCCGTCTTTTTTTCCTCTATCTCATTAACATCGGTTTGGGATAGGCCAAAAAAAGCCACTTCAGCCCCAGAAATAAGGGCAGAAAAAGACAATAAAATAAAAAGGAATGCGATTTTAAAAGCAAAACCGCTATCGACTGCAATAAAATTCAATAATAAACTAAGGGGGTCTGGGTCCAATAGTCAGTCTTTAAATTTAATTAATCTAGAATGGTAAATCATCTTCCTCTTCAGGTCCGTTGTTACCTAACGGCTCATTAACCTTATTTGTTGTGGCAGTTGTACCTTGCTGTGGTTGATTCTGGCTGCTTGCCTGGGCATTGGCCATACTTTCCTTTTTGGTGGTCAAAAAGGTAAAATCCTGAACATGAACCTCGGTAGTATACCTGGTATTCCCATCTTCCCCTTGCCATTGACGGTTTTTAAGTCGGCCTTCCACGTAAATCTTGTCCCCTTTACTTAGGTATTTTTCACATATTTCAGCTGCCTTGTTCCGAACCACTATGTTATGCCAATCAGTATTGGTTACCCTTTCCCCTGTCTGCTTATTGGTATAGGTCTCATTGGTAGCCAATGGAAATCTCCCAATACAGTTTCCACCTTCAAAAAAGTGAATTTTAACCTCATCTCCCAAATGCCCAATCAGCATTACCTTATTTAGTGTTCCGCTCATAACTCAAATTAAAGTTCAAAAGTACTAAATTTTAAACGTTTTTATAAAATCTGCAATTAAAACTGGAACAGGATATTTATGAAGTTCAGCTATTTGTATTCCATTTTCAAGATTGGATTCAAAGGTGATGATCCAAAACCGGGTATGCAAATGTTGGTGCGAAAGTTTATGAACTATTTTACTTTCATTGTAAAGGTATATTTCCGAGGGTTCCTGCAACGATACCAATTCTTTCAAATTCCCCGCAACTTCTCCCTGATCAATATACTTTTCGGATTCCAGCAATGGAAACTCATATAAGTTTTGCCAAATACCATTTCCCTTTCGCTGTTGCAGTAAAGTCTGTTTATTTTCGTCTACCAATACCAAATAATTGAAATACCGATTGCGCACCTTATTCTTTTTTATTTTTACCGGTAGATTATCAATGCTATTGGTAGCGAAGGCCACACATGATTTTTGCAGGGGACAGCTACCGCAGTCCGGATTCCTTGGCGCACATTGCAGGGCTCCGAATTCCATAATTCCCTGGTTGTAGTCCCTTATATTTTTGGCATCCATAATGCCTTTTGCCAATTCTTTAAAGTATAAAATACCCTCCGAACTGTTTATGGGCAGGTCTATACCATAATATCTGGCCAAGACCCTATAGACATTTCCATCTACTACAGCTTCTGGACGGCCAAAGCAAATTGAGGCTATTGCAGAGGCGGTATAATCGCCAATACCTTTCAACTGCAACAGCTCCTTATAGGTATCTGGAAATTTTCCATTATATTTTTCTGTAATTATTTTTGCAGTGGCATGTAAATTTCTTGCCCTTGAATAATACCCCAACCCTTGCCACAACTTAAGCACCTGCTCTTCGGATGCCGCAGCCAAATCCTGCACTTTGGGGAAAGCCTCCACAAACTTCATATAATAAGGTATACCTTGCGCTACACGGGTCTGTTGCAGCATAATTTCCGACAGCCATATGCGGTAAGGCTCCTTGGTTCTACGCCAAGGCAGAAGCCTTTTATTTTGCTCGTACCACTCTAAAATAATTCTGGAAAAGTTCATTTACTAGGGCCTAATTTACAAAAGTAATGGTTTACCCACTTAAAATTAAGTTCCTTAGCAAGGAAAGATTGAATTTAATTCATATATTTGCATCCCGAAAAAAAAATTCTTTAGAAATTTATTTAGTTAAAATGACGAAAGCGGAAATTGTAACGAAAATCTCAGAAAAACTGGGAATTGAAAAAGGAGATGTGCAAGCAACTGTGGAATCTTTCATGGATGAGGTAAAAACATCTTTAGAAAGCGGAGACAACGTATACTTAAGAGGTTTCGGCAGTTTTATCATTAAAACAAGAGCTGAAAAAACAGGTAGGAACATATCCAAAAATACTACCATTAAAATCCCCGCACACAACATCCCTGCCTTTAAACCGGCAAAGGTTTTTGTAGAAGGTGTAAAAAGTAATGTACAAGTCAAATAAAATATTATTAATCTAAAAAAGTAGACCTCTATGCCTAGTGGTAAAAAAAGAAAAAGACATAAGGTAGCTACCCACAAGCGTAAAAAACGCAGGAGAGCTAACCGACACAAGAAAAAGTAGTTGTAACAACTACTTTTTCCTTTTATACGTTCCTTGACATAGAAATTCGTAAAAGAATTTCGACGGGTTTATACAACCTGTACAAATTATTGTTTAATCATTTATCCCCACTTGATCTATTGAGTGGCGGGATGAATATAAATTAATTCAGGTGAATAGAGAATTAATCGTAAGATCTAGTTCCAATGCCGTTGATTTTGCCTTGCTAAAGGATGGAAAACTCACTGAATTACACAAAGAAGAAGACAGTAACGACTTTGCCGTTGGCGATATTTTAATTGCCAAGGTGAGAAAGCCGGTAACTGGACTAAATGCAGCCTTCGTAAATGTAGGGTACGAGAAAGATGCCTTTCTACATTACCACGATTTAGGGCCGCAACTAGCTTCTATGTTGAAATTCATTAAAAAAGTTAGCACTGGGAAACTTAAGGACTATTCTTTAAGTAATTTTCAGTTTGAAGAAGATATTGACAAAAATGGTAGCATCAATGATGTTATTAAAGCCAATCAATCCTTACTCGTACAAATAGTAAAGGAACCCATTTCCACAAAAGGACCACGAATAAGCTCTGAACTTTCCATAGCTGGCCGATACTTGGTCATGGTCCCTTTTTCCGACCGCGTTTCCGTTTCACAAAAAATTGAGAGCAAAGAAGAAAAAGATAGGTTAAAAAGACTCGTAAGGAGTATTAAACCAAAAGGGTTTGGCGTTATTATCCGAACAGTAGCAGAAGGCAAAAAAGTAGCAGAACTAGACAAAGACTTGCAGAATTTACTGAACAAATGGTCAGTAATGTGCAATAAGATCCAAAGAGCACCGCATCCATCCAAGGTTTTGGTAGAGCTTACAAGGGCTTCCTCCATACTTAGGGATGTTTTTAACGATTCCTTTACAGGAATCCATGTTGATGACGAAACGCTTTTTGAGCAAGTAAAAGATTATGTGCATGAAATTGCACCAGAAAAAGAATCTATTGTAAAATTGTATAATTCTACTGTTCCCATATTTGAAAAATTTGGGATAGAAAGACAAATAAAAACTTCATTCGGCCGCACGGCCTCCATGAGCAAAGGTGCCTATTTAATTATTGAACATACGGAAGCGCTACACGTTATAGACGTTAACAGCGGTAACCGTTCCAATAAGGCCAAAAATCAGGAAGACACAGCCCTAGAAGTAAATTTATTGGCCGCCTCCGAAATCGCAAGGCAATTACGTCTGCGGGATATGGGAGGAATCATCGTGGTAGACTTTATCGACATGGGTAAGGGCGAACACAGAAGACGCCTTTTTGATCATCTTAGGGATGAGATGAAGGACGACAGGGCCAAACACAAAATACTACCCCCAAGTAAGTTTGGACTTATACAAATTACAAGACAACGGGTCAGACCCGAAATGAACATTAAAACAAGTGAGGAAAATCCAAATGGCTCCGGCCAGGAGGTAGAGGCCCCAATTGTTTTGATAGACAAGATAAATGCAGATCTGGAAAAACTCTTAAAAGGTCCGGCAAAGGATAATGGAATTATCTTAAACATACATCCATTTATTGCCGCCTATTTAACCAAAGGGTTTCCATCCATACGTTCCAAATGGTTTTTGGAACACAAAAGATGGGTTAAAATTCAACCCAGGGATGCCTATACGTATCTTGAATATCGTTTTAAGAATAAAGACGGTAAAACTATATACTAACAAAAAAGCGACTTCCGAAACGGAGTCGCTTTTTTTTGTTTTAAGGCATTAAATTGCCCAAACTTCCTTATAAAATCAATCTACCCTTGGAGTAACAATTATATTCCTAAATTCTATAGGACCGTGATCGCCTTGAAAGTACAATGGTCCTGGCTCACCTTCCTTGCTGTCCAGTGCTCCTCCGGTAATTCCAGGGATAATTTGATCACTGATCACCGTGGTTCCGTTGGCCACCACAGTCACCCTTCTACCGATCAAGGTAATATCGTATTCCTGCCATTCTCCAGGTCCCTTGGCCGCAACCTCACTAGGCGTAAGAAAGCCGTATACGCCACTGTATTCCACATCCGAGGGCTCAGCCCCTTTGCTATCCATAATCTGCACCTCGTAGCGCCCACGTAGATAAACCCCACTATTACTTCCTTGGGGATATTTAAACTCCAAATGCAATTTAAAATCGTTGAACTTTTGATCGGAAACCAAATTGGAACCCGATTTAGGGCTTTTTAACACCCCTGATTCCGCGATCCACTGGTTTTCTCCCATAGCCTGCCATCCACTTAAATCCTTTCCGTTAAACAATTTAATGGGCTTGCCCCACTTTGGGTTCTTGGTATACTCCAATTGAGGGGCACGCGTAGCCACCCAATTATATGTTTGGCCGTTGGTATACAACATAGTACCTTTTAAGACATCCCCGTTCATACTTCCTTCAAACTCCATATAGGTATTGCCATCTTCCCATTGGGGAGGAATGGCAAAACTAAATTTTCCGTCCTTCATTTTTACCTCGGAAATTGGTCTGGCACTACCCATGGCATAAACAAAACGGCCTACCAAAGTTCTTGAACCTGAGTGGCGGATTTCCAGCCAAGAAGGAAGTTCTTCCCCCTCTGGGGAAATAACCATATCCCAACGCCCCTCTATTGGATTTATTTGTTGGGCAAAGGACAAAGTAGTAGAAGCCAGTATAAGGCCAAACGCTACCACGTACATCTTAAATCTATTCATTACAAAGATTGTTTTTTATGAATCGTAAATATAATTACAATATGCCTATTGCACCAATTAACGTCCCCAAAAAAACCTAACTGATAACCCAGGAATTTTAGGGCCTTGAATTAAATAACGGGCTGGATTTTTCAATTCCACAAACCACCGTATATTTACAGAAATACTCCGAAGAATTTACAGGAGCAATTGTGCATCCAGAGCCTTATTAACCTAATGATTTCACCAAAAAATTCCTTTTCCGTAGACGAAGCCACCAGAAAATTGGAAGGGTATTGCGCCTATCAGGACCGTTGCCATAAAGAGGTAATTTCCAAACTAAGGGAAATGAATATGATTCCCCAGGCCATAGACCTAATTGTGGGACACTTGATTCAAGAGAATTTTTTAAATGAGGAACGTTTTGCCCGTAGTTTCGCCAGGGGGAAATTCAAAATAAAAAAATGGGGTAAAAACAGAATTGTAAACGAGTTGAAGCAAAGGGATATTTCCAAATATAATATTACCATGGCCCTGAAGGAAATAGAGTCCAAAGAATACTTAAATACCTTTAATGTATTGGCCAAAAAACGTTTGTCGGAAATAAGGGAGAAGGACCTACAAAAAAGGCGAAAAAAACTTGCCGATTATCTTTTGTACCGTGGATGGGAAAGTGGAATGGTCTATGAAAAAGTTTATGAATTGGTTCCCAATAACTAAAATAGACCTTCAGCCCCCTCTTTAGAGAGAGGGCGAAAGATCATATACTTTAATTAAGATTAAAGGAAGCTCCCAAACTGAATACAAACTGATTGTGCAGTTCTTCGGCAGGGGTTAAAGTTTCGGTTTTATATTTTGCAAGTGGTGCGCCTATTTCGGTAAATACTCCAAAACCATCGCTAAAAAAGTAGCGGATACCCAAATGACCACCAAAATTCTTAAGCCCTAGGTCCAATCCAGGGTATATATCAACGTTGTCCCCTAACTGAAAAACACTGCCCAAATTGGCATTGAACCTTGCTTTAAGGTCTATTCTGTCCCCAAAATCGGCATTGATCAATTCTTCCACCCCCAAAACATAAGAGGACGACAGACCCAGTGAGAAGTTTTCTCCCAAACCATAATCATAGGCAACTACAATTCCGGTACCATTGTCCTGAAAATTGGCCCCTATCTGAAATTTCATATCTTCTTTACCCTCAAAAGCCTGTGCATTAACAGATAACACTGCCAAAACAAATACCAATGCAAACAATAATTTTCTCATAATTATCTACTTAATATAATTTTATTTAAAGGGGACAAAGATATTCCTTTCCTTACACATAACACCTAGGACAACTGTTTATTTGTCCTTTCTATGGCCTGTTTGTTCTTCCAATCTATCCACTCCTGCCCTTTTATTTTTCGCATCATATTATCGTAGTAGCGCATAACCAATACATTGTAGAAGGCCCGTCCCAAATTCGCCGGATTTCTGGGTATAGCCCTTAAACTCATAGAAAATCCCGGGCTAATGTATTTCATATAATGCCAATACCCTTCCGGCATATACAAGACCTCCCCATGTACCAAATTAGTTTTGTATCCCGTGGCATTTTGTAATGCCGGCCACATGTCATAATCCGGATTGGAAAAATCTATACTCTCATGGGTAATCAACGAATGTGGTACTTTATACAAGTACTTGTTTTCCGACTGGGGGAATAGAATAATTTCTTTCCTCCCCGCGAAATGAAAATGAAAAATGTTGGCCAGATCAATGTCGTAGTGCATAAAGGTATGGGAATTGGTCCCTCCAAAAAAAAGCATGGGCAGACCTTTCATTAAGTTAAGGCCAAAATCTGGAAATGTATAGTCCTTTTGAAGCTCAGGAACCTCCTTAAGAATATTCCATAAAAAAATTCGGTATTTTGTAGGCTCCTTTTGCAAAAGATCCAAATAATCGGACATTTTCATGGTGGCGTGGGGCTCGTTAAATCCGTCCTTATGATGTACAGGTCGATCATCATACAGCGGAACTACCTTGTTTCCGGCCACCTGTCGCATATATTCAAAACTCCATTTGGAATAGGCTGGCCATTCCTCAATACACTTTTCTATAACCACCGGTCTCTGTGGCCTAAAATAGTTGTTGAGAAACTCTTCTTTGGTAATATTCGCTACCCTTGGAATCTCCTTTAAGTTCAAAATAACTTGATTGATTAATCTAGCAAAGTTAAAAAACCAAAAATAATTTTCTTGGTAATTTAATCTAACACAGGATTACTCCGTTAGATTGGCCTTCTTTTTAGCGGCTTCGTTCCTATCTATGGTATGTCCCGGCCTGGTCCATTTTGGCTTTTCGCCCTTGGCCTGGTATTGGGAATCCTGGGCTTCAACAGTTTTAGGTTGGGAAACCTTAGTAAAAGCCTTTTGTGGGTTTAGCCCCAAAAGTTTAAACATAGCCATATCCTCATTTACGTCTGGATTGGGGGTAGTTAACAATTTGTCCCCAGCAAAAATAGAGTTGGCGCCTGCAAAGAAACACATGGCCTGCCCTTCCCTACTCATTTGTGTACGCCCGGCTGACAAACGTACCTGGGTTTCGGGCATTACAATACGGGTAGTGGCCACCATACGTACCATATCCCATATTGGAATAGGAGGCAAATCGGCCATAGGGGTACCCTCTACGGCCACTAGTGCATTTATAGGCACAGATTCGGGTTGCGGATCCAAGGTGGATAGCGCCACCAACATACCGGCCCTATCTTCCAAAGCCTCGCCCATACCAATAATACCACCGCTGCAAACCGTAACATTACTTTTACGTACATTGTCTATGGTATCCAAACGGTCTTTAAAAGCACGGGTAGAAATTACATCTTTATAATAATCCTCTGAAGTATCCAAATTATGGTTGTAAGCATAAAGTCCGGCTTCTGCCAAACGATGCGCTTGGTTCTCGGTAATCATTCCCAAGGTACAGCAAACCTCCATATCCAGTTTGTTAATGGTACGTACCATCTCCAATACTTGATCAAACTCCGGTCCGTCCTTAACATTTCTCCATGCAGCCCCCATGCACACTCTGGAGCTTCCAGCCGTTTTGGCACGTAACGCTTGGGCCTTTACCTGGGAAACGGACATTAGGTCGTTGCCCTCTACCTTGGTATGGTAACGTGCTGCCTGTGGACAATATCCACAATCTTCGGGGCAACCGCCTGTTTTAATAGACAACAAGGTAGACACCTGCACCGTATTGGGATCATGGTTTTTCCTGTGTACAGTGGCCGCCTCGTAAAGGAGCTCCATAAACGGTTTATTGTAAATATCCAGTATTTCCTGTTTGGTCCAGTTATGTCTTACTTCGCTCATACTTTTTAGTTCTTGGGGCTTTCCCCGACTTCCTTTTCCTGTCCTGCAAGGTGTAGACCTACAAGGTCATTAAGACCTTGCAGGTCCTCCTTTTAGGTATCAAAGGAAGTCGGGGTCGGGCTTTTCGCTTTATCTTTTTTGTTCACCTTCGCAAAGCTTGGTAAACATAAAAAGGATGCCGCTTCAATCCCTAAGCCAACATTTATTTAGGGGTCAAAAATAACCTAATATCTGCAGAAATTACAATATTCCATTCCTTAATTCATCGATTATTGCATTTTTCAACCGCTTTTAAAACTTTAGTTAGCCAGGAACGGACACAGAAATAGCTTGTATAAATAATAAAAACCCTCTTAAAAAGAATTAAGGAATACCTACAAGAACACTCACCGCATTTCCCCCAAAGCCCACTGCATTGACCATTACTTTCTTAATATGTTTCGGCATAGCATCGTACTTCACATATGGCACTCCTATAAACTCTTGGTGTAGCAACATCAACACCGCCAATTCCAAACTCAACATCCCAGAGGCACCAAATGAATGCCCTACTTTCCACTTATTGGTGGTCAGGGCAGGCATGTCCTTTCCAAATATTTTTTTGATAGCCGCTACTTCGGACAAATCCCCTTTAATGGTTCCAGGGGCATGCATTACCACCGCATCCACCTCATTGGGAGCGGTCTTTCCCAATGCCATTGCCATAGACCTTTGAAAACATACGGCATCAGAGGAAATGGAAATATTATGCTCCAATATTTCGGTAGCATATCCCAAACCTTCAATGCGGGCAAGGGCATTATCCAAATTACCTTTCTCCAAACAGGCCATAGAGGCCGCCTCTCCCAGAACCATACTGTTCTGTTTTTTGTCCAGGTCAAAAGCGCGACAGGGATAACCTTCCGGATCGTTCCGTTCAAACCTGGAATATATCTTAAGTGCTTTCATTTGTGCAATGGTAAAGGGTGTCAAAGGTGCCTCGCTACCCCCTACCAAAAATTTATTGGCCATGCCGCTTTTTAGCCATGCCACCCCGTTCAAAAGGGAATGTAAGGCCGTGGAACAGGTAATAGAATGGGAAATTTCCGGACCTTGGGTCTGCAGATCATGCGCCACCCAAGAGGAAATATTTCCCAAAGTGGTGGTAGGGGAAGACAAGGTAGAGGCTTCGCCCTTTTGAATAAATTCTTTGTGATACTTTTCAAAAAGGGCAGTTGCCCCTCTGGATGAACCAATGTTTACCCCAAAATCGCCTTCCTCCCATCCCGCTTGCGAAATGGTTTCCCTAGCTGCATAAATAGCGTATAACACGGTTGGGTCCAAATTCTTATACTTGGTATCCGAGTTGGCCAAAGTCAATATCCTATGCTGCGTATCCTCCGTCAAGGAAGCTCCCCAAGCGGTTATATTTTCATAGATTTTCTCCCCTAAAAAATGGTCCGGACGTTTATAGTTTTCCCATACCTCCTTTAGGGATGTTCCCAAAGGAGAGATAGAGGACAATGCCGTGATATAAATAGGCTCGTGTTGCATTAATTAAAATTTTTCAAGTACATCCCTTATACTGTCGTATATTCTTTGCATTTGATCTTTGGTAATAATGTAAGGTGCCGAAATATAGATGGTATTGCCCAAAGGGCGCAAAAATACCCCGGCATCCATAAAATGCTTAAACAGTTTATCCCTAACATTTCCATAACGCTCCATAACAATATTAAGATCCAAGGCGTATATTATTCCGGTCTGTCTGGTGGCAGCTACCTTGGGATGATCTTTTATTTGGGCATCAAACTCTTGGTGCCATTGTATTATTTGACCTATATTTTTCTGAATCTCTTCAGACTTAAGCAGTTCAATACCCGCCAAGGCCGCGGCACATGCCAAGGGATTTGCGGTATAGGTATGCCCATGAAAGAGTCCCTTGGCAATGTCATCGCTATAAAAAGCATCGTAAACATTCTGGGTACAACTTGTTACGGCCATAGGCAGCATTCCCGCCGTCAAAGCCTTGGACATACAGATTATATCGGGCTTTTCCGTCATATAATCCGAAGCAAAATGCCTTCCGGTCTTCCCGAAGCCTGTCATTACCTCATCGGCAATAGCCAAAACCCCATGCGATTTTATCACTTTTAAAATTTTTTCCAAATGCTCCGCTTTGTGCATTTTCATGGCTGCAGCTCCCTGAACCAATGGCTCATATATAAATCCGGCCACTGCATCAAGATCCATGGTATTTTCCAATTCATGCAAAAGGCCCTCCAAATTGGCATCCGTAGGAACTGGAATCCTTTTTACCTCAATAAAATAATCCTCAAAGGGACCATTATATACCGATAGGCCGGAAACGGACATGGCGCCAAAGGTATCCCCATGGAAACCATCTTCAAAAGCCATCAGAACAGCCCGCTTTTTTCCCAAATTATGATGGTACTGTAAGGCCATCTTTATCCCTATCTCCGTTGCAGTGGAACCGTTATCGGAAAAAAACAATTTCTCCTGGTTTTCCGGCAGCAGTGAAATCAGGGCTTCAGAAAGTGCTATGGCCGGTTCATGGGTAAATCCGCTAAAGACCACCTGATCCAATTGCTGCATTTGCGCATACACCTTAGCAATAATGGCATCATTGCAATGACCATAGACGCTGGTATACCAAGAAGATATGGCATCTATGTATTCCTTGCCGTGCTCATCAAATAAAACCGCCCCTTTTGCCTTGACAATGCCAAGCATTTTGGGATGCAGTTTATGTTGGGTAAGTGGGTGCCAAAGGTGTTTTTGATCCCTTTCCGAAAGACTTTTCAATTGAATATCCTTTTTAAATAGAGGTGCAAAGATGGGGAATAATGAGTAAAAACACTATCCCTATCCCAATTCATTTAAGGTGAATATACATCCCATTATCCCCTTTGGATCCAAGGAATAAATTTTTCGGCCAACGCTCTTACCAGGCCATAAGAGCGGGCCTTAATTGTTCTGCGTATTTTTTGACCACTTCCTTTGTTAAGGTAGCTTCTTGACCAATTCTGCCCAGGACAGGCACTCCTGTAATTTTAGTAATAATATCTTCAGACGCCTTATTAGGCTCCCCATTAAATAGTATGGCAACATCATAGCCCTTCAGCAACAGCCATTTAATAGTCAACAGAGAATGATTGATACTGCCCAAATAATGCTTCACCACAACAACTACATGATAGGTAGGCATAATAATATCCAATAAGGTATCGGAATCGTTCAGCGGCACCAAAACGCCACCCGCCCCTTCGATCACCATATGGTTCTCCGTTTTGGGCTCCTGTATTTTATTGTGATCTATATAAACCCCTTCCAAGGCAGCGGCAGCATGTGGACTCATTGGCGCCTTTAACGAGTAGCTACTCTTATGCAATACCGTTTTGGTATTGGAGATTAGGTTGGAAATGGTTTCACTATCGGAATCGTCCCCAGTTTGAACGGGTTTCCAGTAATCTGCTTCCAAGGCCTCGACCAAGACTGCCGAGGTAATTGTCTTTCCTACATCTGTTGATATTCCTGTTACAAAAAATTGTTTCATTCTAGCTTGGTTCTGTTATAAACTCACAATTTAGACATTTATACTTTCTTTTTTCAAAAAATGGAAAAAGTTTATAAAAAATCCCTTTCCTGTTATAATAAATCTCCATTCTCTCTGCCTTGCAGTTGGGACAACGCCTAAAATTACCATGGTCATCCATGGCATAGGCCCTAATTTCATTGTAGATTTCCGTAGCTTTTTCCTTATCGGAATAATATACTTGCAGCTTCACACCGCCTATGGCATTACTGATCAGGGGGTCGGAATTGAGGGTATTCTCATCCCTTAGAAATACGGGGATACCATCGGCCTCCAATCGACCTTTTAAAATCTGAACGTCGGCTACATACTCAAAGGCAGCCAAGGTGTAAAATTCTGGATTCATCTCTTATCAAATAATTCGGCCAATATTAAAAGTACATCCTTAATTTCATTTTTTGTATTAAAACTATGCAAACAAAACCGCAATCGTTCCTGACCTTTTGGTACGGTAGGCGACATAATGGGTTTTACATCAAAACCTCTATCCTGCAACTGTAGCGACCAATTTTTCACCTTTTCATTGCCTTCCACCAGACAACAATGTACGGCCGAATTACTGGGAATAAAACAGGCTTCAAGGTCATAATTCTTTAACTGATCCTTAAAAAAACTAATATTGGCACTAAGTTCCTGCTGCTCCCTGCCTGAGGCAGATAAATGTTCACAAGCCGCCAATATCGTTGCCAACGAATGAGGGGGCATTCCGGTAGTATAAATAAAACTGCGTGCAAAATTTACCAAATAACTTTTAAGCGCATCGCTCCCCAATATTGCAGCGCCATGGCAGCCCATGGCCTTGCCGAAAGTGACAATCCTGGCAAATACCATGTCCTGCAATCCCAATTCATTTAGAAGTCCCTCTCCCCTTTTACCAAATACCCCAACTGCATGGGCTTCGTCCACTACCAAATAGGCTCCTTTGGAAGCACACAATTCCACCAATGCTTTTAAATCCGGAGTATCCCCATCCATGGAAAAGACTGATTCCGTAACCACATAAATATCGCTACCAATTTTTATTTCCCGGACACGGTCTATCTGCCGACTTAGAACTTCCAATTGGTTGTGTTTAAACTTATAGCTCTGTGCAAGGCCCATTCCAATACCATCCCTTATACTGGCATGTGAGAGTTCGTCATAAAAAACAACATCTGTACGCTGTGGCACGGCACTAAAAAACCCTATGTTGGCATCGTATCCCGAATTGAAGACCAATGCCGATTCCGAGCCGAAAAAGCTGGCCAGCACCTCTTCCAATTGCCTATAAAGTCCGTTATTACCGGTTAACAGCCTGGATCCAGTAGCGCCATTGGCCCAGGCACCCTTTTTTTCCAAAAGTTTGGACGCCTTAATAAATATGGCCTCATTTCTGGCAAGTCCCAAATAGTCGTTGGAGGAAAAATCGATCAGGCCCTTGGGCATAGGCAACATCCGAAGGGCGTTATTGTCCTGCCTTTCGGTTAGTTTTGCCATCAATTTTTTTGGGAATTCCGTCATATTGCAAATGTAGCATATCCTGTATTTATATAGTATATTCGTTTATACAAAGCCTTGGAAAATAATAATGCGGGAACCTTATCCTTGTCCAGGTTTCCCGACAATAAAAAAGTATCGAAATCAATTTGTATGAAAATCAATATTTTAAGCCTCTTTTTTCTTGCCATTAGCCTTGGCCTACAGGGCCAAACAAATCAATATAGTATATCTTTTGAAAATGCCGAACACCACGAAGCGGAAATTACAGCCTCCTTTCCATCACTGAATCCCGGTGTACTTTCTGTGCGTATGGGCCGCTCCTCCCCTGGACGCTATGCCCTGCACGAATTTGCGAAAAATGTATACAATTTCAAGGCCACGGACAGCAAGGGAAAGGCTTTGGAAATTACCAGACCCAATCCCTATCAGTGGAATATTACTGGCCATGATGGAGAAGTAAACATAAGCTATACCATTTTTGCCAATCGAGGGGATGGCACCTATGCCCAAATTGATGAGACCCATGCGCATCTGAATATCCCTGCCACCTTTATGTACGTGACCAATTTGAGCGATCGGAAAATAGAAGTGGATTTTAAGGTAAGAAAAGACCTCAACTGGATGGTGGCCACCCAAATGCCGCATGTTTCGGGCAATATTTATACGGCACCCAACTTACAGTACTTTATGGACAGTCCCACAGAGATCAGCAATTACAGCATTCGCCAATTTGTGGTAGACAATAACGGTACCCCACAGAACATACAATTTGTATTGCACCACAACGGAACGGAAGCGGAGCTGGACACCTATTTTGAGCAGGTAAAAAAAGTGGTTTTGGCCGAAAAGGAGGTCTTTGGTGAACTCCCCAACTACGACTATGGAACTTACACCTTTTTGGCCTGTTATATCCCCAATGCCTCAGGGGATGGCATGGAACACAGGAATTCTACCATTCTTACGGACAGGGAAGGCTTGGCCGAAGGTGGAATGAAGAACAATATTGGCACCGTTGCCCATGAATTTTTTCACTGCTGGAACGTGGAACGTATCCGGCCAAAGGCCTTGGAACCCTTCAATTTTGCCGAGGCCAATATGAGCGGGGAACTCTGGTTTGCGGAAGGTTTTACAAGCTATTATACCAATTTTATTCTTTGTCGCGCGGGCATCATCACCCCAGAGGATTATGTAGAAGGCCTAACCGGAACTTTCAACTATGTTTGGAACTCTCCGGCCAGGCAATTCTTTAACCCTATTGAAATGAGCTACCAAGCTCCTTTTGTGGACGCTGCCACTTCTGTGGATCCGGTGAACAGGGAAAACACCTTTATTTCGTACTATTCCTATGGCAGTGTATTGGGACTGGCCCTGGATCTTTCGTTGCGACAAAACGGACTCAATTTGGACGATTATATGAAATTGGTGTGGCAGACCTATGGCAAGAAGGAAATTCCATATACGCTACAAGACCTACATCAAACATTAGTGCTATATGCGGGAAAGGAATTTGGAAATGCATTCTTTGATAGTTACATATTTAAAAGTGAAATGCCTGATTATGCTGTATTGTTTGCCTCGGTAGGAGTAGTTTTGAAACAAGCTATGGACAAGCCTTATTTTGGAGCGAGTGTAAGTATCAACCAATTTGGATCTGGAGTTATTCAACGGAACACCCCAATAGGGAGTCCGGCCTATACCGCAGGGTTGGACTCCGGGGATGTTATTACCGCTATCAACAACGTTCCGCTGACTGCAACACAGAGTTTTAACGACATTATAAACCAATATAAAGTAGGAGACACGCTACTAGTAGCCTATACCCGCTATGGCCTTCCAAAAACTACTTCTGTAATTCTCTCAGGAAACCCAACCTATAGCATACAGTTAATAGAAAAGGATGGTGGCAAACCGAACAAACAAGTGTTAAAAAATAGAAAGGACTGGTTAAAACTGGATTAAATGGAAATAAAATTCACCCGCTGCACCTCAAAATCGGAATTGCAGCAAATCTTGGACCTGCAACAAAAAAACCATTTACAAAATGTGAATGCAGAAGAAAAGATTAAGGAAGGCTTTGTCACTGTTTCCCACACCTTGAAAATCTTATCGGAAATGAATGACGCCTGTCCACACATCATTGCCAAGGACCAAGAAAAGGTAGTGGGCTATGCCCTTTGCATGCACCCCCGTTTTGGTAATGACATTGAGGTATTGAAGCCCATGTTCTTGGAGATAGCTTCCGTGGTACCCAAAACTGAATCCTTTATAGCCATGGGTCAAATCTGTATAGACAAGGAGTACCGGCGACAGGG
Organism: Arenibacter algicola; assembly: GCF_000733925.1. Classification (NCBI taxonomy): domain Bacteria; kingdom Pseudomonadati; phylum Bacteroidota; class Flavobacteriia; order Flavobacteriales; family Flavobacteriaceae; genus Arenibacter; species Arenibacter algicola. Next base: position 2,351,302 of record NZ_JPOO01000003.1, read on the forward strand.
CATTTTTAGAAAGCTGTACGAAACCATGAAGAAATCCATACAACCTGAATTTAACAGCATCATTACAGAGGTTGACGCCACCAACCTGCGTTCCCTTGAGGCCCATTACGCAGTTGGGTTCAAGGAACTGAAAGCCTACCATGCCGGGGGACAGGATTGGAAGTTGATTGTTTTGAAATAATGACTTTTTGAGAAATTAAGAAGGAATAGGGCACGAGCCGGAGTTCCTGGGGCCCGCCCGTGCCATTCAGTCAGGCGTGACACTGAAGCCTGAGGGTATAACCTAAGAATTGTCTATGTTACCAATTTTTGGTATTTTTAAAATAAAAATAGTTAAGATGAGTAAGAACACATCAATATCACTCGGAAATCATTTTGAAGAATTTGTCAATGATGAAGTTAAATCTGGGAGATACAGTTCTGTTAGTGAAGTAATACGCTCCGCATTAAGGTTATTGGAGCATGAAGAAAAAAAAGAAAGGGAATTGATTAAGGCTCTCGAGATTGGAGAAAGAAGTGGGTTTGTGGACAACTTCGATCCTGAACAACATCTGAAAGACTTACATCAGCGACACTTATGAGTAACAACAGATTTCGAATCAGTAAACAAGCAACTAATGATTTAAACGACATTTGGATCTATACATTCCGAAAATGGTCCAAAGACCAGGCAGATAGATACTATAATTTAATTATTGAAGAAATTGAGTTTGTTGCAGACAATTTTATGACTGGAAAATCTGTGGAGCAGACTCGCAAGGGCTATCGGGTAACCAAAATAAAATCGCATCTAATTTTTTACAAAAAAGCTGAAGACGGCATTGTGGAAATCATCAGAATTCTACATCAAAGAATGGATATTAAAAAGAGGCAGTCATAACGATATACACATTATAATAATCCAGTGAAAATATTCATGTTTCTTACAAATTTTAAGAGCTTTAGGATTAATTTTTAAATCGATTCACATTTCTATCCCACTAATCGGAATCCACATAAGTCCCGCGCAAGCGCGAGCCTGTATTAGCCAGGTAGGCATGTATTTGCCATATTATAAATCAAAAACTCAATTCCCTAACCGGCACTACTACGGAGCTTGAGAATAACGAATTCCCTTCCCGCAACATGGACATTGATGTTTAATGCCAAGTTTTTATATATTTATAAGGTCTGCAAGATTTTTTCTCAAAATGCTGACCCAAAGCTTGTGCCCATGATAAAATATTCCTTTTTAACAATCTTCTTCTTCTCATGTTTATTTTTAGCATATGGACAGGCAGAAAATGTAATTATCACCTCCAAAAAGAAAAAAACCCAAGTAAAAGCAGACAAAAATGGGAAATTGCTTGTAAATGTATCCCCAAAGGATGTCCTCGAATTCAAAGCCCAAGGCTGGGTGAGGTATAGCGACTTCGGGGCCACAGGTGACGGAAAAACAGATGATATGAACGCCATTGCGGCCACCCATGCCTTTGCCAATCTTCACGGCCTTATGGTGAAAGCTGACGGGGGTTATATCTATTACATTGGAGGAAGAGAGCGTACAGCGGAGATCCGAACGGATACAGATTTCGGTACAGCTTCCTTTATTATTGATGACACCGAAGTCCAGAACCACAGGGCCTCTGTTTTTTTAGTGTCCTCCCAGCTGCAGCCCTTTAAACTGGATGGCATAACCTCACTTAGGAGAAACCAGGAGAAAATAGACATTATCCTGCCCCAAACCTGTCTTATTACGGTCACGAATTCCAACGTAAAGCACTATATACGCTATGGGCGGAACCAAGACAATGGCTCCCAACAAACGGATATCTTTGTTGTTGACAAAAACGGCAATGTGGATTTGGATGCCCCGATTATTTGGGACTTCGAACAGATTACCAAAGTAACCGCCATTCCCTTGGACACCACAACGCTTAACATAAGGGGAGGACGTTTTACTACCATTGCCAATAAGGCCGAATCCAAGTACAACTATTATAGCAGAAACATTGCCGTTACCCGTTCCAATGTGGTGATCGATGGGCTGGAGCACCACGTTATTGGAGAAGGAGATCAGGGTGCGCCCTATGGCGGCTTTATAAATATCAGTGACTGCGCCTATGTAAGGATGAAGAATACGATCCTCACCGGACGCAAAACCTACCGCACAATCGGCTCGGCCGGGAAACCGGTCTCCATGGGTTCCTACGACCTACTGGTAAACCGTGCCCTCAATGTAACTTTAGAGAACTGCGGGCAAACCAATGATATCAATGACAATACCTATTGGGGGGTAATGAGTTCCAACTACTCCAAGAACCTGGTCTATGACCATTGCACCTTTTCCCGCTTCGATGCCCATAAGGGGGTGGCGAATGCCACGATCCGAAACTCCACCCTTGGCCATATGGGGATCAATGCCATTGGTAGCGGTGTCCTGACCGTTGAAAACAGTACCATTCGAGGTAGAACCCTGATCAATTTGCGCGAGGATTATGGCAGTACGTGGCAGGGAGAAGTAGTGATTCGCAACTGCGCATTTGTACCCGAAGGGGGCAAGCCCTCCAGCGCCAACATTATAGGAGGCTCCCACTCCGGGCAGCACAATTTTGGCTACCCCTGTTATATGCCGGAAAGGATTACCATAGAAAACCTTCATATAGATGACACCAATCACAAGGAAGATTATCAAGGGCCTGCCATTTTTAAAGATTTCAACGAAGAAATGACGGACGATTCGTATATAGAGGAATTTCCCTATATCAGAACCAATGAAATAATTCTAAAGAATGTAACCACGGCAAGCGGCAAGGACCTAATTATTAGTAGTAATCCATACATGTTCAAGGATGTGAAGGTGCATACTGATTAAGGAGCTCAATATTAGAATATTTTATTCCATGGCGTTAACATACTTGAGTCGGCTGAAATACTTGCCTAAATGCGAGTACACTCTTGAACTTCAACATTATAACAATGACCTAAATTGAAATTTTTCATCAATTTTGCGGACTGTCTTGCTATTCCAATTTGGAAAATTGAACCATAGTTGTAAATAGGGAATAAATTTTGATATTTAACTAACATGTATTTACTTTGTAATAACATTTAATAAAATTATGGAAGCAACTATAATCAAAATAGGAAATTCAAAAGGACTTCGTCTAAGCAAGACAATTTTGGAAAAATACAATATAAAAGACAAGGTGGAACTTATTCTTGAAAAAGGACATATCATTCTCAAACCTATTACTATACCTAGAAAAAACTGGGACAAAGAATTTAAAAAAATGAACGATAATGGAGATGACAAATTACTCATGAATGATGTTTTCGAAGATGAAAATCTAGAAGAATGGATTTAAAGCAATATAACATCGTTCTAGTAAATTTAGATCCGACAATTGGAAGTGAAATAAAAAAAACAAGACCTTGTGTTATTATCTCTCCAGATGAAATGAACAAATATTTAAATACAATTGTCCTTGCACCAATGACAACTATTTTGAAAAAATATCCAACAAGAGTTTCGGTAAAACACCATGGTAAAAAGGGAATGGTTGCAATCGACCAAATCAGGTCCGTTGACAAAACAAGAATAATCCGAGTTTTTGAAAGCCTAACCCAAACAGAAATAGAAAAATGTAAGGAGATAATAAAAGAAACCTTTGTTGACTAACAATATAGACCAAATGCACTTGAATGGATCAATACATCAATCCTAACTGCTAAAATGAAAACAGCCTACCTCAAAATACATGAAAACAGATACTAGAAGAATACAACCAACTAATCAAAAACTAAACCGCGACTCAAATTCCCCTGCTAGCGCGAGCATCATGCTCGTGCTATTCCCAATAATCGACTTAAGATTAAAAGGATTAATAGCACCAATTACCAAATCATTACGTTTAGCTAGCAGTGTAAGTAAGAAAACCTCATCAATGAGGTTTGAACATCTTATTATATGTAAAAGAATATAAATATTGAATTTTTAATACTTTTATATTTAATTGCATATAATTAAGTACTATTACAAAATTTTATATCTAATTACATATAATGAAACAGTTGGCGGAATTTGTGAAAGAACGCAGAAAAAAAGTTAATCTTACTCAGGAAGAATTCGCGGAACGTGCAGGTGTTGCATTAACGGTAGTGCGCAAAATTGAACAAGGAAAAACAAATCTAAATTTAGATAAGGTAAACCTAGTACTCCGCATGTTTGGGCATGAATTAGGTCCTGTGAATAGTAGAATATTTAATAAATGAACTAATAAAGACACTTTTATGTGAGACAATATGAATTGGCCAACAGAAGTGATGTTCGCACCTCACCGCACAAAGTGTTATGCCTTTGCGCTATACTCGCCATGAGTTTAGCGATGAAATCCAGACTATGTTAAGCCCCTGTACTCCATAATCCCGTGCCGTTATTTCAAGAAACCCAAAAGCACTGCACATACGGTTATCCGCAAGGCAAACATGCGCGGATTTTATTTCTTTACCATCATAAGACAATAGCCCATTCTTATGCTTGTCAAAAGTTTGATCAATAATCAACAATATTTGAGTTCAAGGGATATTTTGGAACTTGATCTACGTACTGAACATGAATAATAAAAATTACTATATTAGAAGTTTGTAAACACACTTGGTTGTAGTATTCCCCCCATTGTACACCACAGAAATTTAATAGAAAAACGATAAATTGTACGTTGTAGTAAATATTTGATGCCGCTATAATAGAAATATAGCAACAAATAACTTTATTCCTACGTTACCCGCAAGCTAAAAAAAACAAAATATGGAATCATCTGACTGGATTTCTTTAGGAGCAATTATCGTTTCAACGATAGCACTTGGAGTTTCAATAATTGCAATCTGGAATACCCATTTCAAAAAGTTCACACCAATTTTGACAGTTGGTAACTGCAAGTTCAGAATTTATCCTATAAAAAGTGAAGGCGAAAAATGGTATTTACCAAGTTTTAATATTCCCATCAGTTTTACAAATAATGGAGCTCAAATTGGAAAGATTGAAGATATTAGAATAAAAATATCATTTCCTGAACTTCCAATACCTAATCATTATGAAATTTTTGAACCTAAATGGATTGTAGATGGTAAAAAACTAACGAATAATAGATTTGAATGGATTGATAATGCTGTTCTCGAAGATTGGATGCCAACAGTTATAGTTTCAAAAGAAACTAAAATAAAAGAAATTGTTTTTGAAACAAGATGGGAAGAACCAGTTATTCAAAAAAAGATGCTCTGTATTTTAGAAATAAAAATTGACGATAAGCCTAAATGGATAAAAGCAGCTGAATGGAATTACTTTTTGGATGAGAAAAGATGGTTGAATTTAGCGGAAAGAGGAACCGCATACATATCGTCGCCAAAGCCGACACAAACTAAAGATGTTTCAATTCAACCTGCTGATTTACATAAATATACCGGAACTAAAGAACCATTACCTAAATTGGATTTGAATCACGCACCTTCCTATCTTGATTACAAAAAAGACGAAAAAGCCAGCGGGTAATTGAGTAGACGGCTCCGCCGTTGACTGACGGAGTGCGCCTCTCACACCACCGTACGTACGGGTCTCGTATACGGCGGTTCGTAAATTGATGGGTTCAATTCCATGTAAAGCTTTAACATTGCTTGGTAGCCCCTGTTTTGAAGTCTTTTGAGGGTAATAGTGGAGTTCAAAATTGGACTCTGGGCTACTGCCCAACCTCCTTTTCTTGTTCTACTCCACGCATATGCATGGTCTTGGTCTACACCCAATCGGATTAGGTTTTTCCTTTTCCTCTCGGGCTTCTTCCAGTCTGTCCATATGCAATAGCGCAAACGATTCCTAAGCCATCCATCCAAATCACGAAGTTTGCCATGGATACTTGTTCCCCGGAAATAGTTTAACCATCCCCGTTGGATTTCGTTTATCTTGGCAACCCGCTCATCGAAACTCATGGGCTTGGTTTTAGCGGTTATCGTCTTTACCCTCATTTTTAAACTCTTCCATGCTTTTTCACTCACTACCAATTGGTATTTGCCCTTCTCCCCTTTGATATAGGTGGGTACGAAACCAAAACCCAAGATGGTGAACTGCACTGGCTTCCTTACGCCACTTTTCTCCCGGTTTACCGCGAGTTTAAGTTTCGTCTTTAGGTACTTTGAGATTGCTCCCATCGTTGCCGTTGCATCACTTCTTCGTCTGGTGTAGACACTGAAATCGTCGGCATAGCGAACGAACCGAAGTTTCCGTCTGGTCAGTTCTTTATCCAGCTCGTTGAGCAGGATGTTGGACAATAACGGACTGATCGGGCTTCCCTGTGGGACGCCTTTTCTCCTCTTTTCAAGTTTGCCATTGATCAAGATCGGTGCTCGTAACCATTTACGTATCAATTGGAGCGTAATTTGACATTTTACCTTTTGGTAGAGCAAGTTCAAAAGCAGGCAATGGTCTACTTCATCGAAAAATGTCTTTAGGTCTATATCTACGATAAAACTATACCCCTCATGGATATATTCCAGAGCCTTGCCAACTGCTTGGCGGGCATTTCTGTTGGGGCGGAATCCATAACTATAGGCACTGAAACCATTTTCAAATTTAGGCATCACAACTTGTGATACCGCTTGTTGGAGCAACCTGTCGGTTACTGTTGGGATTCCCAAGAGACGGGATTTCCCGTTTGCCTTGGGAATTTCCACACCAAGAATGGCTTGGGGTCGGTACTTTCCTTGCTTTACCGTTTGGAGTATGTGCAACTTGTTCTCTCGCAGATACTCTGTGAGTTCCGTTGTTTTCATTCCATCGATTCCTGCACTGCCCTTGTTCGCAATTACTTGTTCTAGGGCTTTTTGCAGATTGTAAGGATGTACTACTTGTCCAATCATTTTTTTGGTTTACATTTTCTTTGACCTGTCTTCGTTACAGAGGGCTATCCGCCTAGGGCGGATTCCGTTCTGCATTGAAGACCAATTTACGTTTGGCCCTTCCTTTGCTTGTGAGACCTCGGATTTATCCATCCGCTCGTTTCTGTAAAGTACTATGACCTCTGCTGACTTCTCTACCTAACCAACTCGTAGTTGTAGAGACCTCCCCAGGTAATGGCATCTTCTTTCCCCCGATTCCTGCCGTATCTACATAAATGCACCTTTTGTACTCATTGGGCGTTACAATGATGTGCTTGCTTACCCATGCATAAATGCCTCATATACGGTTCCTGTCCGTCAGTACCGAGCTTTGTAGTCTCGCTTCCTTCAGATGTAACCTCGCAGTTACCACCCTTGCGACTTACTAATGGTTCAAGGAGTTACCCCTGCCCATAAGGGACTTGCACCCTCTAGATTAATACCATATCTTAGATATGATAAAGATGCCCATGCTGGGCACACACACCGTGTATAATTAATGGCTAGTTTTAGCTTGCTTACGAAAATCCTCGCGGATTTTCTATTCCGTTTGTATTTGCTAAATTAGGTGCTTAAACACGCCACTAATTATACACATCAACGTTCTCGGTAAGCAAAAGAAAAAAAATGACCACACTAAAAGATAAAGTTGAATGGCATATAGATAATGGAAGTCCTGAAGATTTAAGCAGGATGATAATTGAACTATACGAAAAAAACAACCAAGAAGCTTTATCTCATGTAATCATGCTTTCATTATGTGATTTTGGTGGAATCACTCAAAAAATGGAATATCAGAATATCGCAGCATTAGGAACATTGCATTGGGGTATTGAAGGATTGCAAGAATTGACGAAAGCTACGATAGAAAAAGGTGGTTTTAGGGCTTTAAATAATATTTCGAGGTTGATTAGTCATATTTCAAGTAGAACTCTAAATGATTTCCTTTTCTCGAAATTTAATTTCGAATCAATTAAGAAATTGGAATTGGAATCTGATAATTACAAAAATACTGAATGGGTAAAAACAGCTAAAGAATGTTTAATTACATTGGCAAGAGAAGCGGAAAAAGATGATAAATTTCCGATTGGATTAATGCAGAATCTTGGATTTTCAATAAATGAACAAGCTCAAGAACACATGTTTGCGGCATTAATGGCAAGGTGGTTCAACTTAGATAGGCATGGCATAGAGAATTATTTAGAACTTGTAAATCTAATCGGCAAAGATGAAATCGACTATCAAAATTACTTAAAAAAGAACCCATACATTCTTGAACCATTTCATTCACAAATATGGTCAAAGCCAAGATTTGGAGAATCCTTAATTCCTGATTTTTTAATTCGCTCAATGGACGATTCATATACAGTTGTTGAAATAGAAAAAGCAGATTTTCAAATAATGACAAAGGCTGGAGAGTTATCTTCTAAAGCCACTCATGCTAAAAGACAAGCTCTTGATTTCAGAGATTGGGCAATCAATAATAATCTATATGCCATCAAAAGATTTCCTGAAATTTACAGACCATTTTGTCTTGTTGTTATTGGTAGAGAATCTGAATTAGATGAAATGCAAACTTTACGTTTAAAACAAGAAAATGAATCAACACAGGGAATATTGAAAATAGTTGGATTCGATTGGTTGTACAAAAGAGCAAAAGCCACTTTCGATAATATCGTAAATTATGGGTTTGAAAGAGATAAATATAACGAAACAATAGAAGAAGAATGAAGCCAGCCGAGAACAAAGCATACAACGGTCATGTCGGCTAAACGCCGCCACGCCGTGTATGCGGGACGTTGGCAATAATGTGAATAAACTCAAGAACAATCATTGAATGAAAGTACTTCTAGATACTAACATAATTATTCACAGAGAAGCCAACAGAGTAGTAGAACACGCAATTGGACAACTTTTCAATTGGATTGATAAATTGCATTATGAAAAATACATTCATCCAATTACAATCTCTGAAATTGATTCTTACCAAAACAAACAAGTAGTTGCAGCTTTTGCAATAAAATTAGATAGCTATAATAGAATTAGACATCAACTTCCATTTTCGGAAAATGTACAAAGAGTAAGTACAGAATTTGATGTTAATGACAATGACATTAATGACACTCATCTATTAAACGAAATCTATGAGAGAAGGATAGATTTATTAATAACGCAGGACAAAAAAATACATGCCAAAGCTTCTAAACTTGGACTTTCAGACAAAGTATTTAAAATTCAATCATTTCTCGAAAAGGCCACATCTGAAAACCCTGAATTAGTTCAATACAATGTCCTTGCTGTTAAAAAAGCTGACTTTGCAGAAGTTGACATTAATGACAACTTTTTTGATAGTTTCCGAGAAGACTATAATGAATTTAATAATTGGTTTAAATCAAAATTTGATAAAGTTTGTTATGTATGTTACAGCGACAATAACTTAACTGCATTTCTTTACATAAAAGTTGAGGAAAAAACGGAAAACTACTCTGAAATAAAACCAACATTTGATAAGAAAAAAAGACTGAAAATTGGAACCTTAAAAGTAATTAGCAATGGATATAAAATTGGGGAAAGATTCTTGAAAATTGTCTTTGATAATGCTATTCAATATAAAGTTGATGAAATATATGTTACGATATTTGATAAAAGACCAGAGCAAGGACAGTTAATAGAAATGCTTAAAGGTTGGGGATTCAGAGAACACGGAATAAAATCCACTAAAAATGGAGATGAAATCGTTTTAACAAGACCTTTTGGAAAATCACAACCAATTAACATTAACAAACCAAAACTAACTTTTCCATTCTTTTCTAGAAATACAAGAAAATACATAATCAAAATAGAACCTGAATATCACACGGAATTATTTCCCGATAGTATTAATACAAGAGAAGATGAGACTAAATATACAGAAAACGAACCACATCGTAATAGAATTGGCAAGGTGTATATCTCACATTCTCAAGACAGACATCTTCTAGCAGGAGATATTGTAATTATTTACAGAATGGGAGACACAAAGCCAAAAAAATATTCAAGTACTGTAACATCAATATGCATTGTAGAGGAAGTTATCGATGGATTTTCAGACTTTGACGAATTCTATAAGGCTTGCTATAGAAGAACAATGATTAAAAAGGCAGATTTAGAGAAAGACTGGTGGAATAAATATCCCAAATATAGACCTTTTGTAATAAAATTTCTTTATGCTCACTCTTTTCCGACGCCAAAGCCAACACTCAATGATTTGAACAGAATTGGCATAATTCCTGACATCATGAATATGCCACGTGGATTTATAGAATTAAATAACAATCAATTTAACAAATTAGTTAATTTTGCTTACAACCGAAAATAATATATGAAAGTCGTTTTATCAATTAAACCAGAATATGCCTTTAAGATTTTTGATGGCTCTAAAAAATTTGAATTTAGAAAAACCATATTTAAAAATAATAACGTAAAATCAATAATAGTTTATGCATCATCGCCAGTGCAAAAAGTAATTGGCGAATTTGAAATCGGTAAAATCTTCAATAATGACCTCGAAACACTTTGGAACTTGACAAAAGAACATTCGGGAATTTCAGAAGATTTTTTTTATGATTATTTTTCGGAAAGAGAAAAAGGGTTCGCTATTCAAGTTAAGAACATGAAAAAATATAAAGTACCTAAATGCTTAAAAACAGATTTTAATTTACATCCTCCACAATCTTTTGCATACGTGAAATAAAATACTATTGTCAAAACCATGTATATAATTAATTGTTTGGTTGTAATCTACATAAGAAAATCCTTCCGGATTTTCTATTCGGTTCTTATTTCTTAAATCACATGCTAAACCACTCAACTAAGCATTGACAATGACGTTCCCACCAATGTACTAAATCTGTAAAAACTTTATTAGGAAATTATCACAAAAATTGGGGACTGTTGGGCTCAACAGACCAAAAAAGTACTGGTAATAGAAAATGAAGCTTTTACTTCAGGAGAGGGCGAAGTGGATCCTAGAAAACTTATAGAAGACTTTATCATTTACCCCAATCCAACCAGTGGGGAATTCATTGCCGATATAACCCTATCTGAAAGAGGAAACATAAGCATCAAAATCTTCAACTTCACCAACAACGCCCTAATGGCTTCTCAAAAAGCCAGAGGGGAATCTTCCTATACCATTCCTTTTGATATCTCTGGATTGCCCTCTGGGGTATATGCAGTTCTGCTGGAGACCCCATTTGGCAATTCCCTAAGAAAAGTAATCCTAAAATAAAATATTCAAAAGAAGAGATAAGGACCGATTTTTTTCCTGTCAAGTTTTACATGTTGTAACTATAGTTGTATATCCCTATATGGTTGTTTAAACAGGGAAAATCATATAGTTGGATATATTATAACCCTGTTTAAAAGAAGTGGAATCCAAAATTTAAGGCCAATGCAACCAATTCTAGTATTGATTTGAAAAGGCCCAAAAAATAAGGCCCTAATTAGGGATGCCCCAAAAAATGTAGGAAAGAACTCTAAAATTCATGAATTTTAGAGTTCTTTTTTTACTAATCCGCAACAATCCATTTTCCTTAAGATATATTTAACGATTGTATGTTCTATGCTTTTAACTCGGCCGGGCATGCAATTAAAAACAATTAACTAACTAAAAAATTTATTTATGAAGATTACACTAGGTAAATGCCTATTGCTGGCGGGAGCATTTTTATGTTTCGGTCTGGCGGGGGCACAAACAGTGACAGGAAATGTTTCGGATGGATCCGGACCCTTGCCTGGGGCGAACGTGTTGGTAAAAGGTACAACCAACGGAACCCAAACAGATTTTGACGGTAACTACACATTGGACAATGTAAGTAGTAATGCCACCTTGGTTTTCAGTTATATTGGTTTCAAAACCATGGAAATTGGTGTAAACGGAAGAACAACAGTTGACGCCGTTATGGAAGAAGATGCCAGCGAACTGGAAGAAGTGGTATTGATCGGTTACGGTAGTCAGCGAAAATCGGATCTTACCGGTGCCGTAGGGCAAGTAGACGCCGATCAGCTTCAGGAACGTCCTGCCACATCCCTAAATCAAGCCTTATCAGGTAAGATTGCCGGGGTGCAGGTGAACACCAACTCGGGTCGCCCAGGTGGTAAATCCAACATTAGGGTTAGGGGTTTTAGTTCTATAAACTCTTCCAATAACCCGCTATATGTTATAGATGGGGTTCAGTTACCTCAAGGTAATCAAGCTAACTTTAGTTCGGCTATTGATTATCTAAACCCGAATGATGTAGTGTCTATTGAAGTATTAAAAGATGCTTCCTCAACTGCTATCTACGGTGCTCGTGGTGCCAATGGTGTTATTCTGGTGACCACTAAAAGAGGTCGCGCTGGACAAGGTAGGGTTACTTACGATGTGGAGTACAGTGTAAACCAATTTGGTCCCAATAGGGCCAAGGTTTTGAATTCCGAGCAATATGCCATGATAGAACAACTTTCATGGGAAAACACCCAGAAATTTGATCCTGCTGGATGGGCTGCTGGGAACTATGCACAGTACGAGCCAAGACTAAAAAGAGCAAATCCCAATGTGGCTTATTTGTTTGATAGTGACGGCAAGGCAATCTATGATACGGATTGGTCCAAAGAAGTGGTACAACATAAATTATCACAAAACCATCAGGTTGGTTTTTCAGGGGGTAATGAAAGAACAACATATGCCATCTCCCTTGGTATTAGGGATGAACAAGGTCTTTTGAAAAACACATATCTAAAGCGCTATTCAGGACGTTTTTCTATTGATGATCAGATTAAGACCTGGTTAAAGATCGGAGGTTCCTTAAGCTATAATAACCAGACAGAGAATTTGGCCGATACCAATGACCAAGTTCCACGTAGAATGGTGGAAGATTATCCTTTTTACCCCGCTCCTTTTCATACGGGAGGCCCCTTGGAAGGCTTATATGCCAATAACAGAGACTATCCCTATGCAGAAGGTACCCGAAATTCCGTGAACTGGCTAGATAATAATGAGTATATCTTAAATACCCAGACAACGGCCGGAAGTTTTTATACCAATCTTAACTTTACCAAAGAACTGGAAATGAGAACTGTAATCGGTGCCAATATCCTTACCCAGGAAAACAATGAATTCCGAAACAGTGTACTGGACAACAATGCGGTAGCAAGAGCTCAAGCAAGCAACGAAAAGCAGACATTTTGGTCTATTGAAAACTACTTGACCTATAATAAGGAAATCAACGAGAACAATTCCTTGACCGCTTTATTGGGGGTGTCTTGGCAACAATCCAATGAGTTCTTTGTAAATGCTGATTCCAGAAACTTCCCTACAGATTTCTTTCAATATAACAACCTGGGTGCAGGATCGGATAATATAGCAGTACAATCCAATGCAAACAGGGAAGCATTGAATTCCTATTTTGGACGATTGAATTATAATCTCTATGGCAAGTATCTATTTACGGTTACGGGTAGGGCAGATGGTTCCTCAAAATTTGGAGACAACAATAAGTTTTCCTTTTTCCCCTCAGCAGCAGTTGCCTGGAGGATTTCGGACGAGGATTTTCTTGTAGACAATGCCCTTATTTCCAATCTAAAACTTAGGACCAGTTATGGGGTTACAGGTAACTCTGAAATACCACCCTATTCTTCCTTGTCTCTTTTAAGCTCTAACTACGCTACCATATGGAACGATAGCCGTGTTGGTGGAACCGGTCTAAATAGATTGGCGAATCCAGATTTGAAATGGGAAAAGACCGCGCAGTATGATGTTGGATTAGAATTAGGTTTATTTGACAATAGAATTAGCTTGGAAGCTGATTATTACTACAGGAAAACCACAGATATGCTTTTGGATGCCCCTGTACCACAATCCAGTGGGTATGCTACCATTAGGAGAAATGTAGGGTCCATGGAGAACAAAGGTCTTGAACTAGGGCTTTCCACTAAGAACATAGCCACGGCAAATGTAACATGGAATACCAACTTTAATATTTCCATGAACAGAAATAAAGTACTTTCCTTGGCTACACCATCGGATATCTTTGGTGTTGGTGGACCTGGAATAACCAACGAAACCAGTATTATTAGGGTAGGTGAGCCAGTAGGTGCCTTCTGGGGCCTTACCCGTTTGGGTACTTGGGGTACAGATGAGGCCGCTGAAGCCGCTAAATTTGTTAGTTATAGAAACGGACTTACCATTTTACCTGGAGATATAAAGTATAAGGATTTTAATGGGGATTATATTATTAATGATGAGGATAGGTCCATTATAGGAAACGGTTACCCAACAGCATGGGGAACACTTACCAACTATGTTTCCTATAAGAACATAGATTTTACCTTGGAACTTCAATATTCATGGGGTAACGATGTCATGGATATGAACCTTCACTCCAGTGAGGATAGGCAGGCGCTTGCCAATAGTTACACTACAGTATTGGATGCCTGGACTCCTGATAATCAAGACACCATGATTGCCCAAGTTAGGGATACACGTGCTGGTTATGTGACCAATGTGGATTCGCATTGGGTAAAGGATGGTTCCTTTGTTCGTGGAAGGAATATTATGTTAGGATATACTTTTGATCAAAATTTGGTTGAGAGTATGCATTTGAATAAATTGAGACTGTATGCTTCGGCACAAAATTTCTTTTTGTTGGTGAATGATGAACTACTTGGAGATCCCGAGGTAACCCCTATTCGTGGTGGTGAGGGCAACAATGTCTTCTCTCAAGGAATGAAGTGGCATGAATATCCCAAATCGACAACATTCGTTATTGGTCTGCAAGTCGGTCTGTAATTAATAAAATTTAAAATAAGATATTATGAAATTTGATATAACAAAACACATTGGAAAGTTTTACCTCTGTTCGCTAATGTTGCTTACAACAGTGGGTTGTTCCGATTTTTTGGATGAATCCGATCCATCAAATCTAACGCCGGACAGTTTTTACACTACGGCCAAACATGCCGAATCGGCTATTGCTGCTGTATATGCGGATGCTAGGTTTGTGGGTGATGGTGCGGGAATCTTCTCGTCTAACTGGCAATTATTGGAAGCGGTTACAGGTACGTCTACCACGCAGACGGCCCAGAACTCAGATTTGAACAACTTGTATTCCCTTTCCTACGATGCAAATACATTACATATCAGGAATTGGTGGAGAGGAGTTTACAAACTTATTGCCAATGCCAATTTGGTACTAGAAAATGTCCCCGGTATTGATATGGATGAGGCGCAAAAGAACAAGGTCTTGGGAGAGGCACGATTTTTTAGGGCCTGGGGTTATTTTTATGCAGTTAGACTTTGGGGTGATGTTCCTCTAATTACCTTGCCGCAGAGCGCAACGTCTGAAGATTTTAATCCTACCCGTAGTCCACAGAGTGCGGTCTACGATCAAATTGTGGCCGATCTGTTGGCTGCTGAAGGTGCAGGATTATCATGGACTGATGACAGTGGCAGGGTATCCCAAGCTGCGGTAAAATCTTTATTGGCCAAGGTGTATCTTACCATGGCGGGAAGTCCGTTAAATGAAACGGCCCGCTATGCCGATGCCGCCAGTAAGGCCAAAGAGGTAATCGACAATGCTGGAACATTAGGTCTTTTTGATACCTACGGCGAGGTTCACGATGAAAATTTGGAGAACATGGTTGAACATGTTTTCAGCCTACAATACAATGATGAGGTGGCAGGAAACCCTATGGGCAATATGTTCCCTAATTTCCAACCAGTAACCTATAGAGGACCATCCGGAACGGGAAGTACCGTACCCGAAATTGAGTTTTATAACTCCTATGAGGCCGGTGATCTAAGGACAGTCGACCGTGAAGGCTGGTTTTACAGCAGTTACTATACCAATGGTAGTGGTGAACTTTTTGATTTGGGTGCCCCTTATATATTCAAGCACTTCAACGTTACTGCCAACGGAACCTTTGGTGTTCCGGGTACTGCAAAGGACAACCTGAATATGCCGATAATTCGCTTTGCCGAGGTGCTATTGATCTATGCGGAGGCTTCCAATGAGGCAACAGGTCCCAATCAGGATGCGGTTGATGCCTTGACTAGGATAAGGGATCGTGCCGAGTTGACAACCCCTCTTCTAGGAGCTTTCACCCAAGCTTCCTTAAGGGAGGCCGTATGGAAGGAAAGATGGCATGAGCTGTGCTATGAGCAGATTACATGGTTCGATATGGTGCGCCTTAGAAAAGTGTTGAACAGTGAAACCGGTACTTTTGATGATTTTGTAGGACATGTTAACCTTAGTTCGGATCAGACGCTGCAGGAGAAACATTTGTTGTTCCCTCTTCCTGAACAGGAAATGATCAACAATCCAAATTTAACACCACAGAACCCTGGTTATAATTAATAAACCCTATGGCTATATGGTTTGACAATTTTGTTTGAGTTAATTAGTTTTTGTAATTTTAAAAGGCAGTATCCTCACGGATACTGCCTTTTTGTTTTGCTTAAGATTTGGAAAAATATACTGTGGGCATGGCTAATAAACAAAGGCCCTATATTGGCTTAAATATTGTCTACAGCTCATTGTGTTCTAGTCTCTTTGCACCTTATATATGATCATATTATGATACTAGATTCTTTTTGCCAAATGGGTCCATTATTAAAAGGCAGTAATATCTGGCCTGAGCGCAAAGTATTAATATATCCACCATTGGTCGTAGGACCAACAGCTAACACTAAAATGCACAAGATAACGTGCTACCCTATCTTTTTTAGTTTATAAGAAGGTAGTTTCGGAGATTTGCTTTTAATTTCAAAAGCGTTATTAAGTTCATTGATAAAGTTGGAAGGAAGAATACCCAATCGCTTTTTAAAAGCGGCATTAAAGGTGTTCAAGTTGTTGTATCCTAGGGAAAAGGCAATATAACTTAATTTGCTGTTTCTGAACTCTATATCCTTTAGTAATTTTGGGAGTAAATAGTTTATTCTTAGTTCGTTGATATAGTTATTGAAATTTGATTTTTTTTCTTGATTTATGACCTGGGATAGGTATTTGGGATTGGTTTTTAGTTGTTCCGAAAGTTGATGTAAATTACAATTTGGATCTAAGAAAAAACTTTCCTTTTCCAATTTATCCAATTTGGTCAGAATAATATTCTTAATATCCTTATCTATTCTAGGTTGTGTTTTAGGGATATCCGCACTTTTTCTTTCAACGGACCATTGGGTTTCCATATTTTGGAACCCACTTATTTTTTCGCTCATTCTTAGCTGTATTTCCGCCAGATCTATAGTTCTTAGCAATAGTAGTCTATTTTTCTTCCTTACTTTAAGGTAAGAATAAATGGAAATAGTACTAATAATAAAAAGTAAAATGAGTACAATGATAATGGCCCGGAACTTTGCCCTCTGGGCTTGATTTTCCAATTCCAATATTTTTTTATTCTGCAATACCTCCTTTATTTTTCTTTTAGTCTCCAGAATAATGATCTTTTGTTCCTTTTCATTGGTAAACAATGAATCGTTTATGGCCTTATATAGGGATTTATAATCATTGGACTTCGAGATTTGATTGGTTTTTTCATACAGTTGGCCCAAAACATAACTATTTCGTTTTACTACATCAAAAGCATCAATGTTTTCGGCAGCTTCAATGCTTTTTTCATAATTGGATATCGCCTGGGCAGTGTCTTTGGCCTGCAAATATAATTCCGCCTGTACGGTAAGTGCCCGTGGTATCCTAAAAAGGTAATTATTTTCAAAATTAATTTCCAAGGCCTTTGAAATGTGGGTCAATGCCTTTTCGTGTTCCCCTATGGACATGTAAATATTGGCCATATTGCTGTGTACGGATGCCAATATGTAGCTCCCGGCAGGAGGGAGTTTTTTTTCTATTTCCAGGAAAAATGCATAAATTTTCAGGGCTCCCTTAGGGTCGTTCAATTTCGCCGTCATACGGGCAATTTCATCTATTTTGGGGTAGATATATTGCGTTTTTTTGAGTTTAAGGATGTAGTGTAGTCCTTTTAAGCAATAACTTAGGGATTTTGAATAGTTCTCTATTCTGAGGTAATAATGGGATAAAGCGGAATTGGCCTTCATCAAAAGATAATCGTTTTTGCTTTTTTCTGCGCTATCCAATAGTCTAAGACCCGTTTCCAATGCTCTGTCATACTCCCCTCGCTCCGAATAGATGTATGACTTTAGAGTCATAATATCAGCATAGATTTCTGGGTATGTTGCAGCGCCAACTACTTTTTGAGTTTCAAGGACCATTTTCATGGACTCCTCAAAATCACCTAGGACAAACAAGAAATAGGCCCTGTTGTAGTTCGCCTTGAGTACTCCTTCCTTATATGCCAATTTCTCCGACAGGACCATGGCCTGATCGTTATATTTGTTGGCCATTTCGGCAGATTTATAAATGTAGGCAGTGTATAAGCTTAGTAAGGTTAACACTTTTTCCTTGCCTTGGGCATATTCATTTTTGTCGAGCAAAAACTCAATATCTAAAAAATCCTCCTTGTAGCTATCCTTATTTTTTACAAGACTATGTACTGCATTTAAATAGGAGTCTACGGAATCTACAGGGGTTTCATTTGCGCTTAAAGTATTAAACAGAAAAAATAGAATAATAAAAACTGTAGTTTTGGTTAAGTTATTCATGGTTTATTTTTTTTATACTAATTGCATTTGGGGGATTTTGATTGTAAAAGACCCTTGTCTTCAATTTTGCGTTTATAATGGGACCGCCTTGGAGGTGGAACAATTAAAGCCTAAAATAGAATTGGGCCTTTTATAACAAAAGGCAATATAGTATTGATAAATATAGTAATAGATATTTAAATATAATATAAATATAAAGATAGGTCTGTATTAATTATGCAAAGGTTTGCACAAACTCCTATTGGGATAAAATGGGAGTCTTGGTCTCGAAGTCAATGATATCTTGTATATAATTGGTTGACCGAGCCCTTTTTTTAACATATTTAGGAACCCATTATAGTTAACCCAGTCCCTAATCCCGCCACATATCTTTGTTATAGATAGCTATTAAATGGGTCCTGATATTAAAGGAGGTTTCCAAACTATCTCGGTCCAACTGCACCATCATGGCCTGGGAAGGGGTGGTGGGCATATGGCAGGTAATACAATTATTGGCCTTTATATGCTTATCCATCACTGTATTGGAACAGACCGTTTCCCCTTCTGTATGGCAGCTTATACATTTACTATTAAAATAATCGGTATTCCCCCTTTCTTTCCTATGGGGGTCGTGGCAGGTGCTGCAATCCATAGTTGCCGTTTGTTTAAAACATTCACTAATGGTTAGAAGGCCGTATTGATTGCCATGAACGTCCAACTTTTGATCTGGGTTACTGTTGTCCACATTTTTGGTATATTGGTTCAGGTCCTCCCCCGGAAAATAAGAAAAAGAATTTCCTTTCAAGACAATGCTTCTTGGTCCTGAATGGCATTGGGCACATAGATCCAAGCGCTGTTGGCGGTTTAGATCCTCTATTTTTAGGGTAAATTTGGCCTCCATTGCCTCGGGATTCTCCCTGTGAAATATTACATGCTTGGCAGACGGGCCGTGGCAACGCTCACAATCTATCCCGTAAATCATTTGAGATTTGTCAAACCGATTTCCTTTGGGTGACGGTTCTACACTTTTAGCAAAGGTGATATGGCATTTAAGACAGGCATCCCTTATGGGTCTTGGCTCATCGTAATAGGTAGGATATCCCGGACTGTTAACCCAACTGTCCGTAGGAGTATAATAGGAAGCTTGCAATTGATATAATTCGTCATTATCCCAGGTGAGGTACGACTGCCCCCTAACTCCGGATCCAATAACAATATCGAATTTTGAAGGCGCAATTTCGGTGCTCCTATTCTTTATCTTGGTATGTTGATAAAAATATTCCCCATTCTTCAACATTTGAAACTCCACCGCCTTTAGGTCCAAAATATTTGTACCCTCCTTGAAACTTCCCTTAATATTGGATGAATCCGCTATGGCCCCACTATTAAAATGTGCCGTATTCAAATGAGCGTTATAAATGTCCGCATGGCACTCCATACAGGTTTTGGAACCTACAAAATGTTCCCCGTTTCCATGGGTTGCCAGGACTTGGGGATTGAAATATTCCGATTCCTTTGTTCCATTTTTACAATGGAACACCAAAGTAGTTAGCCCCAACAGCATAATAACCATTATGGAATTCCTAAAGAACTTTCTATTGATTATAGCCATATAAAACCCCTGCCCTTTACTTTTCTATATTGAAATAGACCCAACATTTTAGTGTTGGGCCTATCGATAATATCATTTGACTAATTCACCTTGATCATTTGCAGGAAATCATCATTTTTGGCCACCAGCAAATGCTTTTGTCCATTTACGGTAAGGAGTTCCATTCCCCTTACATCACCTACTATTTTAAGGCCGGACTCCATCATGGTCTTGGCCATAAAATTTCCACTGCCATCCCCTTGAAGGTAGAGTCCAAAACTAGCATCTCCCCTGGGCGTTTCCACCTCGGCATTATACAAATTACCTGCCAAGACCACATCCAAGTTTCCGTCCTTGTTGAAATCGTCTACCACAAATTTGTTGATACTTGAAATCTGCGCCAATTGGGGCAATGGCCTTGCGGTAAACACCCCATTATTGTTCTCCAGATAAATACTGGCAAAGGAAGTAATCTCATAGCTCAAGGACTCCTCCAATAATTTGTCCGTGTAAATCTGATTTAAGGTAGCGCTTGCAAACGAGTTATAATCCTGGAACTTCACCTTTATTGCTGGCATTTGTTCTGAAGAACATTGTCTTCCCCGTACAGGGAATTCCGTTTCCCCTTTCTTATAGCTCAGTACTATGTCCGAAGTTTCATTGCTGTCAAAATCATTTAAATACACTTTAAAGGGCGACTTGGAACTGGCCTGATATTTATAGTTTTTACCCAAATTCCCTACTACCAAGTCCAAATCCCCATCATTGTCAAAATCCCCTTTTTCTACCGAGAACCACCAGCCCGAAGTATTGCCTTGAACCAGTTGATCGGATACATCTTCAAAAACACCTTTTACATTCCTATAGAATTTGATGGGCATCCATTCCCCAACGATTACCAAGTCTTCCCATCCGTCATTGTCAAAATCTATCCAGCTTGAAGAGGTTACCAGTCCCAAGGACTTCAACCCTGGAAGTACTTTTTGGGTAGCATCCACAAATTTCACCCCTTCTGGGGTACTTACATTTTCCAAAATATAGGAGTCTGCCGGGTATGGATATTTCTTGGGAACCAATCTTCCACCTACAAACAAGTCCAAATCCCCATCCTTATCATAATCGGATACAGAAACATTGAGCCCACTAATTTTGGTATCCGGAATGGCCTGCTTGTTGCGCTGAAATTTACCATTGCCCAAATTCTCATAAAAGCGATCTTCATAGCCCAAGGAATTGGGTTTAAATTCATTGCCTCCGCTGGCAATATAAAAATCATTGTCCCCATCATTGTCAGCATCAAAAATTACAATTCCAAGATCCTCATAGTACTTATCACCAGCCAGATCTGGAATAACCAATTCAGAAAAATCACCCATGGTATCCTGTATGAAAACAGATACAGGCTGACCTACAGCTCCTCCAACAATATAATCGTCCAATCCGTCCCCATTTAAATCCCCAGTAGCCAGTGAAGGACCCAAGGTAGAATTTTTGTGTGGTAACAGTACTTCTACTTCAAAATCATTGAAAATGTTTTCGGTATGTTTAAAAATATTCGGCGTATCCAATGTTTCAAACTGCGTTGAGCCCTCCGCCTTTATTTTCTGGGAAGAGGCAACCCCAGATTCCCCATACCTAATGGCAAGCCTTTGATTGGCCTTGACTTGATCAAGTTTGGTCGTTGTCCCATTTGGCCAAGCAACCACTATACTATCTACCTGCTTAACTTGCCCCAATCCAAAATGAAGTAAAGGCGTTACGGATGACAGATACCCGCGTACTGTATTGTGCTCTTGAACCTGCAGACCATCAGTTGTATATACGGAGACCTTGCTTCCATTGGGCAGCACCTTCCCCTGACCTTTTAGATCCAAGGTCAATTGATTGCTGCCAGAGGAATTATTGCGGTAAATACTGGCAGTATCTTCCAAATTGTTGATAACCAAGTCCAAATCCCCATCATTGTCCAGATCAGAATAGGCCACCCCATTGGAAAAAGTTTTTTCCTGAAAACCCCATTCTTCCGTCTTCTTGGTAAAAGTTAAGTCCTTATTATTGTGGAATATATAATTGCTCAATTTTTCGGAGGGCAACTCTTCCAAATATTTCAAAAGCCCCACTTCCTCCTCTTTGTTCTTGTAGTTGGGATCCTTCTCCATTTTATTAAAGAACTCCCTATGCTTGGCATAAAAATCCTTGTTATTTACATCCCTACGGATGCCATTGGTAACAAATAGATCCTTCCATCCATCATTATCAAAATCGGCCATAAGTCCGCCCCAACTCCAATCGGTAGAGGAAACCCCGGCCATTCTGGCCACATTACTGAACAAGGGTAGCTCACCAGCACTATTTCCATTATTCATTTGCAGGGAATTCTGCATGTATTGGTGGTGAAGACCAACATTAACAGATTTATAAAAAGCTGCAGGGTCCATGGAAGACATATTGGCCTTAGATCTAAAGTTGTCTTCGGCGGACATATCCAATTGAAAAATGTCCATGAATCCATCGTTATTGAAATCTGCAATATCAGCACCCATTCCAAAGAAGGAGATTTGTTGTAAACTGGTATTGATCTGATTGGTAAAAGTTCCGTCCTGGTTATTGATAAACAAAAAATCGGGGGCATTGAAATCGTTGGATACAAAGATATCCGTATAGCCGTCATTGTTAACATCCGATGCCACAACACCCAAACTAAGCCCAAAGGAACTTAATCCCGCTTCCACGGTAACATCTGTAAACTTGCCATTGTCATTGCGATATAGTCTGTCGGAATCCTTTATTTCATGATTGTCCAGCATATATTGATAATATTCCACCGGAGCTGTAAAGCTTGTAGGAGGATAATTAATGACGTATAAATCCAGATCTCCGTCCTTGTCATAGTCAAAAAAGGTAGACTGCATACTAATCCCATCACAGTCAATTCCGTATTCCGCTGCCTTTTCGATAAAGGTGTTATCTTGATTATTAATGTACAGCACATTATTATTAGGGCCATTTTTTCCGCCTACAGAGCAATAGATATCCAAATACCCATCCTGATTGATATCTACAAAAGTGGTTCCGGAATACCAACGTTCGTCACCCGTTATTCCAGCACTTTCAGAAATATCCTCAAACTCAAGATTTCCCTTGTTCAAATACAGCTTATTGGCTACCATATTACCTGTGAAAAAGATATCCTCTAGTCCATCATTATTTACATCACCCACTGAAACGCCTCCCCCGAGATACATGTAAGGGTAGGTAAAATAGTTATACTTATGGGTTTCTGTAAGTTTATTTTTAAAATCTACACCGGTCTTGGCAGCGTCCAATTTGGAAAACAATTGTGTTGACTTTGGTTCACAGGATACTACCAACAGTGCCAAAAAAATAAAATAAATAAATTTCTTCATCATAAATCTGAATTGACATAATACTCCTAAAATAAGAATAACCCCGCACATAAGTGCTAAGGGTTATTCAATATAATTGTTAATTAATATTTATTGTTACTAATAACCCGGATTCTGGATTATTGAAGGATCCTTATCGATCTCTTCCTGTTTAATAGGCATAAAATAAACGTGATCCCGCCAAATTCTATTTTCAAAAACAATGTTTGTGGGCCTGTAGACATAATTAAATAAGGACGTATCCTTTCTGTAATCCGTTACAGTGGTTCCCGGCTTTTGAGTGGCCTGAATCAATATTTGCTGTACCTGTTTATTAAGGGATTGTGGACCTTCCAACCATCGTTTCATGTCAAAGAGCCTTGCATCCTCATTTACTAATTCCTTATCCCGTTCCCTTTTATAGAGTTCCAATAATGCCGAACCTGATGCCGTCACCGCTGGTAAGCCATTTCTAAATCGGAGTTTGTTCAACCAAGTTATGGCTTCCCCTTCTTCCCCCAGATTGATATTGGCCTCCACATAATTCAGTAATACCTCGGTATATCTAATATATGGCGCATCTACTTTTTGAAGGTCGTTCGGCCATGAAGCAGGTGTTCTAGGGTCAGAAAATTTCCTGAAATAATACCCAGTTCGGGAACCGTTCCAATCCTCTATAGGACCTTGACGGGTATCAACACCATTTATAATGGTACCATCGGACAAGGTATAATAACCGGTCTGGAGTTCATTAAATTTATCAAATCTAACTACGTCATCAGTTCTTTGCTTCCAGCCACCACCATCATAAAGGAAGGTGGAATAGAAACGTGCTTCACGATTGTCATAAGGCGCTGCGGCATGTGCAGGATTGTCCCAATCAAACTTAGTGCCATCGGCAAAATCGTATTTGGAAACCAAGGCTTCTGTAGGTGTAGTTCCTGCCCATTCGTGATAACCGTTAGGTCCATGGTACAAGGCCACCATTCCAGGTCCTTGGGACCATCCGTCCCCTCCTGGATAGGTCCTGGAACCAAATCCAAATTCCTCAACCAATCTTCCCCAAATAAAATCTTGATTCTCATCTCCCTGAAGCCAAATATCCTCATAATTTTGAATGGCCTCTTCCTGTGAGGCTGGAGAAGTATAATCCAATTTATATCCTATTGTGGCATCCAATAAGGCCTTGGAAGCCACTTTAGCAGCTTCCCACCGTTGCAATTGGGAACCACTAGTCCATCCGATCAATTCAGGATTGCTATAGGAAGCAATGGTAGAAACCCCAGAGTTTTTGGAAGGCTCGTACAAATCACTTGCTACATGGGTCAGTACTCTGGACTTCATAGCCAAAGCAGTAATCTTATCTGCCCTTGCAGGATCTCTAGGTGCCTCTTCCAATAAATCTATAGCCCGGTCCAAATCCGATAAAATTTGGTTCACGGTTTCCGCAAAGGTAGCCCTAGGGTTGTTGGATTCGCTTTCCAAGGTCAAAGGCTCCAAAGTTAAAACCACGCCACCGAACTGTCTCATTAATTGGGTATAAAAGTAGCCTCTCATAAAATAAGCTTCACCAAGCAATCTATTTACCAACGCGGCTTCCATCCCTGCCTCATTAAGGGTAAGTTTTTGGATAGCATTATTGGCACTTCTTATAAAGGGATACAATTGTGGCCAACTGAACCATTGCATGTCCATAAAGTTACCCGCTGGGTTCATTTTACCTTCCGTATAACCATCCACTCCCCTACCTGGGTGTGTAAAAACGGCCTGATCCGTAAAGGCATCCGTAGTCTCCTCACGGGTAAGGGTTCCTGCCCATGTTCCTTGGTACAGATCCAGGACCGCGGCCTCCGCTAATTTAGGATCGGACCATACACTTGTATCCGCAACTTCACTCAGCGGGGTAGTTTCCAGAAAATCCTCGTTACATCCCACAAAAAGAAATCCGAAGGCCAATAAGGCTGTAATTTTTAAAACATTCTTCTTCATCTTTATATTTTTTTAAAACGTTATTTGCAATCCGGTCATTATTGTTTTCAACATGGGGTATGCACCACCATTATTGACCGCTCCTCCACTAGCATTCCTAGTATTACCTACGTCAACACCACCCTGGGTTACCTCTGGATCAAAGGGGAAGTCGGTAATCGTAATCAAGTTAGTACCCGACACTGAAATACGCAAACTTTTAATTCCAAATTGTTTAATTAAATCCTCATCTATACTATAGCCAAATTCCAAGGTTTTTAACCGGAAAAAATCCCTGGTTATAAGATAGGCATCAGTTTGTCCAGAATACCATTGATCACCACGATCCGCCAGTCTAGGACCATAGGCATCTGGATTATCCAAGGACCAGGCACGATCACGAACATCCCGTTGAACATTGGCTAGGGTACCGGACATAAAACTCCACTCGTACGTATTGTATCCACCGGCCGAACCTGTCCAATACATATTAAAGTCCAAGTTCTTATAATTAATCGCCGTATTCCATCCAAATTGGGTATCCGCAAAGGCACTACCCCCAACTCGGGTCTTGTCCTCCGGTCCTATCTTTCCATCACCGCTAATATCCCGAACTCTAGCATCACCTGGCTTTAACAGCGGAGTTACCCCACTGTAATCCAAGGTTTCGGCATCAATTTCAGCCTGGGTACGAAAAACCCCGTCAAATTTATAAAGAAGAGGTCTTCCAATCTCCCCGCCAGTTTCACGCTGCCAAGGCCTGTCAGCTAAATCGGGCTCATCAAAGAATACTAACTTGTTGTTGGAATCACTAAAGTTAAACGTTAAATTATAACTAAACCCAGAATCATTTGCCCCGTTAAGCCCCATGGTAATCTCGTAACCAGTGTTTTCAAACTCCCCTATGTTTACGGCCGGTGCGGCAATACCACTATATTCCGGCAATGTTTTTAAAGGGGTGGTTAAAATATCAGTCCTTGAGTTTTTGTAGATATCAAAACCAAGTGTTAATTTGTTGTTCCAGGTTCTCAAATCGATACCAGCGTTTTGTGAGACGGCCGTTTCCCAAGAAATATCGGGATTTGCCACTTTGCTCTCATATGCCGTAGTATAAACAGGACCTAAACCTGTAGCAGACAATTCATAGGTTGCAAGATACTGAAAAGGCTCCACATTATCATTACCCAACTCTCCATAAGAACCTCTTAGCTTTAAGTAATCAATAAAAGGCAATGCCTTTTTAATGAAGGATTCTTCGGAAACAACCCAACCTACAGATACTCCTGGAAAGAATCCAAACCTATTATTTTCAGGGAATAGGTAAGAACCATCATACCTAAACAAACCTTCAACTAAATACTTGTTCTTGTAGGTATAATTTAGACGGCCATAATAGTTTAAACGGGCGGTCTCATAACCATTTCCAAAGCTATTTTGCCCCTCATTACCGCCTAAGTCCAATTGTGCCAAATCACTGGAAAGGAAAAACCTTCTGAAGGCTCCAAAGAAACTCTGCTCGGATTCCTCACGGGTAACACCCCCCAGCAGTTTAAGATAATGATTACCAAAATCCTTCTCATAAGAGGCATTCAATGATGCCGTAAAATCCGTTAAAGTAGTATGCTGTTGGTTTAAACTTGGATCACCTGGACCACGCTGGGCGGCGGTCAAACCAGAGGAGTTTCTATTTACCCCATCCCAGGTATAAAGCGTCCATGGACGATTCCAGTTCTTGTAATCATAATTCATTTTATCATAAGAAATGGTACTCATTAACTGCAGGCCTTCCACTCCAGGAACTTCAAAAGTTATTCCCATATTACTTTGAACATAGTTGGTGCTTCTATCTGTATATCCAGGACCATCCGTAACCCTTATAGCCGGGTTGTTACCGTTTTCAATATCAGGCCCATATTCACCGGAAGGCCAGAAAGCCGGGAACCAAGGATATTGTCTTACCAAATCGTTGAAAACATTCCCTGGTGAATTGGTAGCTGTATAATTCTCCTCCTGACGGGAATAAAGTCCAACATTCATACTTAAATGATCATTGATCTTTGCATCTAGATTCAACCTAAGATCGTACTGTGTATACCCTTTTGGGGCATTTTTAAAGTTTACATCCTGTCTCAAGTGGCCTAAGGAGGCAAGATATTTAACGTGCTCCGTACCTCCGGAAACCTGTAGGTTCTGACGCTGAATAGGCGCTCCCCTTGTAGTTACCTCCTTCATCCAATCGGTATCTGGATACAACCATGGGTCGTTTCCTGCGGCCGTCTGTTGAATTCGATCGTTGGTAAAGGTTGGATTCACGGTCTCACCATTGTCAGATCTTACGTATGGTGCACCTCTGCCGGCATGGGCAGCATTCCATTCCCCTACGGGTAATTTATACACATTAAGTACGTTTACCAAATCCATATATTCTGCACCCGTTAACATATCAGGGGTTGTAGTGAAACTTTGCAGACCATAATTAGTGGTAATTTTTACCTCAGGCGCACCCACTTTACCGCGTTTGGTAGTTACCAAGATTACCCCATTCGCAGCCCTTGCTCCATAAATGGCCGCAGAGGCATCCTTAAGTACCGAGATGCTTTCTATATCGGCAGGGTTGATCCTAGTAATACCTCCTGCCCTATCTGGGATACCATCAATAACCACCAAGGCCGAAGAGTTGTTAAAGGTATTGGTACCACGCACCCTAATCCCCGTATTTTCCGCTCCCGGAGCAGCGTTACCAGTATCAATGTACAGCCCGGCAACCTTACCCGCAAGTGCCGTTCCCAAGTTGGGGGATGAAGATTTTTCCAGTGCTTCCCCACCTACCGTAGCTACAGATCCAGTTAAAGTTGACTTTTTCTGGGTGCCGTAACCAACTACTACTACTTCCTCCAACTGACTTGCATCCTCTTCCAAGGTAACACTTATTGTAGATTGACCATTAACAGCTACTTCCTGGGTTTTAAAACCAATATAGCTAAATATCAACACCGCATTGTTGGCAACACCCGAGAGGGTATAGTTCCCATCAAAATCGGTTTGGGTACCATTGGTGGTACCTTTTACCACAACACTGGCCCCAGGCAATGGTCCGTTAGCATCGGATACTACCCCTGAAATAGTTTGTTGTACCTCAGCCAAATTAATTGGCTCCTCGGTCCTAAAATTTGCAAATGCCTGCACACTGCTCAGCGCCATGGCAAACATCAAAACCAAAAGCTTTCCTTTGAGCTTCCCTCTTTGAATGATTTCTGTTTGAACAGAAAACCAGGTTTTTTTCTCCATAATGTTAATTGTTTTGTTAGTTAGTTAGTTACAAGCGGTTTAATAAAATTATCATTATTAATTATTTCAAATTGGCGCATAAAAGCTCCCAAAACAAATTGTCATTACACCCTCTAAAGCGAGGTACTATACGTTAAATGTCTGTGGAAATCCTATTATTCCAAAAATGAATATTAAAATCAAAGCCATGCCACTTCAACCTGGATTTTAAATCAATAAATAATAACTGTAAAAAAAACACTTACTTAGCAAATATATTAATTAATATTAAACTTTTGTTAAGATACCACAATTTTATGTTAAAAAAAATTGCAAGATGTTAAATATCCTCATAATAATTTGAGGGGACAGCCATTTAACAAGCTCTTGAGAGCCTCCAATCTCCTTAGGGCGAGTAGGCATACCATAAATCCCATTTATTGCCTATATTAGT
This sequence comes from Arenibacter algicola, assembly GCF_000733925.1. NCBI lineage: Bacteria > Pseudomonadati > Bacteroidota > Flavobacteriia > Flavobacteriales > Flavobacteriaceae > Arenibacter > Arenibacter algicola. The sequence continues at coordinate 2,380,491 of NZ_JPOO01000003.1, forward strand.
GGTATAGCCACTCCCCTATAGGCCGTCCCCAAGCCTTTTATTGAAGAAGATATTATCCATAAAAACTAAAAAAAATTGAAACTAGGTGCCTTTTCAATTAGTCTTAATGTTAAAAATATTAACAATTCCAAAGCATTTTATGAAAAACTCGGATTCTCCGTTTTCGCAGGGGATATCACCATGAATTATCTGATCATGAAAAATGGAAATGCCTTGGTGGGGCTATTTCAAGGCATGTTTCCTAACAACATCCTTACCTTTAATCCAGGCTGGGACGAGAACGCCACAGCTCTACCCTCTTTTGACGATGTTAGAAAAATTCAGGCCCATCTAAAAAGCAAAAATCTAAAATTGGAGCAGGAGGCAGATGAAAAATCGACCGGACCGGCAAGTATTATGCTGACGGATCCCGATGGCAACCAGATTTTGATAGACCAACATGTTTAATTTAGCCAATGGTCAATTCTAATATGTAGGCAATGGACTTAAACTTTACCACCAACACCATCCCATAAAAATGAAACCTCTAATAGTCCTGCTAGCCTCGTTTTTAATAGTCTTGCTCGTTTTATATTTTAGGCGGAAGCAAATAAAATGGCAATTGGCCGGACAAATCGCCATGGCCGCTATGTTGCTTTTTACCTCTTTGGGACATTTTATGTTTACCGAAGGGATGGCCGCCATGATGCCAGAATTTATCCCCCTAAAAAAGGAAATGGTCTATTTTACTGGAGTCATGGAAATTCTATTTGCCATTGGATTGCTTATTCCAAGATTGACGACCCCTACGGCATGGTTGCTAATGCTATTTTTTATCCTCATACTTCCGGCCAATATTAAAGCGGCCGTGGAAAATATAAATTATCAGACCGGGGAACTGAATGGTAGCGGCATTGATTATTTGTGGTTCCGAGTGCCACTACAGATAATTTTTATCCTCTGGGTCTATTTCACCACTTTAAAAAAAATTGAATAGTGCCTTACACTTTAGAGTCTTGGCCTCTGATTAAAATAAATATAATTGATCATAATACCCATGAAAAAATATCTTCCCATTGTATTGCTATTACTAATTAGTGGGTGCAACAAAGCCAAAGTAGCTTTTAACGGTCAAAAAGATTACGCTCCAAACATCACGGAAGTCCAGTCCCAAAATATTTTTGCGGAGACCAAAGACTTCCCAAACAATACCCAGTTGTCCTTAGCCATCATAAAGGACGGGACTACTAAATTCTATGGTGTAAAGCGTGAGAACGACACTATATTTACTATTAATAATCATGATGGGGTTTTTGAAATTGGCTCTATTTCCAAGGTATTTACAGCTACCTTATTGGCGGATATGGTGGTAAACAATCAACTTGGCCTGGATGACAATATCAACGATTATTTGGAATGGCCTTTAAAAGATGGTGTAGAAATAACCTTTAAACAGTTGTCCAATCATACCTCAGGACTTCCAAGACTGCCTACCAACCTTCTATTGGATTCGGTGGACCTGGAGAATCCATATAAGGACTACGATGATCTAAAATTGAAACAATATTTGACCCAAGAGCTACAACTCAGCCAAAATCCAGGGGAGAAATCGGAATATTCCAACCTGGGCGTAGGATTGTTGGGTTTTATTTTGAGTGAAATAGATAGTACCTCCTATGAAAACCTACTCCAGTCCAAAATATGTAGTAAGTACAATATGGGCCATACTACAACAAATAGAAACCTTATTAAGGCCCAACTGATCAATGGCCTGGATGTAAATGGCAAAGAAACTCCCAACTGGGATTTAAATGTTCTAATGGGTGCTGGCGGGATTGTATCTTCGGTTACCGACTTGTCAAAATTTGCGCAAGCGCAATTCAATGATTCCAACCAAGTATTGGCATTGACCAGAGAACCTACCTTTAACCTACAGGCCAATAAAGCCGATATTGGATTGGGCTGGTTCATTCAAAAGAAAATAGAGGAGGACTGGATTATGCATAGCGGTGGAACTGGGGGCTATAGATCCCATATGGTTCTTGATATAGCGAACAAAAATGGCGTAATTATTCTCTCCAATATTTCAGCCGCAGATAAAAACAGTATGAACATCGATAACCTTGGCACACGCCTAATGGGAACACTTAAAAAATCCCATTTAATGGCCCAACAATAACGCATAAGGGAAATACGACAACCCAAAGGCAAAAAAGGATTTTCCTTACTTAATAGTTTTTATATATTTTTAAGTCTCCTACCTATAATAATTATTGAATACCTGCCAATAATATGTTTATGTCAACCTAAAAAAATATGAACCATTTTTTTATTCCTTTTCTCTTATTTCTATCCGTTAGCAGTACAGCCTATGCACAAAAAGAAAAACTGAACATCATAGTTTTTATAGCTGATGATGTTAGCTGGGACGACCTTGGTTGTTACGGGAACACACAGGTTAAAACCCCGAACATTGACCAACTTGCAAAAAACGGATTAAAGTTTGATAATTTCTATTTAACGGCAAGCTCATGTAGCCCCAGCAGAAATTCCATAATTACAGGGAGATACCCACATAATACCGGAGCTGCCGAATTACATACCACGCCTCCCTTAAACATGGTATCCTTTCCTGAGTTATTGAGGAACAACAACTATTATTCGGTCATGGCCGGGAAGTTTCATATGGGCCCTTATGCCAGACGTGGATTTGATATGATGTTTGAGCATCGCAATGAGAATGGGGATGGGGGTGAAGAAAGTTGGCTAAACTCCCTTAAGAAAAGACCAAAAACCAAACCCTTTTTTATGTGGTTCGCATCCTATGATGCCCACCGGGATTGGGGACCCAACAAATTTTCGGGAACACACCAACCCAACCAATTGGAACCCCCATTCTATTTATCCAATGGAGACGAAACAAAAGCCGATTTGGCCAAATACTATGACGAAATTTCAAGGTTCGATTTCTATATTGGAGAGGTGGTCAAGGAACTGAAATCACAAAAGGAGCTGGACAATACCTTAATAATTATTATGTCCGATAATGGACGGCCATTTCCCCACAGTAAGACAAGGGTCAATGACCGTGGTATGAAGACTCCCTTTGTTATGCATTGGCCCAACGGAATAAAAAATAAAAATACCTCGAGTAAAAGCCTAATAAGTGCCGTGGATATCGCCCCCACAATATTGACACTTGCGGGCATTGATAGCCCCGACCATTTTCAGGGCCATAGTTTCGACCGACTTCTAACCGAACCAGACCTCCCTTTCCGCAATTATCTTTTTGCCGAGCACAATTGGCACGACTATGAAGCTCACGAGCGTATGGTCAGGAACGAAAATTATATGTATATATTAAATTCGAGACCCATGCAACCACAAAACGGACCGTTGGATGCCGTGGGCAGTCCGTCCTTTAAGGAATTGGAAATCTTAAAAGACCAAGGACAACTTTCTGCCATACAGGCAGATGTGTTTATGGCACCCAGACCCCATGAAGAACTTTATGATTACAGTAGGGACCCCCTACAATTGCTCAATGTGGCCTCGCTACCCGAGTACGCGGAAACACTAAAAAGCATGAGAAATATTTTAAGCGAGTGGATGACGGAAACTGGAGATAATATCCCCAAAAACCTAACCAAGGACTGGTATCTTAAAGAAGCCGGATTAATAAAAACGGAGTTTCATAATATTAGGGGAGAAATGCCCGGTCAGAAGTTAAATGCTACAAAAAATAATGCAAAAGGGGCATTTTAGGCTAGATTATTTGCAAAAATATTATTTCCCAAAGAAATATGGAAAGTAATGGCCTAAAGGTCTTGTCCATAATTCCAACGATAAATGGCAAAGAATATAGAATGGCTTTCCCAATGGCCCATAAGTTCCATATATTTAAAGAATAAAATTCACATTAAAAATGAGCAACAAGCAATTGACCATCACCGCCAGTATTTTGGCAAAAACCGAAAAACGCGAATTTGTAAAGCAAGCCCTATTAAAACTTATACCTCCTACCCTTAAGGAGGAAGGCTGCCTAAACTATGATCTGCACCAGGACAATGAAAACCCTGATCGTTTTTTCTTCTATGAAAATTGGAACAGTTATGACCATTGGCAACAACATAACAACAGTGCACATATAGCAGCACACAGAAAGGCTACCGAAGGCGCCGTAGTGGAAGTAATTATAGGTCAGTTAACTCCGGTTAGTTAAATGTTTTGCATTTAAAAATGTAGTATCTTTCAAGGACCACGGTAAACACATTTACTGTGGTCCTTAAGTAATTTATAAACATGAAAAAATACGCTACACTATCCCTTTGTTTCATTCTATTGACGCTTACGAGCGCTTTGGCCCAAAAAGAACCAATAAAATTGGGAGTGGTTGGCCTTACCCATGGGCATGTTGGCTGGATATTAAATAGGGAAGCCAATGAGGATATCATTATGGTAGGTATTGTAGAAACCGATCGAAATCTGGCCCAGCGTTTATCGGAAAAGCACGGCTTTCCCATGGAAATGGTATTTAATACCATGGAGGAAATGATCGCTGCAGTTAAGCCCGAGGCCGTAGCCGGCTTTGGTAACATTTACGACCACCTTGCCATTGTGGAAGCCTGCGCTCCCAAAGGCATCCATGTAATGGTAGAAAAACCCTTGGCCGTTAGCTTGGATCACGCCAAAAAGATGGAGGCCCTTGCCAAAAAACATAAGATTCATCTTCTCACCAATTATGAAACCTCTTGGTATCCCACCAATGTAAAGGCCTATGAACTGCTCCATAAGGGCACTATAGGCGCTCTTAGAAAGGTTATTGTAAGGGACGGACACAAGGGGCCGAAAAAAATTGGGGTGAGCCCCGAATTTTTAAATTTCCTGACCGATCCCAAACTCAATGGAGGTGGTGCCATTATGGACTTTGGGTGCTACGGAGCCAACCTTATGACCTGGATACAACAAGGCAAAAGGCCCAACTCGGTTACCGCAGTAACCCAACAGCTACAGCCAGAGAACAACCCCAAGGTCGACGATGATGCAACCATAATACTTACCTATGATAGTGCCATGGCTATTCTGGAGCCTTCATGGAACTGGCCTATTGGCCGTAAGGATATGGAGATCTATGGAGAAAAAGGAGCAATATATGCCGATAACAGACATGACCTGCGATTACGGATTTCGGAAGGATACAGTGGTTATGATGAGGAAACTTTTAAACTAGGGGAAAGGGATGCCCCTTATGACGAACCCTTCGCCCTGTTCGCTTCCGTGATTAGAGGAGAAACCACCTTGGATAGGTACGACCCCTATACTTTGGAAAACAATATGATTACCATGGAAATCTTGGAGGCTGCCGTTCAAAGTTCAAAATCGCAACGCACCATCCAACTTAAAAAATAATTTTCTTGAAAAGCGATATCAGAAAACAAAATCGAAAAAAAGTTGTATCTTATTGAAAATTAGGTTCGTATATCCTACACCCTCTTCCCGACCGGCATAAATTACCTTTATACCCCCATTGTTGTGTTGAATTCTAAAGCAATTGGAAATGAGGATTACGATTCTTTTACCTGTGGTGCTTTTTGCAATTACAGGTTTTGCCCAGAACAAACTCCCTATAATAGATATGCACTTGCATGCCCTCCCTGCTGCACTTAACGGACCGCCGCCTACTGCCATCTGTGCGCCTCCGGAAGAAATGCCCGTTCATGACCCTGCAAAATCCTGGGCAGAGGGCTTCAATCAATATCTCAAAAATCCCAAATGCGAAAATGCAGTGTGGGGCCCCGTAACCGATAAAGAAGTTATGGACAATACCTTGGAGATTTTAGAAAAAAACAATATTTATGGAGTAACCAGCGGGTCCTTGATAGATGATTATATGTCCGTTGGTGGAGATCGTATAATACCAGCATTACATTTCAATTTTTTTATGACCGATAAGACTCCAGAAAAAGTACGGGAATTCCTGTCGTCTGGAAAATACAAGGTATTTGCTGAAGTAGCCATCCAATATAACGGTGTTTCGCCCAGTGACCTAAGATTTGATCCTTATGCCAAAATTGCCGAAGAATTGGACATTCCCATAGGAATACATTTGGGTACCGGACCTCCCGGTGCGGCCTACCTACCGGGAGTTGGGAATTACAGGGCCAAACTACACAGTCCCTTAGTGGTAGAAGAACTGCTAATGCGCCATCCAAAACTAAGAATCTATTTAATGCATGCAGGGTATCCTATGATAGATGATCTTTTGGCCGTGCTTTGGACCCATCCGCAGGTTTATGTTGATGTAGGGGTAATTTGTTTCGCTATTCCCAGGAAAGCCTTTCACGAATATCTTAGACGTATTTTTGATGCAGGATTTGGAAAAAGGGTAATGTTTGGGTCGGACCAAATGAATTGGCCCAAAACTATAGAGGTTGGTCTAGAAGCTATCAACACAGCTGATTTTCTGGATATCCAACAAAAAAGGGACATTCTTTATAACAATGCAGCAAAATTTCTCCGCCTTAGTGATGAGGAAATTGCCATACATCACGGAAAAAAAACTGATTAACCACACAACACTGCCTAAGATGAATTCAACATAAAAAATAATTACAAGACATTGATTTCGTGTAAATTAAAAAAATACTACTGTCCCCTCGAGAGCCTTCCTAGAGAAGGCAGGCGGAGTCGAGAGGTTATTGTACTGTGACGATTTTTAATTGAGGTCTCTCCCGATAACCATTGGGATGCGCCTGTCTACTTACAGGCAAGCTAGACAAAAAAAATAATCATAAATAGCTCATTAACCATTAAATATAAATCGAACTAACGTTGCCTAATGTATTTTTTGGGCGTTCCCTCCTTCGTCGGGCGGGCCCTTGGCTATATCCCTGGCCTTGCTGCGGGGATGCCGCCGCGGTCCCTAACGCTTTTCAAAAAACCTAAAGTTATCACTTGTAAAATTCCAAGTTTATTGGAGGATATAGATGAAATAAAACTTCGAAATCACAACACAACCCAAATCTAAAAAAGTTGCAAATACCGAAATCTAAAGATCTACCCACTTAAAATCATTGGGCACTGTTGCATCAAACAACTCAACGTTCAAGGTCTTGGCCGTAGTTTTCCCCATAGCAAATGTGGCTCCCAGATCCAGCCCCTCATAAATGGTAAAGCTTCTGTTGCCCTTTGTCCACAAATTTACCTCATAGGTATAAGACTTATTTTCCTTTAATTGTCTAAAAACGGATACATATATTATTTTGGGCAATGTTTTCCATCTACCCAGACCTATAGGTCCCACACGATACTCTTCCTTGTATTTCTGATTTTCAAGATCGAAGAAAATACTCTTTATATTTGAAAATATAATTCCCTGGGCCATACAAACTGTGGCAATATAAAGTACACCAAAATTCCGGCTGTCGTGCCTTCCGTCCGATGGGACAATTTCGTACCCAAAAAAGAACATGGCCAGCAAAATAATGGCCAAGGTATAGAAAACGGAAGCTATCACGGTCTGCCATAAGGGCCTTACTCCCTCAGAAATTATGATCTTACTCTTGTCCATAGGCCTTAAAACGACAAAAGCCATACGAAACGTACAGCTTTTGCTTAATTTATTTTTGGCATTAAACTATGTTAATCTGCCAGTACTATTACTTTATTGTTCTTCATTTCAACAGTACCACTGCTAATTGCAAGGATGGTGTCGCCATTGGAAGCTTTGGAAAATTTGTCCCCATAAACTTCGTCCATTACTACATTACCCTTTATCCTTACCTTTCCTTCTTGTAGCAGGGAAACGATAGGGGCGTGGTTGTTCAACATTTGAAATTCACCATCAATTCCAGGAACCGTTACTGCAGTAACTTCTCCGGCAAACAAAGTAGCCTCTGGTGATACAATTTCTAGATACATATTTTTATCGGTATTCAGTATTCAGCACTCAGTATTCAATGGTATCATGCCAATTGTTAACTGATTACTGCCTACTCATTTACGCTTCAGCAAGCATTTTCTCTCCAGCTTCAATAGCCTCTTCTATGGTACCTTTAAGGTTAAAAGCAGATTCTGGAAGATGATCCAACTCGCCATCCATAATCATATTAAATCCTTTAATAGTTTCCTTAATATCTACCAATACCCCTGGGATACCTGTAAATTGCTCCGCTACGTGGAATGGCTGGGAAAGGAAACGTTGTACACGTCTTGCCCTACCTACGGCCAATTTATCCTCTTCGGACAATTCTTCCATCCCCAAGATGGCAATAATATCCTGAAGTTCTTTATAACGTTGCAATAACTCCTTTACCCTTTGGGCACAGGCGTAATGATCTTTCCCTAAAATTTCGGCGGTCAAAATCCTTGAAGTTGAATCCAAAGGATCCACCGCTGGATAAATACCCAACTCAGCAATTTTACGTGACAATACCGTAGTAGCATCCAAGTGGGCAAAGGTTGTTGCCGGAGCTGGATCCGTTAAATCATCCGCAGGTACGTATACCGCCTGTACGGAAGTAATGGAACCTCTTTTGGTTGATGTAATACGCTCCTGCATGGCGCCCATTTCTGTTGCCAAAGTTGGTTGGTAACCTACCGCTGATGGCATACGTCCTAAAAGGGCCGATACCTCGGAACCTGCTTGCGTAAAACGGAATATATTATCTACGAAGAATAGAACATCCTTTCCTTGGCCTTCACCTGCACCATCACGGAAATATTCTGCAATTGTCAAACCAGACAAGGCCACACGTGCACGTGCTCCAGGAGGTTCGTTCATTTGTCCAAAAACGAATGTCGCTTTGGAATCCTTCATTACTTTTTTATCTACTTTGGATAAATCCCATCCGCCTTCTTCCATAGAATGCAAGAAATCATCCCCGTATTTTATAATACCGGACTCCAACATCTCGCGAAGCAAATCGTTCCCTTCACGGGTACGTTCCCCAACTCCTGCGAATACAGAAAGTCCACCATGTCCTTTTGCAATGTTGTTGATCAATTCTTGGATAAGTACCGTTTTACCAACACCCGCACCACCAAATAAACCAATCTTACCACCTTTTGCATAAGGCTCTATCAAATCGATTACTTTAATTCCAGTAAACAATACTTCCGTAGAAGTAGATAAATCCTCAAATTTAGGAGCATCCCTGTGAATTGGAAGACCGTCTTTACCAGCTTTGGGCAAATCCCCAAGACCATCAATCGCATCTCCAATTACATTAAATAGACGACCATATACATCGTCACCTATTGGCATCTGGATTGCGCTTCCTGTTGCTTCAACGGCAACTCCCCTACTTAATCCATCTGTAGAATCCATAGAAATAGTCCTTACCGTATTTTCACCTACATGGGACTGTACTTCCAAAATCAACTTGGAACCATCTTTATTAATGATTTCCAAAGAATCATAAATCTTGGGAAGGTCCGCTCCGGACTGAAATTCAACATCAACTACCGGGCCGATGATTTGGGAAACTTTACCTGTAACTTTAGACATTACTTGAGTATTTACGTTTTACTGTTATCTTTAAAATAAAAACAGCGCGACATACCGCTTTGTTTTTAAGGCTGCAAAGATATGTTTTCCATTCTTAAAAAGAAATTGTTTTTTTAATTTTTATGGAAGAACTGAGGTATCCTTTTTACGTTTGCCAAAAAATACTACTTTCCACTCCTTTCTTAGCTTTTGCTATTCAACATGAATAAGTTTTCAAATACTAACCAATATTAACTTAAACACAAAAAAAGCACCTTAAATAAGGTGCTGTATATCTGTTTAAATTAACTATATTCTATTGAAGTGTTGAAGAATAATTTGTTGGATAGTCACCTATATCCAACAAAGAACCAGATGCCTCAAAATTAGAACCATAAGTAACATCTATGGCTTTCATAAATTCATTAGCTATCAAAGCATAACCTCTAGATGTTGGATGAACACCATCTAGAGAAAATGCCCCACCCGTAACCAATTCGGCCGTTAATATAAAATTACCACTGCTAAATCCTCCATCTGCCAATTTGTTCATTAAACCATTGGCATCAACCAAACCTAAACCTGCTTGAGTAGCAGTTGCTGCGATAGTTGCATTAAATGCAGTCGTTGCTGCTGCTATCTCTGCTTGTTCACTTGGCAATAAAACCCATTTATCAGCTAATGGTAAGGACACCCCTTCTACCGAAAATTGCCCTGCCAATGCTTGGGATAGTCCCTGGGACATTAAAAATGCTACTGAACTGGTGTTTACCGTACCAATAATAGATGAACTAGGCAACACCAACAAATCGTCTGCTGTAGCCTGCCTTGCTTGTCCGTAAGCTAAACCAAAAAGATCGGCTACCACAGGGGCGGCTTCAACAGGCAAACCAAATGATTGCACAAAGGCAGGAAAGGTAGGACTTGCCTTCAATACTCCTGCAATTTGAGCTGATAAATTAATTAAGGATTCATCGTTAACCACAACCGCACTTGCCTCAGTCGTTGAAAAAACAATCTGTCGGTCTGTTGCGTTTGGAATTCCTTGACTCTCCAAAAAAGCAAAAACCTGATTCAACTGACCAAATACACCATTTAACGTAGGTATTTGATCAGTATAAGATTGTAAACATTCATCATTAGGGTCTAAGGGATTATAGGGTACTGTTGTAAAATGTGGAATACTTGATACATCTGGAATATTTGCCACAACACCTTTTGCGCCACCTGCCGTAACTGCTCCGACCAAGGTTGCATAAGTTTGATTGAAACCAACTCCAGGTGCTCCATCCAATGGGGTGATAGCACTAGATCCGTCTCCGCCAGAAAGCGCATAACCTAAAACATCATTAATCCCAACCCAAAGTGTAAAAAAGGTCGGTGATTGTGCAATAACATCACCTAAAACGCTAGCACTGGGATCTGAAGCCATTCTTATAAAATAAGGATTTGCCAAGCCTAAGGAAAGATTTGCCAAACTGCCATATCCTGGAGCCAATAAATGGAAACTTTTTGCGCCAGGAACACCCATATTATTAAATGGCCCGGTTGGATTATTTAATACAAAATCTGTAGTAGAACCAGTTGCCTGAGTATTGGGATTGTTAGGATCAATTCCAAGAACAACAGGGCCAGTATTATCAGGGCATGCTGAATTGGTATCAGAATAAAAATAGAGTCTTGGAGCGAATAGGTTCTTTCCAGATTGTGGATCTAAAACAGGATTTCCTCCTAATAAAAGTCCTCCAATATTATCATTCGTCAACGGTTGGGAAAAATTACCACCGCCAACCAATGAAAATTTTTGCGACAATAGATTAGGAAAAGAATTTTGCTGTGATGCAATAAATAATGCATTATCGGAGAAACCAGCCGTAAATGAATTTCCTATAGCTACATATTTGGAAAAATCGGCAGAACCAGCGGTCAATGCGGGCTTTGCCTCCTCTTCCGCAACAGCGTTCAAATCTACATCTTCTGGATCGTTACAATTAGTAAACAAAATCAGTAAAGATGCTAAGAATATATATTTTAAATTTTTCATGTCAAATTATGATTTGATTTTAGTTTAGTTATTAATTGTCCAAGATAGGTAGTACATAGACCCAATAAAACCTGTTCCGAAGGCAGTAAAATACTCCTTGCCGGTAATGTTGGTTCCACCTAACTTAAAGGAAGATTTGATGCTTGGAACAGTGTAGCTAATTTGAGCATCAAGTGTATGGAATTCCGGCACAACACCATTGCCAAAAGTGGCTTCCCAAAAATAATCATCACTAAATCTGTATGCTAGATTAAAGCCAAAGTTTTTGAATAATTCCTCATTCCCAAAATTGGCTTTAAACTTATGTTCCGGGGTATTAAAATTCAACATAACATCTGGATTTGCTTCTCTATCAAAATCCAACTTTGTAAAAGTATAACTACCTCCTAAATCAAAATTACCTAGTACTTTCATGTCCAAACCAATAGAAGCTCCGTAAGAGTTAACATCGGCATCAGTATTGGTATAGGCACTATAGCGCTGAATATCATCGTTTCGGATAGCATCTATAGAGAGATTGCCATCACCTGCAATACCATAAAAAGGTGCATCAACAACCTCTTGAGAAATGAAGTCTTTATAACTATTGTAATAGGCACTAAAATCAACTACAAGTTTATCTATCTTTCCTCTATACCCAACCTCAATAGACGTAACCTGTTCGGGTTTTACCAATTCCGGATTTGAAACCTTTAAATCAGCCACGTTATCCGTAATCTTAAAGGTCTCCACTGACTGCGCTGAATAGGCATTTTCATATGCCGCTCTTCCTGTTTGTACTACTGATGCGGGCTGGCCTGACAATTGACCGGTTGAACTTACATCATAGGTGTCAGAATAACGGTTCAAGTTTTCAGGTGCGGAACCAACTAAAATTGCTCTTCCTGCATCTAACCCAATAAATAAATCTTGCGTGGTCGGGTTTCTAAATCCTGTTTGCACAGAGGCTCTAATGTTGTGATCTCTATTAAGTGTTAAACCAGCAGAAATACGTGGTGATATGAAGCCATCAAAAAATTCTGATTTATCATAACGTGCCGATCCTGTCAATTTTATGCTTTTCACATCGGAAAGTTCAATCTTTTTTTGAATTTGGGTATAAATACCATATTCCGAATAATCTATTGGGCCATCAGTATCAGTATATATTGTACCGCCAGAATTTAAACTGTATTTTCTATAGGATCCTCCAATTTGAATTTCAGCAACATCAATCAAATGGCTAAAATTATAATTACCATCAGCATGGTAATATTTAGAGGCATCTTGAAACTTAGAACCCGTTGATAAATCGGGATCATTTATGCTTTTATTAAATGCCGCATCAAATTGCGGTGTTCCTGGTAGGTAACGCCCCGTGTCTGCAACGGCTCTAGCCTGTGCATGTTTTTGATCAACTGTTAAACCAGAAGGGTTGCCAGACAATTCTATTCCAGCATAAGTTGCTATATAATCCCCAAACCAATCTTCATCGGATTTCCAAGATCTGTTAATGTTAATCCCAGTAAACACCATATCATAAGAGTCTCCTGCTTTGTCCCCTACAACATATCCTCGTAAAAAGAAATTGTCATTTTTAATTTCCAACTTATGTTGCTCTTGAAAAAAACCATTGATATTATAGCGGTTTGTTCCTTGATAAATAGTAGTACCAGTACCCACTTTACCCACATAAGAAAGCTCAAGGCTGTTGTCTTCAATTGGGCGATAGTATAATCCCCAATCTGCTTTAATACTTTCTGCGTTATAGTTGGTTAAATCACCCTCATTGTAACCTGTTCTACTTACCTCTACATCTGGAATAATTCCCAAGCCAGAGGCAGATCTAATGTTCGTGGAAACTTCATCTCCGTATACATTAATTCCATCATAGTTATAATTGGCCCTTGTCCTAGATGGATCGAATTTATCAACCTCACTAGTTGCGGCCCAATCTGTACCTTTTAAATATCCGAAATTTACTTTACCAGCGAATTTGTCCGAGAATTTATGAGCCGCACGAATACCAAAATCAGTATACGGATTAGTTCCTGCCGACTCTTGAGAGGTGACACCTCTTTTTATAGATACACTAATTCCTTCATGATCAAAAGGGCTTTTACTACGCATAAAAAGTATCCCGTTAAAGGCATTGGCACCATAAAGTGCCGAGGATGCCCCGGGTAGTAATTCAACACTAAGAACATCTGTCTCAATCATCCCTACTAAGTTTCCAATAGGAAAATTTAATGCCGGAGTAGAATTATCCATCCCATCCACCAATTGCATAAATCGAGTATTGGCAAATGAAGCAAAGCCCCTAGTGTTTACGGATTTAAAAGTTAAACTGTTAGTGTTTACGTCTACACCTTTTAAATTTTCCAGGCCATCATAGAAATCGGCCGAAGCAGTATTCTGGATTTCACTAAGCCCAAATCTTTCCACCGTAACCGGGGATTCAAAAACGCGCTCTGGAGTCCTTGAAGCTGAAATTACCACCTCGTCCAAACTTGTCTGTTCCTCGTTTAAAACAACCGAAATAGTCTGATTGTTTTGGGTAATATTAGCAGTAGAAGCCACAAATCCAATACTGGTAATATTCAATGTAAACGGGGGGTTCTCAGAAGTGTTCAATATAAAATTCCCGTCAAAATCGGATACAGTTCCGATGGCTTTGCCCATAATTACAATGTTGGCTCCAGGTACTGGGTCATTATTTTGATCCACCACATTCCCTTTAATAATTGTTTGTGAATGCGCCAACATTCCAAACATGAAAAAGAATAATAGAAGCGTTGATCTCATAAAGTCTTGAGTTAAATTAGTATCAGTTAATGGTAAGATATCACCAATAGCCAATATACACTAAATTTCAATTTGACAATAAGAAAATCAAATAAATTATGCATGCATAGTATTTTTTAATCAAAATTTAACATTTTTTAATAAAAATTTGCCAAAATATTAGTCGATAAAAAATGACATCCATAAATAACAGCCCTTTTTGGCCATCATCTATGGATGTCATTATAGTTTTATTAAGAAGTAATCTATTCCACCGTAACCGACTTGGCCAAGTTACGGGGCTGATCTACATTACAGCCTCTCATTACCGCAATGTGATAAGATAATAACTGAAGCGGAATAGTAGTCAATAGAGGCGTTAAACTCTCCAAGGTTTCCGGGATTTCAATGACATGGTCCGCCAGTTCCTTAACCTGAACGTCGCCCTCTGTAACTACAGCAATAATTTTGCCTTTTCTAGATTTAATCTCCTGTATATTACTTACCACCTTTTCATAATGCCCCTTATTGGTTGCAATAACCACTACGGGCATATGTTCATCTATAAGGGCAATGGGCCCGTGCTTCATTTCCGCCGCAGGATAGCCCTCGGCATGTATGTAACTAATTTCCTTTAATTTCAAAGCACCTTCCAAAGCAACGGGAAAATTGTACCCCCTTCCCAAATAAAGGCAGTTCGTGGAATCTTTATAAACATTGGATATTATTTCTACCAAAGGATTGGAAAGCAAAGCCTTTTCAACCTTGGAAGGAATATTTTCCAATTCGCTCAAGTGCTCATGGAATCTCCTATTATCAAATATTCCCTTTTCCTTGGCCAATTTTAATGCCAAAAGGGTGAGTACCGTTATTTGTGTTGTAAATGCCTTGGTCGAGGCCACCCCAATTTCGGGCCCGGCATGGGTATAGGCACCAGCATCGGTTTCCCTAGCTATGGAGGAACCAACAACATTACAGACTCCAAATACAAAGGCCCCCTTTTCCTTTGCCAGTTTAATGGCCGCCAGTGTGTCTGCCGTTTCCCCAGATTGGGAAATGGCAATAAGAACATCCTTATCGGTTATGACCGGGTTTCTATAGCGGAACTCTGAAGCGTATTCCACTTCTACAGGAATCCTGGCCAAATCTTCAAAAATATATTCTGCCACCAATCCGGCATGCCAAGAAGTCCCACAGGCCACAATAATAATACGATTGGCATTCAGGAACTTTTCCAGATTATCATCTACGCCCGCCATTTTGATAATCCCTTCCTTAGCCCTAAGTCGGCCACGATAGGTATCTAAAATAGCCCTAGGCTGTTCGTAAATCTCCTTTAACATAAAGTGATCAAAACCGCCCTTTTCAATTTCCTCAAGATTAAGTGCCAATTCTTGGATAGAAGGATAGGCAATTGCATCGTTTTTTATTTTTCTCAATTTAATTTCCTTCCCCAATCTAATGACCGCCATTTCCTCATCCTCCAAATAAATGGCATTGTTGGTGAATTCTATAAAAGGCGATGCATCGGAGGCAATAAAAAATTCGTTCTCCCCAACACCTATGGCCAACGGACTACCTAATTTGGCTACTACTATTTCATCTGGTTTTTGCTTGTCAAAAACTGCAATGGCATATGCCCCGACCACCTCATTCAAAGCAATCTGCACAGCCTTACCAAGCTTAACCCCTTCCTTGCGCTTTACTTCCTCTATAAGGTTTACCAACACTTCCGTATCGGTTTCTGAAGAAAAAGTATAGCCCCTTTTTGTTAATTCCTTCTTTATAGCATCATAATTCTCTATAATCCCATTATGGATAATTACCAAATCTCCGGAATTGGAATAATGTGGATGTGAATTAACATCATTTGGGACACCGTGTGTTGCCCATCTTGTATGGCCTATACCCAGTTTCCCCTCTAAGGAAATGGTACTTTTGGCCTTATTATTTAGATCCTCTACCTTCCCCTTGGTCTTGGATAGGTTTATTTCGTTGCCGTCATACAAGGCTATACCCGCACTGTCATAGCCTCTGTACTCTAAACGTTGAAGTCCTTTTATAATAATGGGATAAGCATCCCTATACCCAATATATCCTACGATTCCACACATATTTTAAAGTTTAATGGTTAGTAATTAACAAAAGGTTATATATAACAAAGTTAGCACCTTGTTATATAAAACCTTTTATCTTTTAGTTAATTAACGTAAAAATACTATAAGTGGTATTTTTCTGGCTTTTAATTTGCCCGGGTATAGAAAATTTCGAGTTTTAATTTTTTCCCCTCCTGCCCACTGGGTAAGTTATCACTACCATAAAGGACTGTCCCAAATGGGTTAATTGAGGACATTACAGGTACCTGTCCCTCCGTATTATTGGCAAGCATGGCCTTTCCGGTGGTTGAAATCCTTATGTCCGAGGTCAATGTCAAATTAAGTGTGGTATTGGTAGAATCCCGCACTATTAGGTCGTTGATATAATTGGTAATCTTTATTTTATATGTCTGTCCTTTGCCGCTTACCCTGTTTAGACCTCCATCATAGTTCGTAAAATTGCCAGCGTTGTAATCCTCTTCAGATTCCAAAAATTGATTATAGACTGGTCCATTGGTATTGTCCTTGAACAAATACAACTTTGAAGGTTCAATAACACTACCGGCGGCGTCCAAAGTATTTCGATCTACGTAAAACACCAAATTTGCTTCATTTATGATCCAATTCTTGGATTTGATCTGATTGATGATCTCGTCTCCATTTATTTCGTCGAAAAGTTTAATTTGGGCAAAGCTTCCCGCCCCACCTTTTAGGTAGATCTTGGAAGCATTTTCCCCATTGTCCAGTCCGCTTGTAATTTCATCGGGATAGGCCTCATTAATGAAGGTATTTACGGCATTCCCTATAACTGCTCCTGTACTAGTATCGCGCCTAATGAAATTTAGAACAAATTCCTGCTCGTTCTCAATAATAGTATCATCTGCAGAACTGGTTACACTATCATATTTATATTTTATGGTAATATTTCCCCGTGTTATATCCAACAACACTAAAACATCATCAGGAACCGATAAATGGACACCTCTGAAAAATTCCGAAAAATTCGCCTGGCTCAACAACTCCGAATCACCTTCCTTATCCAATATATTTTGTTGAAAAAATGCCGGATTTAAAGCTACCCTAATTCCAGGGGCAATCCTAGTTGGTGCTTCCTCGGATTCATCTACATCCTCGGTTTCTGGATCGTCTTCCTTAAAGATCAATTCTTCTACATTCTTAACCTCCACAGTACCATCGAACAAAAGGTCGGATACAAAGGTGGGCGAAAACTGTTGTGATGAATAATATTGTTGCGCTTCCTGAAAATTGGTGTTGGGATCCAAATCCCTCAAGAAATAGGTAGATCTTTCAACTTTAAAATTAAATGATTCCGGAATATTTCCGTTGGCATCAAAAATACTATCCAAGTCATATTTTACAGGAAATCTGTTCACTGCAGTATCGTCGTCCAAATTGTCATTGATGCCATCGCCGTCCGTATCCTGGTTTAAGGGATCCGTCCCAAGCGATTTTTCCTGGATATCTGTTAAGGTATCCCCATCACTATCACTATTGGGATCCTCTGGGTCGGCATCATAGGCATCGGCCACACCATCAAGGTCGAGGTCTCCCCTTGGATTTGTCAAAAAAGGTATGAAAAGAATAACCTCTTCCACCGTCTCATTTTCTTTTATGGTAAGGGTACTGGAATCTGTATCGGCAGTTTCTTCCACTGATGCCGAATAATTTCCAAAACTGGGATTGGCAAAGGACAACTGTACCTGAGTGGTTATACTGGCCTCGGTCTTTCCATATATTGGGTCTGTATAATTCCCTAATTGATAAGCCGGTAATTTATTGGTCCTTACCGCCTCTATCTTTTTATTGTAGGCAAAAACATCGTAAACTGCCTTGCCGGCCGTAAATGGTTCACCACCTACTACACCACTACCTACGGTAGTCAAGTCCTCCTCACAGGACCCCAAGACCACAACAAGCAATATACCCACCATTGTAGGCAATTTTAATCTGTTCAGTAAATTCATTTAGATTATTTTAAAACTTTGGTGTTATAAAAATTCACGTAAGCTTCCTCAAACTCCTGTAAAGGAACAAATGGCAAAACAGGTTTTTCGAGCTTGGATATGTAGTCTTCCAAGTCGGCCGGAATATTTTCTGCGGCTAAAATAACAGCATCGGCATAATCCACAGCAACTTTTAACAAATTATTATAATTGGGCTCCTCAAGCGCTTTTATACTTTCTTCAGGAACACCGTCGAAGGCAATCTTTTTAATGAGGTCTTTATCCAATGTACCATCAAAACCTTGCCCATAAACAGACATGATGATCTTGCTTTCGGAAAACAAAGGCTCGTCGGCATAGAATTTTTTCAGATATAGTGGCAACAAAGATGCCATCCATCCATGAACATGAATAATATCCGGAGACCAATTCAATTTCTTGACCGTTTCCACCACACCTTTGGCAAAGAAAATAGCCCTTTCGTCATTATCTGGAAATAATTTCCCATCCTCATCGGTAAAAGTTGCCTTTCTTTTAAAGTATTCATCATTATCAATGAAATAAACCTGAATACGCTCTCTAGGGATAGAGGCCACTTTTATGATCAATGGCATATCCATATCATTAATCACCAAATTCATTCCGGATAATCTAATTACCTCGTGCAATTGATGTCTACGTTCATTGATATTCCCAAACCTTGGCATAAAAATCCTTATCTGGCCACCATTGCTATTGACCATTCTTGGGGTTTCGTAAGACATTAAGGAAACTTCGTTCTCCGGAAGATAGGGTACTAATTCTGAAGATACAAACAATATCTTTTTGCCATTCATAAAAGCAATATTTTATTAATAGAGTAAGAGAAAGTGCAAAATTACAAAAATTATGCAGATTAGCAGTAATTATAGTAAGTTTGCTCTCTTTTAAGTAAAACGAATGCAGCTAATTACCACTAAAAAGGAACTTAAGTCCTATCTAGACTCCCATGAAAAAACCAAAACAATTGGTTTTGTCCCAACCATGGGGGCATTGCACATGGGACATATGGCCTTGGTTAAAAGGTCGGTCGAAGAAAATGACCTTACCTTGGTTAGTATTTTTGTTAACCCTACCCAATTCAACAACAAGGAAGATCTGGACAAGTACCCAAGCACTTTGGAGGCCGATATGGCCCTATTAAAAAGAGTTTCCGATAGGATAACGATTTTTGTCCCTTCCGCCTCCGAAATTTATTCTGGAGAAATAACCTCTAAAACTTACGATTTTGAGGGTTTGGAGAATGTTATGGAAGGTGAATTTAGAAAAGGACATTTTGACGGTGTAGGAACTATAGTTGAAAAGCTATTGCGCATAATATCACCAACCAGGGCATATTTTGGGGAAAAGGATTTTCAACAATTGCAAATCATCAAAAAACTAGTAGAAATCACAAATTTACCCATAGAAATTATAGGCTGCCCCATAGTAAGGGAAGCCAACGGACTGGCCATGAGTTCCAGAAACGAGCGATTGGACACAGAATTGAGGCAAGAGGCCGGTTTTATATACAAAACCTTAAAAGCTGCCAAACAAAAATTTGGCACGAAAAGTGCTAATTTTACAGTGGATTGGGTAAAAAAGCAATTTAATTCCCATCCAAAACTAAACTTGGAATATGTTAAAATTGCAGATGTAGACCAATTGAAACCTGTTAAAAGAAAAAACAGAAATGTGAAATATAGAGCCTTTATCGCCGTTTATGCGGGAGATGTTAGGCTTATAGATAACATTGCCCTTTAAAATTGAAAACCAATTCCATAATGCCGACCATAATTAAATTGGAAATCCAATTGGCATAAATGCTTAACTTTGTCCCATGCAAATAGAAGTAGTAAAATCTAAAATACACCGCGTGAAAGTAACGGGTGCTGACCTTAACTATATAGGCAGTATTACCATTGATGAAGATCTAATGGATGCGGCCAATATTATTAGAGGCGAAAAGGTACAAATTGTCAATAACGACAACGGAGAAAGGCTGGAGACCTATGCTATTCCCGGAACCAGAGGTAGTGGCGAGGTAACCTTGAATGGCGCTGCCGCCAGAAAGGTGGCTGTTGGCGATGTTTTAATTCTAATAACTTACGCTACCATGGATATTGAATTGGCCAAAAAATTCAATCCATCCTTGGTTTTCCCCAATGAGGAAACCAATCTATTGTCCTAATTTTGAAGTCTTCCATCAAGAATACGTTAAAAACAATTCTCCCCATCCTGCTGGGAGTTTTTTTAGTATGGTATTCCTATTATTCCACCTCTGAAAAGGATAGGTCGGAAATAATACATTACATAAAAAATGCAGATCTTTTTTGGGTCGGGGTATCCGTTTTTTTAGGGATCCTTACACACCTTTCCAGAGCTTTAAGATGGAATTATCTGTTGCAGCCATTAGGCTATAAGCCAAAACTATTCAACAATATATTGATCATATTAACGGCCTATTTTACAAACCTGGGGATCCCTAGGTCCGGAGAAATATTGAGGGCCACGGCCCTGGCCACCTACGAGCATGTTCCTTTCCAAAAAGGATTTGGAACCATAGTCACAGAAAGGGTCATCGATTTGGTAATGCTATTCCTGATTGTGGCCATTGCGCTCTTCCTTCAAACCGATATAATATGGGGTTTTCTTCAACAAAAAGGTTTTAATCTAATATACTTGCTAGCACTAATTGGTTCAGGGCTATTGACCCTATCCCTGGGGATGTACGTAGTAAAAAAATCAAATTCAAAATTTGCCCTAAAACTAAAAACATTTTTGCGAGGCCTTTTGGAGGGTATCCTCAGTATTTTTAGAATGAAGAATAAATGGAGTTTTGTTTTACACACCTTATTCATTTGGCTAGCCTATATAGCAATGTTTTGGGTAATAAAATATACGGTTCTGGAAACCGTGGACCTAAGCGTAAGTCAGCTACTGGTTGCCTTTGTGGCAGGTGCATTTGCCATGTCTGCCACCAATGGCGGTATAGGCATTTATCCTATTGCCGTTAGTAGCGCCCTGGCAATTTTTGGTATTAGTAAGGTTTCAGGGGATGCCTTTGGATGGATTATGTGGATTTCACAAACTTTAATGATAGTAGTTTTTGGCGCAATATCTTTTCTGATTTTACCGTTATGGAACAGAAACAAATAGTCTTCTATTGCCCAAATTCTGTTCTATGCAACGTTTTTTTACTCTATTGGCCTTATTCGTCTACTTTGGCAGCAATGCACAGGTAACCCAAGAAATATTCGAATCCTTTAAGTTACAGGAGCGCAGGGATGTACAATACTACTTCCCAGAAACCTACACCGCAGAAAAAAAATATCCTATCATTGTTGTTTTGGATGGGGAATACCTATTTGATCAGGTGGTGGCCAACGCAAAATTTTACAGTAATTTCCATGGCATGCCCGAAGCTATTGTAGTAGGCGTAAATCAATCCAAAAATAACCTAAGAAATCAGGATTGTGGCTTTGAGCCCGATAGTGGGCTGCCCACCGAAAAAGGCAAACTGTTCTTCGAATTTTTGGGAATGGAACTTATTCCCTATTTGGAAACCAAATTCAGTACGGCTCCCTTTAAAATGTTCGTGGGATACGATATCACTGCTAATTTTGGTAATTTTTATCTCTTTAAGGACGATTCCCTTTTTAACGCCTATATAAGTATTTCACCTTATTTGGCCCCAGAAATGGAAACAAGGGTGCCTTCGCGACTATCTGTGATGAAAAAGAAAATATTCTACCAATTGATCTTGGAGGGCGAAAAAAGTGAAAATAGTAATAGAGTATTGGCGCTGAACCAAACATTAAAAGGTATGGAATCTGATAATCTCCGTTATTTCTTTGATCAGTATGAGAATGCCGACCACATTTCAGTAGCCACCTACGGTATTGGAAAAGCCTTCGACAATATCTTCGGCATGTTCAAGCCCATAAGCCCAAAAGAATACAAAGAAAAGATTCTAACCCAGATTGGACCTGTATTTGATTATTTGGCGGACAAACAGGCTTCTATAGAAAATCTATTTGGCTTTAGAAAAACAACCAGTCTAAACGACATTATGGCCATTTATGCCGCCTCCAGAAAAAAGGAGGATTTTGAATCCTTGAAGCCCTTATCAGACCTCTGTAAAAAAGAGTATCCCAATACCATGTTGGGCTTTTACTTTGAAGCTGAATATTACGAGCAATTGGGCGAACCTAAAAAGGCCCTTAGGACTTTTGAAAAGGCTTTTGGCATGGAAGAAATAGATTTTCTTACCAAAGAAATGGCTTTGGAAAAAATTGATGCCCTTAAAGCAGATTTTGGTTACTAAAAAGGCTTTTGCACAAAGGCTTGGATAATATAAAAAACTTCAAGCCTGAAAGCTTGCAGTGCTGCATTGGTTGTTATCCACATGGCCATCAATCCCTCTTGTTGGGGAATACTTCTTCCTATTACTTATTTAACTTAAATGCACATGGTATCATTTTAGACTAAGCGTGCAAAACCCTACCTCCTTTTCAAACTTCTTATTACCTTAGCGCAAACCATAATTTAAAGAATGGCCAAAACAAAGACCGCTTTTTTTTGTCAGAACTGTGGAACCCAATATGCCAAGTGGGTAGGACAATGTGGAGCATGCAAGCAATGGAACACCGTTGTGGAAGAAGTAATCCAGAAAGAGGAAAAAGTATCCTGGAAAAGTACTACCCAGCCCTCAAAAAAAATTGCAAAGCCATTAAGGGTCAATGAAATTAGTACCGACAAGGAAATAAGGCTCAACACTTTCGATTTGGAGTTCAATAGGGTCCTAGGAGGTGGATTGGTCCCTGGCTCCCTTACCCTTTTAGGAGGGGAACCGGGTGTAGGCAAAAGTACTTTATTACTGCAGATAGCCCTAAAGCTCCCTTACAAAACCTTATATGTTTCCGGAGAGGAGAGCCAAAAACAAATTAAAATGCGGGCCGATCGCATTCACCCCAATAGTGAAACTTGTTTTATCCTTACCGAGACCAAAACACAGAATATCTTTCAACAAATAGAAGCTACTGAGCCCGATATTGTGGTCATAGATTCCATACAAACCCTTCATACAGATTATATTGAGTCTACTGCAGGCAGTATTTCCCAAATACGGGAATGCACGGCAGAACTCATCAAATTTGCCAAGGAAACGAATACCCCCGTTATCCTCATTGGCCATATCACAAAAGATGGCACCATTGCCGGACCCAAAATATTGGAACATATGGTAGATACCGTATTGCAATTTGAGGGCGATAGAAATTACGTATACCGTATCCTAAGATCTTTAAAAAACCGCTTTGGATCTACTTCGGAATTGGGAATATATGAGATGCAGGGAAGTGGTTTGAGGGAGGTCAACAATCCGTCCGAAATCCTAATTTCCAAGAACGATGAAGGATTAAGTGGTACATCCATTGCATCTACCGTAGAGGGCATGCGCCCACTAATGATAGAAATACAAGCCTTGGTAAGCACCGCCGTGTATGGCACGCCACAGCGTTCTACCACAGGTTACAATGCCAAGCGATTAAACATGCTTTTGGCCGTTCTGGAAAAAAGGGCCGGATTTAAGTTGGCGGCGAAGGACGTTTTTCTCAACATCACCGGAGGAATTTCTGTGGACGACCCCGCCATTGATCTTGCCGTTATTGCGGCCATCCTCTCCAGTAACGAGGACATTCCTATAGAAAAAGGGGTGTGTTTTGCTGCCGAGGTAGGTCTTGCCGGTGAAATAAGGCC
Organism: Arenibacter algicola; assembly: GCF_000733925.1. Taxonomy (NCBI): domain Bacteria; kingdom Pseudomonadati; phylum Bacteroidota; class Flavobacteriia; order Flavobacteriales; family Flavobacteriaceae; genus Arenibacter; species Arenibacter algicola. Next base: position 2,404,602 of record NZ_JPOO01000003.1, read on the forward strand.
GGTACAACGTATAGATCAGCGTATTTTGGAAGCCGAAAAATTGGGTTTCAGCACTATCTATGTTTCCAAAAACAATAAGATCACCTTAAAAAACACCCAAATTAGAATACAATTGGCCTCCAAGATCGAAGATGTAGCCAATAGTCTATTCTCCTAGTGCCCGCTTAAGTATTCGCTATTTTTTTGAATTGAACATTCTTGCCAAAACCATCATCAGAACAACAACTACAACAATTAAGCCTAGTTGCCAGAAACCTACTTTTAAAAAATTTATCGCTATCATATCCTCAGGGAGCTGGGTTTGGAATTTCATTATGTATGGCCTCAATACCCTTAAGTACTTCCTCGCTTAATTGCACCTCTATACTCCCTATATTTTCCTTAAGCTGATCCATTGTGGTAGCACCAATTATATTGGAAGTCAAAAATGGTCTCGAATTTACAAAGGCCAATGCCATTTGTGCCAATGACAAGCCGTTTGCCTGAGCCAGGTCATAATATTTTTCGGTAGCCCGGACGGCCGGTTCACTACTATACCTATTGTAATTTGGAAAAAGGGTTACACGGGCATTCTCGGGCTTTCTTCCTCCGAGGTACTTGCCGCTCAAAGTTCCAAAGCCCAATGGCGAATAGGCCAACAAGCCTAAATTCTCACGATGCGATATTTCTGCCAATCCAACTTCAAAAAGCCTATTTAAAAGACTATATGGATTCTGTATGGTAATCATTCTAGGCAAACTGGCATGTACCTTACTTTCTTCCAAGTACCGCATAGCTCCCCATGGGGTTTCATTGGAAATACCCACATGTCTAATTTTTCCCTCTCTCACAAGATCTCTTAAGGCTTCCAATATCTGATGGATATTGTCCTCCCAATGGTCATTGATACTGTGCTTATATCCTCTTTTTCCAAAATAATTGGTTGTCCGATCTGGCCAGTGCAGCTGATAAAGATCCAGATAGTCTGTTTGCAAACGGGAGAGGCTTCCCTCAACGGCCAATTTAATAGTGTCGCGATTAATGCCCGTGGTTCTGATGAACTTGGTCATTTCAGCTTTTCCTGCAATCTTGGATGCCAAAATTATCTTATCGCGATTCTTTTTCTTTTTAAACCAATTTCCTATAATTCTTTCGGTGTCCGCATATCGCTCCTTTGTGGCTGGAATGGGATATAATTCTGCCGTGTCAAAAAAATTAATTCCCTGCTCCAAGGCATAGTCCATCTGCTCGTGACCTTCTTCTTCTGTATTCTGTCGGCCCCAGGTCATGGTACCAAGACATATATTACTTACTTCAATATCGGTATGGGGGAGATTGGTATACTTCATTCAGGTGATTTTTGAGTGTAAAAAAAATAATTAATAATAACTAAAGCAAATAAATGTCCCAACTCTTGTTATATCACTCAATTTGGGTCAACAATAATACCTGCGGAAATGAAGATATACCAGTAGTAGCCACCACCTTGGCCATTTCATTGAAATTAAACATAAAGGACCCCAGCATTACATCTGGCCTCCTATCTCCATTAAAATCCGCTACTTCCATAGTTAACCATTTACCATATAAGGCGTCTGGATGAAAAGATGCGGTATATTTCATATCTCCGTTGTTCAATAAATAGACGAAGCTTTCTCTTGGGTCTTTAAGATCGGCATAAAACGATACGCCCACTATGTCCAAATCCCCATCATTATCAAAATCCCTAGCCACGGCCTTACTGCACCCGTACATGGGATAAAAGAATGTCTCCTTAAAATTGTTATGTCCGTCGTTCAAATATATTCTAAGTCCTTGGTAAGGTTTATCCACATTGGAATAATCCCAGTTGTCTCCATTGGTAAGCAAAATATCTTGAAATCCGTCATTATTAAAATCGGCCAATTCAAAATAACTCACTCCATGGACCGGGGAGAATTCCAATACCTTCTTTTCCTCAAATTCTCCCTGTCCCTTGTTGTAATAAATGGAAATTTGTTCATAGGCTTGGGCCATCAAGACAACGATATCAGGTTTTTGATCCCCATTTAGATCTTTGATCGCTACCATTCGGGCCCCAGGCAAATTACTTAATACATGTTCCTTAGAGGGTTCAAAATTATCGAACCATGATAATTTTCCGCCGTAATTCCCAAAGCTACAAACCACTACATCCTTTTTATTATCTCCGTTTAGATCGGCCGAAGCAAAGTGAACCGGTCTTCTTAGTTTTGAAATAGCTATAGTAGCACTTTGGTTATTCTCCCTTATTTTTAAATTGGCCAACCTTCCCAACTCCTGATCGGAAGGTCTAAATTGCCCTATGGTCAAGAGCAAGGGATCTGAATTTTCGTTAAATTCAATGTGCGAGGCAGGACTATTCAATAACCAACTATTACTTATTTCACCCGTATTTTTAAGGGCGTAAAGATTATTGTTGTCGCCAATATATAGTTCCGACGATGCTTCATTAAAGTTGAGCAATGACACTTTTGGAAGCTTGTTGTCCCCGATGGTTATAAATTGTGATTTAAAAGGGGCCTTTTCTTTGGTATGACTAACGGTTACTTGCTGCGACTCCAGTTTAATCGGGGCATTTTGAACATAATAATCTACAATCCTGTCCCAATCTTCCTTTAGAATTAATGGAGCATCGGGATATATATTTAGATTCCTTACAATACTTTCATCTATAGGATCAAGGTCTTCAAAAGGATCGGTTCCATTTGTCTTAATGCCCAAGCGCATACCCATATTGGGCAGAACACTCTTCTCCCAAGTATTCCTATCCAATAAACCTGGCTCCGGAAATGTATGGCACATTTGACAATACCGTACCGCCAATTCCTTGCCTGATGACTTTAATTTGGGTTTTTGATTCTGTGGAGGGAATATGCTTTCACCTTGAAAAAAAATAGCTAAACAAATTAATGATAGGCATAGCGCATAAATCAATCGAGTAACACTAAACATTTTCATGCCCGCTCTTTTTAGTCAAATTAAATTAGCAATATTCCCTTGCCGATCAAAGTACCAAGGATGGAAGATTAGGCCTAAAATTATAATTTAATTCTAATATACTCCCCGTTCCAATATACTTTAATAAAGCAATCACTTCACAATTGAATGACTACAAAATCTATGTTCCAAGCCTTTATTCTCCTAACCCAACTCCACGAGAATAGGACAATGGTCACTATGAACGGCCTGCGACAAAATAACGGAACGTTTTAGGCGGCTCTCCAATGGCCTGCTTACCAATCCATAATCCAATCTCCATCCCTTATTATTGGTACGGGAGTTTGCCCTATAGCTCCACCAGGTATAATTATCGGGTTCCTTGTTAAAATGCCTGAAGCTATCTATAAACCCACTATCCATAAAATTGCCGATCCACTCCCTTTCCACGGGTAAAAACCCCGAAACATTTTTGTTCCTAACCGGATCATGGATATCTATTGCCTCATGACATATATTATAATCCCCGCAAATAACAAGATTAGGTTTGTCCTTTTTTAAATGATCTACATAGTCTTGAAAATCGGCCATATATTGCAGTTTATGATCCAATCGGGCTATATTGGTTCCTGAGGGCAAATAAAGGCTCATGACAGAAACCCCATTAAAATCGGCCCTAAGATTTCGCCCTTCAAAATCCATATAGTCTATTCCCGTTCCGTACTCTACATGGTCCGGTTGTAATTTGGCAAGAATTGCCACACCACTATATCCTTTCTTTTGGGCACTGTACCAGTAATGATAGTGGTAACCCAAGGCCTCAAAAACTGCCAGGTCCAATTGATCCCGATTGGCCTTGATTTCTTGCAAACAGACCACATCCGGATTTACTGTTTTTAGCCAATCCAAAAATCCTTTGTTCACCGCAGCCCTGATTCCATTTACGTTATAAGAAACAATTTTCATTTAAATATATTTATCCGGCACCTACCTTTCTTAAATTCCAAAGGAAAGCCAGTGACCTTTAATTTACTTCAATATCAATTTTTCCAAAATAAGGCTAAAAATAGCCAATGTTTTTTGTAACCGAAAAGACGGAGCAAAATAGTTGATATTTATACTTATTTTAAAGTACCCAATTCATGGACCCTTTTAATTTCAATAGAAAAAATCAGATAATATTCCTTAAGTTTGAGACTTAAAATAAATGCATGAAATCCTCCTTACAATTTCTATTTGCCATAATTTTTCCATTTGTATCAAATGCACAGGAACCCATACAAAGAGATAGCATCACTGAATTGGACGAAGTAATACTTTTGGATTCCCTTCAATCGGCCACAGATAATGGCATTATAGCTACTAAAATTATTGGCCCCAAGGTATTTCAGAACTATAGTCCCGTAGATATGGTTTCGGCAATAAATCAAATATCCGGAGTTTATATATTATCCGGGGCATTGAACACCAATAGGATTACCATAAGGGGGGTAGGCGCAAGAACATTGTTCGGAACCGATAAATTAAGACTTTACTATAATGATATCCCAATTACAAACGGTTCAGGTTTCTCAACCATTGAATCTTTCGATTTGGAAAATCTAAGTTCGGTAGAGGTAATCAAAGGTCCAAAAGCGACTAATTATGGTGCTAATTTGGGAGGTGCAATTTTACTGAATTCGAAACAGCCTACCAACAAGTCCACCTATTTCAGAAATAACTTTACAATAGGCTCCTACAACCTAGTTAAGAACAATCTCCAGTTTAGCCTTAAAGAGAACAAGATCGCTCTAAACCTACATTATGGCTATTTGGAGACCGATGGCTATAGGGAAAACAACAAATTTAAACGCGAAGGTCTACTTCTGGATTTAAATTATCAAATAAATCCCAAAACCAACATTGGCCTTCTCTTCAACCATGTTGATTACAACGCCCAGATACCTAGTTCTTTGGGAGAGACCGATTTTAAGGAAAACCCCACCAAGGCCGCATTTACATGGAAATCTGCCAAAGGATACGAGGATAACAAATATAGTCTGGCAGGCCTGACCTTAAATCATGCCTTTTCAGATAAATTGAAAAACACCAGCAGTATTTTCTATTCCTATTTGGATCATTACGAGCCCAGACCATTTGGAATTCTGGAAGAATACACCAACGGTTATGGTTTCCGGACAAAGTTCGCCGGTGCTTGGACTACCAATGAATCCAGGATCGACTACAATTTTGGTGCAGAATTATACAAGGATGAATACCAATGGAGCGAATTTGAAAATCTATATCAAGATAACAACGGACAAGGAAGTTTACAGGGCGATCAATTTGCCGATAACAAGGAGTTTAGGCGACAGTTCAATGCTTTTGGGAATCTACTTATCCCTTTTGGGAAGGCTTTTTCTACCCAAATTGGGTTAAATGTAAATAAAACCTATTACGACTTCAGGGACGAATTTAATCAAGGGGCGGACAATAAGAGTGCAGAAAGGGATTTTGACGCCATTGTGCTACCCAGCCTAAACCTCAACTATAGTTTTTCAGCAGTAAATTCAATTTATGCCAATATAAGTAGAGGTTTTTCCAATCCCACAGTGGAGGAAACACTAACACCGGAGGGCGTTATTAACCCTGATATAGCCCAAGAAACGGGTATGAACTATGAAATAGGCACTAGATTTCGCCTTCTAGATCGAAGATTAAATCTAAATATGGCCATTTACAGGATGGATATCAAAAATTTATTGGTGGCTCAACGAGTAGGCGAGGATCAATATATTGGCAAGAATGCGGGCAAGACGCAACATCAGGGTTTGGAGTTGGATATGGAATATAATTGGGATATTACCTCCAAGCTAAGGGTAACCCCTTTTATTAGTTATACTTACAACGATCACAGTTTTGTGACCTTTGTAGACGAGGACAACAATTATTCTGGAAATCCATTGACAGGGGTACCCAAAAACAGGTTGAACTCTGGTCTACAAGCCCAACTTAATAATAAATTTTATTGGTATTCCACCCATCAATATGTAGGGGAAATTCCTATGACGGATGCCAATAGTCTCTACAGTGAAGCCTTTAATGTAGTGAACAGTAAAGTGGGATATAAAAATCAGTTGGGTAAAAAGCTATCGATGGACATAGCCTTTGGGGTCAACAATATCTTCGATGTCAACTATGCCCAATCCGTACTTATCAACACAACGGGATTTGGCGGGGCCGAGCCTAGGTACTACTATCCCGGAAACGATAGAAATTACTATGGTAGTCTGAGGTTGGGATATTCCTTGTAAAAGAAAAGGTCTAAAAAGTTGAAAAAAATTGGGTTAAACCAACAAGTCAACTTAATAGACCTTAAATATCCTATCTTCTGAAATTAAGCCATTCGCTGTAGCCAACTTTTCATATCCACTTCCTTATGGATAATTGCCTTGACATCCGCAATGGCCACACGTTGTTGTTCCATGGTGTCCCTATAGCGTATGGTCACTGTTTTATCTTCTAGAGACTGGTGGTCTACGGTGATACAAAAAGGCGTACCATTGGCGTCCTGTCTTCTGTAACGACGGCCTACGGCATCTTTTTCGTCGTATACCACATTAAAGTCCCATTTAAGGTCATCTATGATTTCCTGGGCCAATTCGGGCAAACCGTCTTTTTTTACCAAAGGCAATACTGCAGCCTTCATAGGTGCCAAAACAGCCGGTAATTTAAGTACTGTTCTAGTAGTGTTGTTATCCAACTCCTCTTCTACCAAGGAATTTGAAAAAACGGCCAAGAACATACGATCCAGACCTATGGAAGTTTCAACCACGTAAGGAACATAACTTTCATTAAGTTCAGGATCGAAATACTGTAATTTTTTACCAGAGTATTTTTCGTGGCTTCCCAAGTCAAAATCGGTTCTGGAATGAATCCCTTCCAATTCCTTAAATCCAAAAGGAAATTTAAATTCTATATCGGCCGCGGCATCTGCGTAATGCGCCAATTTCTCGTGATCGTGAAATCTATAGTTCTCGGGCCCCATGCCCAAGGACAAATGCCAGGCCATCCTTTTTTCCTTCCAGGTTTCGTACCATTCCTTTTGAGATCCGGGACGAATAAAAAATTGCATTTCCATTTGTTCAAACTCCCTTTGACGAAAGATAAACTGTCTTGCAACGATCTCGTTTCTAAAGGCCTTGCCTACTTGGGCAATCCCGAAAGGAATCTTCATTCTTCCGGTTTTTTGAACATTTAGGAAGTTTACAAAAATACCTTGAGCTGTTTCTGGTCTAAGGTACAGATCCATGGCACTATCGGCGGAAGCCCCCAATTTGGTGCCGAACATTAGATTAAATTGCTTTACGTCCGTCCAATTCCTTGATCCGGACAAGGGACATGCAATTTCCAGTTCCTCAATTAGATTTTTCACATCTGCCAAATCCTCGTTCTCCAAGGATTTTCCCAAACGCTTCAAGATGGTATTGATCTGTTCTTGGTAACCGACCACTCTTGGATTGGTTTCCAAAAATTGTTTTTTATCAAAGGCATCCCCAAAGCGTTTTTCCGCCTTGGCTACTTCCTTATCTATTTTAGCTTCAATTTTAGCGGTATAATCCTCCACCAAAACATCTGCGCGATATCTTTTCTTGGAATCTTTGTTATCTATTAATGGATCGTTAAATGCATCTACGTGCCCGGATGCCTTCCAAACGGTTGGGTGCATAAATATTGCGGAATCGAGCCCCACAATATTATCGTTCATCTGAACCATGGCTTTCCACCAATATTCGCGGATATTCTTTTTTAACTCGGCCCCATTTTGGGCATAGTCGTATACGGCACTTAGTCCGTCGTAAATTTCGCTGGATTGGAAAACGTATCCATACTCCTTTGCATGCGAGATTACTTTTTTAAAATCGTCTTCTTGTTTCACCATTTGGCAAAAATATAATATTAGTGGAAAATGAAGAGATTTATTTCAATTGAAATTCAGAAGTCGCCAATAATTTTTCATTCTCGAAAACATTTAGGGTATAGGTTCCTTCCGCCAAAGATCCTTCCGGTACGGAAATAGCATCGCATACGCTAAATTCCTGCCCCATAAAGACCAGTTCTACGCGTTTGCTATAGATATTTCCGTTTACGGAAATGGTATTGGCATTATCCTCTATAACTCCCATATTAGGGCTTAAGAATTGAAAGTATATTACCCGTTCCTCATTTTTGGAATTGGGATTTCCCATAACGGTAACACAGCCCCTTAGTTTGGATATGATATTCGCCTTATTTGTCTTTATATGTTTGCCAGATCGAAACCTAAAACCACTACCCTCCGAGTTTTCCAATTTTAGATAGCTTTTGGTCTTAAGCTCCTGACTAAGTTCTTTATTCTTTCTCCTAAGTGCAGCTTCGGCCTCCGCCAATGAACTGCTCTTTCCCCTGAGTTCCTCGATCATCTTCCTAGTTTCCTCATATTTGTCCCCAAGGAGCATATTGTTATACTTAAGGAAATTATTTTTTAATTTAAGGCTATCATTTTTAGCCTCGAGCTTTCTAAGTTCGGTTTTGTATTCCTTTAATTTTTCGACCGTAAAATTTAAACGTCCCACGGAATCCAACAACTGTTGCACCCTATATTTTGAATCCTGTAATTCTATTTCATTTACCTCATTAAGCGCGGAGAGCCTATCTACATCAGATTTCATCAAAGTAAGGTCCTTAACAAGCAATTCCTTCTCTTGCTCCAAAAAACTAATGCGACTTTTGGATTGGGCATAACTATAATAGAAGGCAATAAGAATACCCAGTATAATAGCTGCCAAAGCGGCAAGTATTATCTTATAATTAAATTTATTATCTTCAGTATCCATCTAAAAGCATGCGTATTAAGTAGGTTAATAGTAATATAGATTTGTGTATTCCAAGATCTCAAATATACTAAACGATATCAACACGGTCCTTCTACCTAGGCTATGTTTTGGATGTAATGCTCTATTATATAGAGGAGAAGAACATGTGTGTACCGTTTGTCGAAATCAATTACCACTCACCGAGTATACTTTTAACGCTGTAAACCCTGTTGACCGTATATTTTATGGAAGAATTAACATTGTTAAGGCCAGTTCTTTTCTGTTTTTTACTGAAAAGGGAATTGTAAAAAGTATAATTCACTACCTAAAATACAAAAACCAAGAGCAAATAGGTGCATTTTTAGGGAATTGGTATGGTCTTATATTGAAGCAAAACAACTTTCTTAACAACATTGATTACGTAGTGCCCGTTCCGCTTCACCAAAAAAAACTAAAAAAAAGAGGTTACAACCAAGTTTCCCTGTTTGCCAAATCTATAGCGGAACACATTGGCGCCCAATACCTTGAAGGCGTACTAATTAAAACGGCCAACACTAGGACCCAAACCAAAAAATCAAGAATACTAAGGTGGCAGAACAAACAGGCTCTTTATGTTTTAACAGACCACGATATATTAAAGGATAAAAATGTGTTATTATTGGACGATGTAATTACCACAGGGGCTACCATGGAGGCCTGTGCCACAGCCTTATCTTCAACAAAGGGAATTAATATATATGTTGGCTCCATGGCCATAGTACCTTAATTTTACAATTCTCCAAATTAGTTGTTTCTTTGTTGAACATTTTCATTACTGCTATGATCCAACGCATTTTAGGGTTTTTATTTCTGCTTTTAACCGTATCTGCCCTTGTACAGTGTGCTCGTAGAGGTGCACCCAGTGGAGGTGATAAGGATATTACGCCGCCAAAATTGGTAAAGGCAGAGCCCAAGAACATGTCCATAAACTTTGATTCAAAAAAAATTCGATTATATTTTGACGAATACGTTAAGCTCAAGGATATTGAAAAGCAACTTATCGTTTCCCCGCCTTTAAAGTACACTCCCTTAATATCCCCACAAGGATCGGCCAACAGATATGTGGAGGTTATCATAAAGGATACCCTAAAAGCAAATACCACCTATACCTTAAATTTCGGCCAAAGTATAATTGACAATAACGAGGGCAACCCCCTTAGCTATTTTACTTATGTGTTTTCAACAGGGCACTATATAGATTCCCTAACAGTATCTGGCGTGGTCAAGGATGCATTTAACAAGAACGCCGACACATTTATTAGTATAATGCTATATGAAATAGATAGTGTTTACACCGATTCTACCATCTATCGGCAACCACCAAATTATATTACCAACACCTTGGACAGTACTCCCATTTTTCATTTAAAAAATCTCAAGGAGGGAAAATATGCCATGTTTGGGGTAAAAGATGAGGCCAAAAACAACATATTCGATCAAAAAGTCGATAAAATTGCCTTTATAAAGGACACCATAAACCTTCCAACAGATTCCGTTTATTTACTGACCATGTTTAAGGAATTGCCCGACTATAGTATTTCAGTTCCCAATTTTGCAGCTAAAAACAAGATCATTTTTGGGTATCAGGGCAATGCAAAAGATATATCGATTAGAGCCCTGAGCAACATTCCGGATACTGTAAAGACCAAAATCACCAAAGAGCGGGAAAAGGACACCTTAAACTTTTGGTTTACTCCCTTCGCAGCAGATTCCTTGGTTTTTACAGTTGCCAATGAGAAAGAAAGCCTAATTGATACCTTTACCGTTAAAACAAAAAAAGTTGGTTTGGATACCCTTGTTGTACAGCCCAACCAAAGAGGGAGCCTGGAGTTTGGAACACCTTATTTTATAGGGGCCAATACTCCAATTTCCCGTATAGACAGTTCAAAAATCAGTTTGTCACGCAAGGATTCGACCCAGGTAAAATTCATGACGGCCTTGGATACTGTGGGCAATAAAATTGATTTTGATTTTGAAGTGGAGCCCAACGAAAATTACAACCTGGAACTACTCCCAGGAGCAGTAGTCGATTTTTTTGAAACCGAAAATGACACCATATCCATTAAACTGTCTACCAAAAGTTATGCAGATTTCGGGAATTTAAGACTTACCTTGGACGGGGCTGTCAACTACCCTTTGATAGTACAATTAACAGACGAAAAAGGGGCTACCGTAAAGGAATTGTTCGCCAATGAAGAAAAGGTCTTTGAATTCACCAATATTAAACCGGCAAAATATCTTATCCGGGTCATATTCGATAGTAACGGTAATCAAAAATGGGATACTGGAAATTACCTTCAAAGAATTCAGCCAGAAAAAGTCACCTACTACCCCAATGTATTGGAGGTAAGGGCCAATTGGGAATTGGAACAAACCTTTACCCTTTCAAACTAAAAAGGTCCCGATCTTCCAAAAACTTTAGTTTTTCCCTCGCCTCGGAAATATGTTTTTTATCCAAAGAAACATAAAGTACCTTTTCCTCCTTCGAAAACACTATTGGTTCGCCAAAGACATCGTTTACAGTGGAGTGGCCTGGATAACTATGTCCGGTATTATCCGTTCCCGTCCTGTTTACCCCTATTACATATGCCATATTTTCAATGGCACGTGCTTTTAACAGGGCATCCCAGGCATTAATTCTTGGCTGCGGCCAATTGGCAACATAAATAAGTATATCATAGTTCTCCGTATTCCTTGCCCAAACAGGAAAGCGAAGATCATAACAAATAAGCGGGCAGATCCTAAAACCTTTGAAGTTGATCACGATCCTTTTTTCACCTTTGTTATATATCTTATCCTCACCGGCCAGGGTGAAGGTGTGTCGCTTGTCGTAAAAGGTCGATTTTCCGTCGGGCTCCACAAACCAAAGTCGGTTATAATAATGCCCGTCATCAAAATAGACTAAACTACCGGCTAAGGCCACATTTTTTCTCTCCGCTTCCTTTTGCATCCATTTTACCGTTTCTTCCCCTTCCTCCTTGGGGACATTCCAAGGAGTCATGGTAAAGGCCGTGGTAAACATTTCAGGAAGTATCACCAAGTCTACCTCCCCGTTTAAGGTGTCGAGCTTTTTGGAAAAGTGTTCCCTATTCTTTGTTGGATTTTCCCATGCTAACGGGGATTGTATAAGTGCTACTTTAAGTTCCATTTCTATCTGCTATTGCTCTAATAAAAATATTCTTACGGATAATTCCAAATGACCAGTTTATACAAATACAGAAATTCTGATATCAAGCATGAACTGCTCCCGTAAATCTTTAAATCTATTCTAGGCCTTTTCCAGTAAAGCAATAAGCGATGGCATTCCTTGCATTTTGGCATGATCAAAAGCGGTAAGCCCCCTTACGTCTTTGATTGTCGTATCTGCTCCTTTGGCCAAAAGCATTTTAGCAATCTCCTCCCTATTGAATGTTGCAGCATAAATGAGACAGGTAGCCCCCATGGTATTGCGTTCATTAACACTGGCCCCTTTATCTATGAGCTTCTTGGCAGTATCTGTATAGCCTTTAAAGCATACACCCATCAAGGCCGTATTGCCAGAGGCATCCTTGGCATCTATTTTAGCGCCCATTTCCAATAAAAGATCGGTAATTTCCTCTTGATCGTAATATGTAGAAAGAATAAGGGGAGTAGACCCCCTTTGGTCTTTACTATCCAAGAGCAAAGGGTTTTTCTTCAACATGGCCTTTACCTCATCGAAGTTACCGTTTCTAATTTCGTTAAAGAAAAATTCGTTCATATGTAAATGCCATTAGTTAAATGTATAAAAAAACAATCACTTTAGTGAATTGAAATTATAGTTTAAAATTGTAATTCCTATTAAAACGAATAAAACACATAACATACGCTATAAAGCACCTTATACAGAAAAGGAATAATACTTATTCCTTAATAGTTCATAACCTTTTGCCCCTTGGCCAAACATTCGATAAAAACTCCAATTCATTTATAATTTGGATCCACAGGGAACATTTCACATATTCAATACAAGAAATTCGTAGTCTTATAGGAATTTTTTCGCCATTCACAATTTATAGGCATATTCCTACGTTTTCTTAATAAATTCCCCTAAAAGCTTAACAATTTTGGACACATTAACGCGTACGATTACAATAGAAGAAGCCCCTATTGCCATTGCCACATTAGATACTAATCTCTGTTTTATAAATTGTTCCACTCCATGGCAACAAGAGTTTACAACCCATGATAAAAATATTTTTGGAAAATATTTTTTTGACGTTGTCCCAAGTACCCCTGCGTTATTTCGAAAAATCCTAGAAAATAGTTTTTCCATTGACGATAACATTGTTGAGGAACAAAAACATATTATGCCGGACGGTAGCAATAAATGGTATCAATGGAATATTAAACCTTGGAAAGATACAGACGGTACAATTGGTGGCCTAATAATAACCTGTACCAACATTACCAAGATAAAACGCTCTAAAGACTTATTGATCGCGGCCGAAAATGTAGCCAAAATGGGAGGTTGGGATTTGGATATGATTACCAATACCATTCATTGGTCCAGAATTACAAAGCAGATACATGAAGTGCCCTTAGATTATGTACCGTGTTTGGAGACAGGTATAAATTTCTATAAGGAAGGGGAACATAGGGAAAAAATTACCGAGTTGATTCAAAACGCCATTACCAACGGAGAAGAATGGGATACCGAATTACAGATTGTTACCGCAAGAGGTAAAGAATTGTGGGTAAGGGCCAAGGGAATGCCAGAGTTTGTCAATGGAAAATGTGTTAGACTTTATGGAATATTTCAAGATATAGACAAAAAGAAAAAAGCCGAAATCAAGAATGCCCAAATTAAGGAAAGGCTAGATTTGGCTACAGAAGTGGCCAATATAGGAATTTGGGAATACAATTTGCATAAAGATGAGCTTGAGTGGAACGATGAAATGTTCCCTCTATTTGGAGTAAAACGCAAAGACTTCAAGGGCAATTTCGAATCCTGGAAAGCCACCGTACATCCAGATGACCTAGAGCGATGCTTACAGGAATTTGACCTGGCCGTGTCCGGAATAAAAGATTTTAAAACCGTGTTTCGAATCGTCCATCCAGATGGCACTATAAAACACATTAAGGCCAATGCCGGTATTTTCAAGGACAATGAGGGAAAAATAATTAAAATGGTTGGGACCAATTGGGATATTACTAAATTGGTGAATACTCAATTAAAATTAAACAAGAATGAGGAGTCTTTTAAGGGGTCCTTTAAATCCTCTGCGGTAGGAATGGCACTGGTGGCAAAGGATGGTACTTGGATGGATGTAAATGACAGTCTCTGTAATAGTCTAGGCTACACTAGAAACGAACTGTTAAAACTTACCTTTCAAGATATTACACATCCCGAAGATCTAAAGAATGATTTATCCCAACTACAAAGGTTATTGGATGGGAAGATTAATAGTTACCAATTGGAAAAAAGATACTTCCATAAAAAGGGAACAATCGTATACGTTGTGCTCACTGTTACTGCCGTTAAGGATATAGAAGGTAATATTTCCCATTTTATTTCCCAAGTCGTGGATATTACAGCAAAAATTGAAGCCCAAAAGAAATCCGAAGAGTTCTTGGAATTAACTAAAAGTCAAAATGATAGCTTATTAAATTTTGCCCATATTGTTTCCCACAATCTACGCTCACACTCTTCCAATCTTTCCATGTTGTCCACTTATTTACTAGAGGAGCAAGGAGAAAGTGAAAAGAAGGAAATTGAAGCAATGATAATGAACGCATCGGAAAGTTTAAACGAAACGGTAATGCACCTAAATGAAGTTGTACAGATTACCACCGAAGCAAAAGGCCAATTACAGGATGTTAATTTAAATCACATAGTTAAAAGCGTTGAGAAGAATATTAGTGCCCTCCTAAATCAAAAAAATGTAGAATGCCACATCTCCATAGACCAGTCAATTAAAGTAAAAGGCATACATGCCTATCTAGACAGTGTTCTTCTAAATCTTTTTACCAACAGTATAAAATACAGCAGCCCCAATAGAATTCCAAAGATTATGATTGAGGCCACCAAGACCGGAAAGTTCATTACCTTAAACTTCAGGGATAATGGACTGGGAATCAACCTTGAGCGACATGGAAAAAAGCTGTTCGGAATGTACAAAACGTTTCATGAACATGAGGATTCCAAGGGAATAGGACTATTTATCACCAAAAATCAAATAGAGGCAATGAACGGAAAAATTGAAGTGGAAAGTGCCGTTGACAAGGGAACACTTTTTAGAATCACCTTGGTTGCCGCATAAAAATGAATCAACAATGGGAAAAATTGAAAGTAGTTGTATCATAGATGATGACCCAATTGCCATATATGGCATTAAAAAGTCGATGAAGGAAATCGATTTCTGCAACACGATAGTAGTCTATAAAAATGGACAGGATGCCATAGACGGATTGAACAATATGGTCGCCGAAGGGATAGCGCTACCTTCCATTATTTTATTGGACCTGAATATGCCCATTATGGATGGATGGGAATTTCTGGATGATTTTATTAAAATTCCGAATAACAATACCAAAGCAGTAACTATTTATATTATCAGTTCCTCTATAGATCCAAGGGATGTAATTAAGGTCCAGGATTATAGTTTGGTAAGCAACTACATATTGAAACCAATAAAATCCGCAGATCTGCTTAAATTACTGTCTGATGGTAGTAACAGTTAAAATTACCTAATGCCCGGATTAAAATTGTCTGGAGCGTTTTGAGGTTCATTGATAGTACCCGCTTCTCCGGTATCATTATATATTGTCCATTCGCTGGGAGTATAAATTGGATTAGCTTCCATGACATCTCCATTTCGTATTGCCCTGCCATCTTCAAATTCATGGTTGGTGCCAGACCCATCCTCGCCAATAACTCCAAAAATGTCTATTACAGTCCCAAAAGGATCCACCAATTCCAAATTATCATCCCCGTTGGAATCTGCAGGACTATTAATAGATACACTATGGCTGGGAGGGAAACCGTATACGTTTTCGAACTCTGAGGCATTGGGAGAAATAACAAAGGTACTATTGCCTTCAATTACAAATCCCGACAAATCTATGGTAGAACTTATTTCCGTATTATCATTAGTGTACCTTCTTAGAGTCCATCCCTTTAGATCAAGAGGTTCCGAATCCGAATTATAGAGCTCTACGAACCTTGCTCCCACATTGTTATCCGGATCCGCCAACTCGGAGATAAAAATCTTTGTTGACGTAAATTCATCCACCAAATCCTCACACCGAATATCCGTAAAAGCAATATCCAAAGTATCCCTTATTACCAATTGATAATCTTTATTGTCCTTTATTAAAACCCCGGTTATGGTTCCATTCCCTTCTGGCAAAAGCTTGGCCTGAAAATCGGAATACCCACTGTTCAGTAGTTCAAGTTCCAAATCCTCACAATTGATCAAGTTCCTTATGGTTTCCTCCTCTTTAATCGCAAAGGTTTGTCCCAATTCTGCCAACAAAATTTCCATATTCTCAAACTGTACCAAGGTGCTTATCATGGAATCCTCCAAATCATTAATACCGACTTTTTTTGGTTGGAGCCCTCCCAATGGATCACAGGATTTAAACAAATGCTCCCCAACTATGGCCGCAGGTAAACGCCCCACAGCGGGGTTGCCAAAAGCACTAAAAACGCCCCCCAATTTAAATACCCCTTTGCTCATCCCCAAATAAAGCCCCTTGGTTTTTATAAGAATTTTAGAGCCCACTTCATAAAACAAATGCGAATCCCTTATATCAATTTCCAATTGCAGGCCCTGAGTGGGATTGACTAAATTGTCCTGGATGTGCAATGTTCCAAAAAAGTTGCCTGCCAGGTCTGAAGATACTACATACCCTTCTATAACCCAATCTTCCTGAATTTGTATCAATTCATCCACATACAGCGCCTTAAAATCCCCTATGCTTAAATTGGCCGAAAGCTCAGATGTACAATCGCTTTTGGGAGTCTCAAAATTTGCATCCTTAACACAGGCCATTAGCAGGTATAAACCCAGAAGGGAAGCAACGCATTTAATATTGTTGATCCTGAAATTCATTGTTCCATTATTTCTCTCCAGTCCAATTACAAAAGGGAATTTTAAAAACTAATAGCAAAATTTATAAAATACGTACGTCCATAGCCATACCAATATTTGGGTGCAAATGAAGGGCTGCCGCTTAAGTTATCCTGTTGCAACTGTCCAAAATTACCGTTCCTGCTTTGTTCGTATCCTCCTGTTCTAAAAACTGCATCAAAAACATTGTTAATACTCGCAAAAACACTTATATACTTCCCCTTTTTCAACCAAGATTTACCCCCTACCATATTCAACAAATAGAAATTATCCAATTTATTTTGGGACAATAAGCGTTCTACATTTTCATCCGTAGCCTCTGGAAATGCCGAACCAGTATCTGGATCCAAATAAAAACTCTGTGTCCTTGTTATCGTAGAAATACTGGCATAATTATTCCCCAAATAATTAGCGGTAGCTCCTATCCACCAATATTTGGGATCTCGGTATTCCACCCCTAGGGCAAATGCCTTTTGAGGCCCTTGGGGCAACTTGTAATCCTTCACCTTTGCAATTCCTAAATCTATATTGCCTTCAGGGCCAAGGATATCTTCCTCTGCTCCGGCCGTATCAAAATTTATGGTTACAAAAGGGTCACTGGCATAAAGAAATTTGCCTAGGGCAGCCACTAGGGATAGTTTCACGGCTGAAGAAAGCTGATACTCCAATCCTATTTCCGTCCCTAAATGAAGTTTGTCCAAATCCGTAAGGACTTCCTGAACAAAATCGCTGCCCACCCCTGCATCTACAAAGAAAAAATTAATATCTGTAATATTCTGAAATCGGGTATAATAGCCGGATACGCGTCCGGTTAAATTAGGTAGTCTTATATAATAGTTGAGATCTGTAGTTGTAATTGTTTCGCTTTGAATATCATTTACCACCTGGTTATTCTCCCTAGGATTTATAAAAACATTTTGATAAACCGGGGGCTTGGTCAGATACGCCCCGTTCAAAGCAACCCAATGCCTACCGTTAAATTTATAGGTTAAACCCCCTTTGGCCCCAAAATTGGAAAATTCAACTTTTTCACCCTTTCCGAAGGAGGTATTCAAAAAACGCTCATTCCTAAATTGGCCGTCCCTTTGATAATTGGTTGAGGTATAATTAGCCCCAAAAAACCCGTCCCACTTGGGATACCGTATAGCAAATTGGGCAAAAGCGTCATAGACTTCAGCTTTAATATGATAATGGTAGTTGAATAGATTGGATGTTGTTTTATTTAGACTACCATCCAGATCATTTTTTGTGTTGGAAAACGGATCTATATCCTCATGATATTCAGCCCCCAACAAATCGCTGATTTCCGCATAGTTATCCGAGTCCAAATTGGTATAATGCCCGCCAAAATCAATTTTCAGGTGATCATTTAGGGCGTAATTACCAATCGTGGAGACATTAAACTGTTGGTCCTCATTGGTATCCTCATAGTAAATATAAGCCGCTTTGCCCTGGACAGACAAACTGGAATTTGCCTGGTATAGATCGTTCCAATTTAACTGTGGATTATTCAGGAATCCGTCTTTGGCCCTATTAGCGCCAATAAAATTGGCTCCAATAGGACTATTGATATAATAACTTGGTAAATATCTGTAATAAGTCTTATCCGGATTTGGGGCATTATAGTATCCCAACCTACCCTTGGAATTGGTTCCAAATTGATAGGATAACCCCGTATTTAAAGTAAATCTTTTGGTGGTATAAAAATGATTCAACATAAAAATGGGATCCACAATTTTCCGCTCCCTGGAGTTCCTAATTTTATCGTTTTGAGTACCCCAATAAGGGTTATATCTATTCCCGGCCAATTGAAAAACTTCCTCGGTTATAGCGGAAGACCTTCCCCGACGATTGGAAGCCCAAATGCCTGTTAGATTGATGCTGTTTTTGTCATTCAATTTGTATTCAAAAGCACCAAAAAAAGAATATGCATCGTACAAGGTACCATCAATATAACCCTCCTTTGCCCATCTTCTAGAGGCCGAGACACTGTAATTGATGCCTTTTTGAGGCACACCGGAGGAATAGGTAGCCATAAATCGGCCCGCATAAGTTCTGTTGGAGGCCGAAGAAGACAAACGCATCCCTTTCCTAAAAGTGGATGGCCTGGTACTAATATTTGTTGTACCCAAAATACCTCCAAAGGAGTAATCCGATGCCTGTAACCCATGGGTAAATTCCTGATTTCTTGTAACATCGTTAAGGCCTCCCCAATTATTCCATTGAGGACGACCGTCCATTAATTTGTTCATGGGAATACCGTTTAGGAGGATAACACCATTTTCCGATCCATAGCCCCTTACACGAAAAAATGCCTGACCAAAATCGAATGCCGCCCTATTTAGAAAAATATCCTTGGTCGCCTGTAACATGCCCGATGTCATTGAAATGCTTTCATCTTCCAACAAGTCAGAATCCGTTAACGTAATTAAGTTGTCTGTTTTCTCCTGGACAATATCACGATCCAAAAAAATAATTCCCAGATCCAAATCTTCAGAACCTATAGAAATGGGCATTCTTTTGATTAGATAATCTTGGGCGGTAATAGATAGTATATAATCTCCGGGCTGTTTTAGCGAAAGCACAAATTTCCCATCGACGGGATCAGGTTTTACAGGAGCAGACCCTGAAATTTCAATTTTTGCATATTCAATGGTTTCTTGGGTTACCATATCCCTTACAAAACCCTTAACATAGTAGATTTCCTGTGCATAACCCCAGATGCCCTGCAGTAATAAAAAGGATATTGCCAAACCATTTTTCATTCCTGAAGATGAAATATTTTAACAATTTGGTTATAAGATATTAATAATTAACAGTATATTCTTATTTTATTTCAAGAAAAGTTAATGTATTGCTTACAGTATTCAAGAAATAATGTAATCCATGAGTATTACTTACACCTTATTTGTGACCTTTTTTACATTTAGCGGTGTCCTAGCACAGGAGGCTAAGACGTATAAGATTAGAACTGTGGCCTTTTACAATTTGGAGAACTTATTTGATACCGTTAACGACTCATTGACCTTTGACGACGACCGCACTCCGGATGGAAAGGATAATTGGACCATTGAACGCTATAACCATAAAATTTACAATATGTCCAAGGTATTGTCGGAAATAGGGAATCCCGACACCCAAACTTCCCCAGATATTATTGGGCTATGTGAACTGGAAAATAGACAGGTAGTGGAGGACCTGATAAACCATCCCCATCTTAGGGAGAAGGATTATGGAATAATTCATTACGATTCCCCAGATGAGCGAGGCATAGATGTGGCCCTTTTATATAAAACAGAAGCCTTTTTGCCCACTTCATTTGTCAGTCTCCGATTATTGCTCACCAATGAAAACGACTATAGGGATTACACCAGGGATCAATTGGTAGTAAGTGGCCTTTTAGACGGGGAGGAAATGCATTTCATTGTAAATCACTGGCCTTCAAGAAGCGGAGGGGAAGCTAGGAGCAAGCCCAATAGAATAGAGGCTGCCCGACTAAATAAGAGGATTATAGATTCCATTTCAGAGTTGAGTCCAAAAGCAAAAATCATTAGCATGGGCGATCTTAACGACGACCCAATAGATGACAGTTTAAAAAAAATATTGAAAACCAAGGGAAAGGTCGCAGACTTGGAAAATAGCGATCTTTATAATCCTATGGAAATACTCTATAAAAAAGGAATAGGCTCCTTGGCCTATAGGGACCGATGGAACCTATTTGATCAGATTTATTTCACTGCCAATATTGTTCAAGAATCACCGGACCAATACCGTTTTTGGAAAGCAGGGGTTTATAGTCCGTCTTACCTAATCGACAAAAAGGGCCAATACAAGGGATATCCATTACGTACCTATGCAGGAGGAAACTATATTGGTGGTTACAGTGACCATTTTCCTGTATATATCCACCTAATAAAGGCTGTAGACTAGATAATTATTGCGGAAGCACAATATTGATATTTCTCCACTTTACCTTAATTCCGCCCCCGTCATGGATCTGAAGGGCAATAGAACCTTTACCTGCACCAATTTTATCATCGGTAATGCTTACCATTTCCGTACCATTGAGCCATGAAGTTAATTTATTGCCAGAGAGCTTTATTTTCATCGTATTCCACTCCCCTTCCTTGAGTACCTTATCCTTTTCGGGATCGGGTTTAATTAGCCATCCCCTGCCATAGGACTCATAGACACCACCTGTATCATGGCCCGGGGGTGCAACTTCTACCTGCCAACCACTAACTTTGGTGCCGTCCACAGTAGACCTCACGAACACGCCACTGTTCCCATTTGCTTCCTGCTTAAACTCCAAGGTAAGTTCAAAATCATCGTAATATTTATCCGTGGCCAAATAACCATATTGTTTGTCCGGTCCACTCTCGGAAACAAGAAGTCCATCTTCCACGTACCATTTTTCTGTGCCGTAGATCGTCCAGCCCGATAAATCTTTGCCATTAAACAGCGACATTTCCTGAGAGATGGCAGGAATGGCCATAAGGGCCAGAACAACAACTACTAAATTTTTCATGTGGTACATAAATTAGGTTTATGATTTATTGATATTTCTAATTTGTTAGGATTATTACAACGGCCAATAGTCCGTCATTTGTCCAAGGAACCTTAATACCCCCAAGGACAATTGATCAATTGAGCCATTGTGCCCAGGGAATTCTGCTAAGGATGAGGATCAATCCCAAACCATAAAAAATGGTAATGGTCTTAAATTTTCTTTTGCCTTCCAAAACTTTCTTGTGTTTGGACCAGCCAACCGTAATAAAGACAACTGCAATTATGTTGATAAATGGATGTTCTACGGCCAATAAACGGGATGCAGAGTTTAACCCACCCATGCCCAATGTTTTAATGGCATTCAATCCATTCGAAGACACAAAATAGAGTACCAGGCCCACCAAGAGTTGCAGATGTGATAAAATTAGCGCAAATAGGCTAATTCTAAAATCCTTTCTCAGTGTGAAATCCTTATTTCCTGTCCACCCCAAAATACCATTGGCCACGGCTAAAAATAATACAGCCAATACCACATAGGCAAAATAAGAATGTAAGGCGAGAATCCATTGATGTGCTAATCCGTAATCTTCCATAGTTTTTATTTTAATTTATAAATGTAAGGAATTTTGGGAATAAAAAAACCCCGCTTAATAGCGGGGTCGTCATTTTTTGCTTTTATTGATACTTAGAAGTTATAGCGCAAATTAAAGTTCCAAGTCCTACCATAACCAAACCTAACTCTGTTATCGGTATTTACACCGTTCCAAACATCATCTCCCGGTTCAACATGTGTGTTATCACTTGAACTTTCCAAATATACCTCATCAAAGACATTGTTAATGTTTAAACGGAACTGAATGGATTTATTGTTGTCCTTTCCGACCAACATACGGTAAGAGAGTCCGGCATCCATAGTGTCATAAGATGGCAATTTAATAGCACCTCTGTTGTTGGCAGTCGAAAATTCGGAATCCCCAAAAAGTGTAGAACCGTATAAATTGTCATAAAGATTCCAGTTGGCATCCAATTTAAGTCTTGGCAATATTTCGTAGTCTCCACTAATACCTGCAGTAAACTGTGCAGCCTGACCTATTTTTACACCATCTATATAACTAGGGTCTCCCGTAGAAATTATATTTCCGTTTTCATCAGAGGTGGTGGTGGTAACATTCCCGTCATACTCCCAATTTCCAATGGACACAAATCCCTGAAAATTCAACCCGTCCGCAGGGCGTGCAAACACTTCCAATTCTACACCGGAATGTACCTGCTTTAAAGGACTTGTCTGAGTGAACTCGTCCACGATATTATCATTATTGGTATCATCGGAACTATATTGTATCCTATTGTCCCAAATAGTGTAATACACGTTCAGGTTGGCAGATAAAATATCGCCCATAAACTTATATCCACCTTCCAATCCTGTAATCTTCTGATTTTCGGTTGCCAAAGGATTCAATTCATTTGAATTTCTATCGTCTATATACAGATCACTGTGATAGGGCTGACGCGAGTAGTAACCAGCATTGGCAAATATTGCGTTTTGCTCGGATAGGTTATAGGCCACACCGGCCTTAACGTTAAATCCTGGGTTGTTTACTTTTTCCGATTCTTCGGATTGCCCTTCATTGGCTGCATTCAAAAATTCCTCCCTGATATGGGATTGTGTAGAGGCGGACCCTTGAAAGAAGGTAGAAAAAGCACCTTTGGAATACTCCAATTGTCCAAAAACACCTGCGTAGTTTATCCTTTCCTCATAATCATAACCAAATCTTTGGGAGTGGTCATCATTGGGGTTAAAGGTTATATTCCAAGGATTAATACCTCCATAGGCATTGGTAAGTTCGTAGGCACCTCCGTTGTAATTGCTGGAAGCTGATACCGAATTAACCCCTATAAATTCCCTTACATCCCTAAAGTGGATTCCGTTGTACAAACGAACATCCGCCCCAATGTTGAAATTAAGGTTTTCATTGATTTGCTTATTGAAGTTGGTTACCAAACCTCCCCAGTTATGGTTGTTGTTGGAACCTCTGGCATATAGTGCTTCCCCTGTATTTCTATCTGTAATTAATTGGGCAAAACTCCCCCTTCCTATTGAACCATACAATACGGTAGACAAAGAGGCAGTATCGTTAAAAGTCAAGTCCCAGCTTAGGTTGGCTACCGGTTTGTGGTAAATATTTCTACCACCTGGGTAAGCGCCCCCATTTAAGGTGTTAGGACTGTTGACATCTGGAGTATTCCAAGAATTGTATTTTCTTCCATTATCCAAAAAAGTCCTAAGATTGTCGGATCCAGCGGCTGCATGCCATTGTGGAGCACCTGTTATCAAAAAGTTGAAGATGTTATTTTCATTGGGAACATAACCAAAGGACAAGAAATAAGTCTGACCTTGACCTCCTGTATTATTCACATAACCATCTCCTTGCCAATGGCCCAACATTGCAGCAACAGACAAGCCATTTTCCATTATCCCGGTTGAATAATATCCTGTGGTCTTAATATAATTATCATTGGCAATCATAGATTGAAAAAAACCTCCTTCGCGTTTGTCCAAAGTTTTGGTCACAATGTTTACCGTACCTCCAACAGATGAAATGGCCAATTTAGAAGATCCCAATCCCCTCTGTACCTGTACGGCATTGGCAATATCCAATACTCCGGACCAGTTGGACCAGTACATTTTTCCATCTTCCATCCCGTTGATAGGCTGTCCGTTTAACAGGAATGCCGTATTGGTCTGATCAAACCCCCTTAAGAACATTTGACCATCTCCAAAACCACCTCCCTTAACGTTCTGAACTGAAGGCGTAGACTTTAATAACTCAGGTAAATCCCAGTTTCCTGTTTTCTCCCTAATTTCCCTTGCCTTTATGGTAGACACTGCTATGGGCGTTTGTCTGTCCTCGGCCAAATCAATAATTCCAGAGCCCACAATAACCACTCCTTCCAATTCCTGTGCGTCCGGATTTAGGGATATGGTACCGATGTTGCCGACTGTTGTGAAATTTACTTTCTTACTTATAAATCCGATATAGGAAATTACCAAAGTCCCAGAACTTTGGGATACCTCAATGGTAAAATTACCATCAAAGTCTGCGGCAACCCCAGTGGTGGTTCCCTGAACCATAATATTCGCTCCGGGTAAGGGATCACCAAAATCGCCATCTACTACAGAACCAGTAATGGTTCCTTGGGAAAACCCTATCGCCGTTAACAAAAATGCGGCAATAGCAAAGTACATTTTTTTCATTTTTCTAAGAGTTAATTAGTTTCAAATAATGGCTGCAAAAGTGAGTAAATTTTTACAACAATACATTACTTTAATGTTAAATTAGTAGGTGCAAATTTAACATTAAAAACCTTAATAACTCCTGAAAGACAGTAAGTTAATACTGTTTATTGGGAATTGGCAAAATTGCCAATTATTTCTTAAATAAATTTAAAAGATTTAACGTAGAAGCGTCATGATTCGCAATTGTGGACCCCTCAATATCGTTCAATATGGCAGTAGCCAATTGCTTGCCCAATTCTACACCCCACTGATCGTAACTAAATATGTTCCAAACAATGCCCTGAACAAATATTTTATGTTCGTACATGGCAATTAGGGACCCCAAACTCTTGGGGGTTAGCTTATCTATTAATAAGGTATTGGTAGGTTTGTTTCCTTCAAAAACTTTAAATGGCAGGATTTCCGAAATCTCTTTTTCCGAAACCTTTTTATCCTCCAATTCCTTTCTGACCTCTTCAGCAGTCTTGCCGTTCATTAGTGCCTCGGTTTGCGCAAAGAAGTTGGCCATTAATTTATTATGGTGGTCTTTGTCTCCGTGCAAGGATTCCTTGAATCCAATAAAATCGGTAGGAATTAATTTAGTCCCTTGATGGATCAATTGAAAAAAGGCGTGCTGGGAATTGGTACCAGGCTCTCCCCATATAATGGTTCCGGTCTCATAAGTTACCCTATTTCCGTTCCTGTCCATACTTTTCCCATTGCTCTCCATGATCCCTTGCTGTAAATAGGCCGAAAACCTACTTAAATATTGGGTATAGGGAATAATGGCTTCTGTCTCGGCCCCGTAAAAATTATTATACCAAACGCTTATGAGCGCAAGGATAACCGGTATGTTCCCTTCAAAATCGGCAGTTGCAAAATGCTGATCCATTTCATTGGCTCCAACCAACATGGCATCAAAATTTTCGTATCCCACGGCCAGGCCAATAGATAATCCCACGGCACTCCAAAGTGAAAACCTTCCGCCAACCCAGTCCCACATAGGGAACACATTATCTGCGTCAATCCCAAATTCCGAAATCTTCTCAGCATTGGTTGAGACCGCGGCAAAATGCTTGGCTACATCTGCCTGAGTAGCATGTTTTAGAAACCATTTTTTTATCGTTGTGGCATTGCTTAGGGTTTCTTGGGTAGTGAAAGTCTTGGAAACCACAACGAACAATGTTGTCTCAGGATTTAGTCCCTTTAGGGTTTCGTAAACATGATCACCATCCACATTGCTAACAAAATGCATTTTTAAATGGTTGCCATAAAATTTTAGGGCTTCCACTACCATGGCAGGACCCAAATCCGATCCGCCAATACCAATATTGACCACATCGGTAAAGGCTTTTCCGGTATATCCCTTTTTAGATCCGGAAATTACCGACTCCGTAAAAGATTTTATCTTTTGTTTCACCTCGTAAACTTCCGGGACAATGTTAACCCCATCTACTTTGATGATATCAGATTTTTTTGCCCTCAAGGCCGTATGAAGAACCGCCCTTCCTTCCGTTTGGTTTATAATACCGCCTTCAAACTGTTTCTGGATAGCGTCCTTCAATCCAACTTCATTTGCCAATTGCAAAAGTAGTTGAAGGGTTTCTTCAGTAATCCTATTCTTTGAAAAGTCTACGAAAAATTCGTTCCAGCGAATGCTGTGTTTCTTAGCCCTATCAGAATTCATAGCAAACAAATGCTTTAAAGAAAGATCGGTATTCTCTTTATAATGTTGTGAAAGTTTTTTCCAAGCTTCTGTTTTGGTCGGGTCGGTATTCTGTAAAGCCATTTTAGTCGTTGAGTGTTAGCAAATCTTCTTCTGGTAATTCTATATATTCAATACAATCCAATTGACTTTTCTTAGGCCCTACAAAATCCAAATAAGCTGTTTTTAGGCTATCCGCTATGGGTTCGGCAGCCGGTAATTTTTCCTTCAACGGATCTACCTGGTGCCCATTTTTCCAGAATCTATAGCAGACGTGCGGGCCACCGGTATTGCCAGTCATTCCTATCCAACCTATGACATCGCCCTGCTTCACAAAATCCCCTTTCTTCACCTTCTGGTTCTTCATATGAAGATACTGGGTACTGTAGGTGCCATTGTGCTGAATTTTGACATATTTCCCATTGCCACCTCTTCTAGTAGATTCGGTAACCGTGCCATTGGCCGTGGCCAGGATAGGTGTTCCAATTGGAGCTGCATAATCCGTTCCCCTATGTGGCCTTACCTTATAACCATAATAGGCAATTCTTCTGTTTAAATTATACCTGGATGATATTCTGCTAAACTGAACTGGCGACTGCAAAAATGTACGTCTAAGGTTTTTGGCCTGATCGTCATAATAGTCATTGATGTTTTTGGTAGAATCTGACACAAAATTAAAGGCGTAAAATGGCTCCCCATTGTGCTCAAAATAAGCAGCCTCTATTCCGCTGGCACCTGCATAAATGGTATCGTTAATATACTTTTCCTTGTAGATTACCTTGAACCTGTCCCCTTTTTGAAGTCTAAAGAAATCTATGGTCCATGCGTAAATTTCAGATAAACTGTTCGTAACGTTGTAATCAATACCCTGTTTCAATATTGCTTCGGACAAAGAGGATTCAATAATTCCAGAAGCTTCACGCTCCACATATTTTACCTTTTGCTTTTTCCTATAGGCCAGGACGCTGTCCCTAAAATCGACCACCGTATAGTTAATGGGATCATTTTGATAGATAAACACCTGTGCATTATTAAGGGTGTCCTTGGACTTCAAAATAAGATAAGGTTTTCCAACAACTATTTTTCTAACATCGAAAGTATCCCGAAAGTGTTCTGAAACTCTTGCTATCTTGGGATATTCAACACTATTCCTCAGCATTAGCTCACCGAAGCTGTCTCCATTTTTAACCGTATCCCGCAAGACCTCAAAATCGTCAAGGTTAAACCCAAACTCTTTTACAACAACAGGTTTTTTTATGGTTACCACCTCTGCTATTTCCTCATTAACAGGTTTGTCGTCCTTACATGAAAAAATTAATACTAAACTAAAAATTAGGCCCCAATATTTTTGCATTGTTATTCTATACTTTTTCTGGGTTAAAGATATGGTCTACCCATTGTTTTCCCCAATTATTTAACTCTTGTTTTGTATACAATTCCGGAAAAAATACAACTTTCTGGAAACTTGGAGGCAAATATTCCTTCCAATTTGTTCCACCGGTGGCATCAATTTGTGCGTTGTCCTTGGTCAAATAACGATATGCCGACCCCATGTGCATCAGTGGCCAATTTATATTAGCATTAACGTCTAAAGCTTTTAACGCTTCAACCAAGGTTTTATTATCCTTACTTTTCTGTGGCAATTGTTGGTATTTATGATATATAGTACTGTTGTTCACCTCATTGGCTATACGTATCAACCTGGGAGTGTAACGATATTCGAATTGCTTTAAGGTCAAAGTTTTCTCACCTGTAACCACATCCGTAGCCCCTTTTTTCCAATAAATATGCTCATATAATTCCTCAATTGAATTTTTTGAGGAAAAATTATCCCGTTCTGAGAAATGCACTAGATTCTCCATAGGGGTAGCATATAGCTCTATCATTCTATATTGTGCAGATTGAAACCCACTGGCCGGAAGTAGCGCCATTCTGTACTGCATAAACTGTTCCCGCTGCATACCTTTTATCATAACACTAAAGGAAGATATCAAAACCTTGTAGTAACTATTGATACGATTTGCCTTCTCAATAAAAAAGTCAACATCCTGGGTCTTATCATCCACAATTTGCTTTTGCTCATGCAGGATAAGTTTAAAGTACAATTCGGTAATCTGATGGTACATTATAAAAATCTCCTCGTCCGGAAAATGTGTTCTGGGCACTTGGATGCTGAGCAGGGTATCCAAATGTATGTAATCCCAATAAGTAAGATATCGCTGGTATAAAAGACCGTCCAAATAAGAGCTTAAGTCCTGTCCAGAATCCTTATATTTTTCTTCTAGTTTGGAAATCTGGGAATCAATATGCTCTTTATTCATTTTAATCCATTATTATTTTAAATTGATGTTTGAGTCCGTTATATCCGTCCAAATCCGCCTTTATGGACCCAACACTCAAATCCGCCTGTATTCTTATGGGGATTCTATTACTGTCATTGGACACCCAAAGCGACAGACTTTCCTGTTCCTTAAATACCCGTCCGGATTGTACATAAGGCCTAAACTTTAAACATTCGACCTTCCCATACTTTGTTCTTAAGACCTCCTTGCCCAAGTATTTAAGCTTAAACTTAAAGACACCGTCATCATCGTACAAGAGATCCAATTCAATAGACTCACCTTCTATAAGATCTTCTACCTTGTAGTTGTTACGGAGAAAATAAAAGGCCGAAACCAAATCCTGAATACCCTCTTGAATGGTAAAATTAAACTTTTTATCCTTTTTTTTATCGTTTAAGACAGCAATATCCTTGTTGTGGTCAAAATTAACCTCAATATCCTTGGTATATCCGCCTTCATCAATTTTTCTTATAAATTTATAGGGCTTGCCATCCTTTTTATCAAAAAAGCTCTCATAGGTGTCATCCACCTTAAAAAATATACTGGCAAAACCAGTAGTTTTACCGTTCCCGACCACATGATAGACCGGAACCCCGTCCAATTCATGGGATTTTACCTGTAGTGTGGCGTAACTTGCATTTAAAAATCCATAATGTATTCTAAACTTTAGCCATTCCCCTATTTTAAAAGCCGATGTATTTTCTGTATTTTCAGGTATAAGAAACCCGCCTTCATTTTCCAGTTGTTGAACCTGGGAATTGATAGTTAATCCAAATATTAAAACCAGTACAATGCAAATCTTTTTCATCTGTTCAAATTGATCTAATTACAGTAGGCATTAATGTACTTTCTGCCTATCAAATACATAGGCGATCTTGATTTTGATGGCTAAGGCC
This sequence comes from Arenibacter algicola, assembly GCF_000733925.1. Taxonomy (NCBI): domain Bacteria; kingdom Pseudomonadati; phylum Bacteroidota; class Flavobacteriia; order Flavobacteriales; family Flavobacteriaceae; genus Arenibacter; species Arenibacter algicola. Next base: position 2,434,234 of record NZ_JPOO01000003.1, read on the forward strand.
TTTAATTGCAATAGCCTATGTAACACCTCATTACTCCTGTAAAATTAATAAAAACGATTTTACTTTTCTTTTATTTGATATTACTAAAACAAAATTTGTTCCAAAAATTAGCTCACAAAAAAAGCCCAGTCGTAAAACTGGGCTTTTCCTAAATAACCAACCAAACTTTAAATTATGAAAAACCAATACTTAAAGTTGTAAGGGAACCACCCCTTACGAGGACAAATTTAATACATGATTCGCTTTAAAAATAAGATTTAACTTACTTTAACGATTCTATTAACACTATTTAATAATTAGATACCTAAAATTAGCAAAAAGTTAAGAAAAAGGGGCTTTTTATAAGGTTCCTCGGGACTCTTGTTCCCGCTCAATAGCTTCGAACAATGCCTTAAAATTACCCTTCCCAAAAGATTTTGCTCCTTTCCGCTGGATTATTTCAATGAACATGGTTGGCCTGTCCAAAATAGGTTTAGTAAAAATTTGGAGCAAATACCCCTCATCATCCCTATCTATTAATATTCCGAGCTCACTCAAAGGTACCAAGTCCTCGTCTATGGCACCCACCCTATCCAAAACATCTTCATAATAACTGGAAGGTACATTAAGGAACTCAACCCCCCTATTTTTTAGAGCGCTCACTGTTTCAATAATATTGTCGGTCGCCAAGGCCATATGCTGTACCCCTGCACCGTTATAAAATTCTATATATTCCTCGATTTGGGATTTCTTTTTTCCGTCTGCCGGCTCATTTATCGGGAATTTGATCCTTCCGTTTCCATTGCTCATTACCTTGCTCATAAGAGCGGTATATTCTGTTGATATATCCTTATCGTCAAAGGATACCAATTGGGCAAAGCCCATTACTTTGGCGTAGAACTGGCACCACTTGTTCATTTCGTTCCAGCCTACATTGCCCACTATATGGTCTATATACTTCAACCCAACATCCGCTGGTCTATAAAAGGGTTTCCAAGGCCTAAATCCCGGCATAAATGCCCCCTTATAGTTCTTGCGTTCCACAAAAACATGCACCGTTTCCCCATAAGTATGGATGCCGGATGTAACCACCTCCCCGTCTTTATCCCTTTTTGCCCGGGGCTCAAAGTAACTTTCGGCCCCGCGTTTCATTGTTTCCACGTAACTCTCCCGAGCATCATCTACCCACAATGCGATTACCTTTACCCCGTCACCATGAGCATCTATATGCCTATTGATATCCCCGCCAGATTTTAAGGGTGAAGTTAATACCAGTCTAATTTTGTCCTGTTGTACCACGTAGGAAACCCTATCTTTTAATCCTGTTTCCAATCCTGAATAAGCCAGGGGCTGAAAACCCCATGCCGCCATGTAGTAATAAGCGGCTTGTTTTGCGTTGCCCACATACAGTTCTACGTAATCTGTGCCCAGCAGTGGCAGAAAATCCTGAGCTTCCAGATTTTCCTTTGTTAGTTTTAAAGAGGTATTATCAGTAGTTGCCATAGTAATAGATTTTTGAATAGAATTAATACATAATTAGCCAAGTCCTTAGCCAGTAAAAGAAGGTAGTCCAAACGGTCTAAAACAAAAGTTGGACAACCTCCAAATCGTGTTAAATTACCACATAGCCCTAAGATGGGCCGTAATATCAATTCTAAATTGTAGCATGATCTGAATCGTGTTTAACAAATATCGGAATAAATGTTGGCTTTAAGTGTTAAGAGTCTTCCTTTGATGTCAAAAAACCCACCCAAAGACCAAATTTAAAACCAATAACCAATACTAAAAAAGAAGTGGTTTTCCTTAATTTGGGGAGAATAGGAATAAATCACCTGGATTGGCCCAATAAAGGATTCGAACCCATATCCGAGTGCATAACCTGAAAACTCAGGAGCTTTGAACCAATCTGCTGTTCTAAAAAGGTCATCGCCCACATTGGCCACATTTGCTGCCAACAGTATATGGTTCTTGGGAACAAACTCAAAATCCAGCCTGCCGTATGCCTTTACATAACTATTACCAACCAAACTTAAAAAATCGTATCCGTAAAAAGGCACAAAATTATTTATTAAATGGTTCCCAAATCCCCCCAACACAAAATCGAGAGAGGTAATCGGAGATATGCCCCACTTAAACCCTCCTTCAGTCTCCAGGTTTAGATATAGGTTTCTCGCCAATGAAAATGCTCCGCCCATCCTTGCCTTGCCTATTGAAAATTCCTTAAAATTATCGTTAAAATCAGATGACAGGATATAAAAATGAAAGTCCCCGTCAAAGAATAACCCTTTGGTGGGAAAATAAATATCATCATAGGTATCAAAGGTCAGCTGTCCGTAGGTACTATAATAATTACTATTTTCAAAATAGGTTCTCTTATTTGTGGAGGTAGAAGTACTAATGGTGTCCAATTGCCCTAAAGTTTTAGTACTCAATTTCAGTAATTTATGTTCCAGCCCTATGGTAAAGGCAAACTCTTCCTCTATTACAGTCTGTAAATACACCTGATTGGTTAGATCTGAGGCACTTAGGTTTATTTTTCTGATATTGGAACTATTATCTACATCAAAGTTGGATTTAATAAGATCAAAATTTATTTCCTTATTAAAATCATCAAACCTAGAGTTTATTCCAAAACTCCAATAAAAGCCCTTGTCCACATAATACTCCAAATTGTACCTTAGATTGTCACCAATGATAAAATCTACCGAGGCCACATCATCATCCATTAAAACATTCTTCCTGGTTAGATTTACGATACCTGCACTTTTGTAGAGATCATCAAAATGAACCCCTAGACGAATGAACATCTTATCAGGATTTTCTTTTACATTCAATAGCAGACCCACTCCGTTCCCATTATCGAGCAATTGATATTTTATGCTTCTAAAATTACCAGTGGCAGACAAATTATTGACCCCCTGCTGCAATTTTTCAAATGTTATATTATCATCGACGTTAAATCTTAATTTACCCTTGATATATGCCCTGGAATAATTGTAATTCCCTTGAATCATCAATTCATTGACTAACAGCGTGTCCTTTACCCCGGCAGCTATAATCTTCGGCCACTTAATATTGGGGGCTTTGGAAATTTTCATCAATTCATCCATATGCAATCTAGCCGCTTCCTCACCCCTATCTATTATTACTTTTCCCATGTCAAAATCGATTACCGAGTAATCTTTGATATCCGGGGTAATATAAATATCGGTTTGGGCCGATTTCTTTTGCATATCCCTAACCGTTCTGTAATTATTGATCTGTAGTAGTATTTCCGTAGCACTCAACAAGGATTCCCTATCGGACAGGCCATGCTGTACATCCACACCTATTACCACATCGGCGCCCATCTTCTTCAATTCGCCTATGGGGTAGTTATTTACCACACCCCCGTCTATCAATACTCTTCCATTGATCTCTACTGGTCTAAAAAGTGAGGGAAACGTACCACTGGCTAGAATTGCCTCGGGCAAATAGCCTTTATCCAACAATATCTGATCCCCAGTTTCCACATCGGTGGCAACACATAAAAAAGGGATTGGAAGTTCGCTAAAATCATCAACTTCCTTAACATGGTACAACAACCTAACAAACTCATTGTAAATACTTTGCCCTCCCGATATGGCCTGGGGAATGGAAATTTTAAACTTGTTGAACGGAAGAGTAAGGGCATATCTTTCCGAATCTTCCTTCTCGTAAAATGTTTTGGCGCTTCTGGGAACGTTGTCCTGGATCAATGACTCGAAATCGGTACTTTTAAATATAGAATCCAATTCCTTTGCAGAATAACCCGAAGCGTAGAGCGCCCCAACAATGGCACCCATACTGGTTCCTGTTATATAGTCTATTTTAACCCCGGCCTCTTCAATAACCTTAAGGGCCCCAATATGCGCCAACCCTTTGGCGCCGCCCCCACTCAAGACCAGCCCAACTTTTACATCCTTATTTTCCAACCGTTCCTGGGAAAGGATGAGCAACGGAAAAATCAACACACAATATATAAGAAGCGACTTTAGCATAAAGTTAATAAAGTGGTTTAATGAAAGGTTTCATAAATTTTCTTGGCTTTGGACATTCCAATGGTTTGGGCCAAATTCTCTAAACTGGCCTCTTTTATCCTTTTTACCGATTTATAGTTTTTCAACAACTCTTCCACGGTTTTATTCCCTATCCCTTCTATACTTTCCAATTCCGAATTAATGGCAGCCTTACTTCTCTTGTTCCTGTGAAAGGTTATCCCAAATCTATGGGCTTCATTCCGCAACTGCTGAATTATTTTCAGGGATTCGGACTTTTTATCCAAATATAAAGGAATAGGATCTTCCGGGAAGTAAATTTCCTCCAATCTTTTGGCGATTCCTATAATGGCTATCTTCCTTCTTAATCCAAGGGCATCCAAACTTTTAAGGGCAGATGACAGCTGCCCCTTGCCTCCATCAATAACAATAAGTTGTGGCAAAGACTGTTCCTCTTCCAAAAGTCGCTTATAGCGTCTAAAAACAACTTCCTCCATCGAGGCAAAGTCATCCGGACCTTCAACCGTCTTAATATTGTAATGCCTGTACTCCTTTTTTGAAGGTTTTCCATCCCTAAATACAACACATGCCGCCACTGGGTTGCTACCCTGGATGTTGGAATTATCAAAACACTCTATATGTCTGGGTTCCATTGAAAGTCGCAAATCCTTTTTCATTTGCCCCATTATCCTATTGGTATGTCTGTCCGGGTCAATAATCTTTATTTGCTTAAACCTATCCTGTCTAAAAAATTTGGCGTTGCGTTCCGATAGCTCCAAGATCTTTTTTTTATCTCCCAGTTTAGGTACTACCACCTTCAGGTGCGACTCCAAGGTAACCTCAAACGGCACGTAAATCTCCTTTGAATGGGAATTGAAACGCTGCCTAATTTCAATAATTGCCAATTGAAGTAAATCCTCATCCGTTTCATCCAATTTCTTCTTGATTTCCAAAGTATGGGAACGTATAATGGAGCCATGGGACAATTGCAGAAAATTTACATAAGCAAAAGCCTCATCGGAAATTATAGTAAACACATCCACATTATTGATTTTAGGATTTACAATGGTGGTCTTTACCTGATAGTTTTCCAGAACCTCTATCTTATCCTTTATGAGCTGTGCCTCTTCAAACTTCATCTCTTGGGCCAGTAATTTCATTCGACTTTTAAAATAGTAGAGTGATGACTTAAAATTACCCTTTATAATCTCCCTGATCTCCTGTATTTGCCGGTTATACTCCTCCTCGGATTGATACCCTTCACAAGGCCCCTTACAATTTCCCAAGTGGTACTCCAGACAGACCTTATATTTGCCACCGGCGACTTTATCATGCGCAAGGTCATAGCTACAGGTCCGCAGAGGGTAAACACTTTTTATCAGATCCAACAAAGTATGAATGGTTTTCATACTTGTATACGGTCCAAAATACTCCGATCCATCTTTGATTAATTTCCTAGTGGGAAAGATTCTTGGAAACTTTTCATTTTTTATACAAATCCATGGAAAAGTCTTATCATCCTTAAGCAAAACATTGTACCTAGGACGGTATTTTTTAATTAGATTATTTTCCAACAATAGCGCATCGGACTCGGTAGGCACCACTATGTGCCTAATACTTCTAATTTTCTTTACCAGAACACGGGTCTTTCCTTGCTCGTGCGTTTTATTAAAATAGGAGCTAACCCTTTTTTTTAAATTTTTAGCCTTGCCAACATATAAAATCTTGTCCTCCACATCATAAAACTGATATACCCCGGGAGTGGTAGGAAGCGAACTTAGCTGTACTTCAATAGGTATATGGGCCATGTATTCAAATAAATTTATGCTTCACTAAGGAAAATTACTGTGTTTTTCCCAAAGGACACAAAGATTATAGTATTTTAACTCCGCAGCTAGGAACCCTAGGAGAAATTTTGATAACCTTCCACTTTATGATTGCATTCCTCTAGCAAAAAGTAAAACTTCCCATAGTCTAAATCCAACCTTCAATCCAACAAAATTCGATAAGTCAAAAATAAATATCGATTAAATACACCATTTCAAAAAATTAACGTTATCGTACACTATTTTATAACAAGTTGATAAACAGCATTTTACGTAAAATAGAAGGCAAAATACTTTTGACAAATAATTCAGAATCCAAAATATTTGTTAAAAATGATGCATTTCATCGATAAAACGATACCCTTTGTGGAGCTTTTTATATTTTTTTATTTATATTTAGAAAATTAAAATTATTTAACGCATGGACAACTATATAATAACCTTGGGCACATACTTAATTCTTATGCTTTTTTTCAAAATTTATTACGCAGTGGCCTCCAAGGAATAGTTTTCCTAATTAAACCCTTTCCCCAAGAGCCCCGAGTTTAACCAACCCCCTATGTTGAAAAAAGATTTGCGTTTAATCTACTCCGAACGCCGAGAAAATCTTACTTCACAAACAATATTAGATTCAAGCTTATTGATAGCTAACCGGCTGCTTCAAATACCCATTTGGAATTATTCCTATTATCATCTATTCCTTTCCATAACCGAGAAAAAGGAAGTCGACACCAGTTTTATAATGTCCATTTTACAAGGTAAGGACAAAAATATACTGCTTCCAAAAATTGTGGATAGCCAAAATCTTGTCAATTATTTACTTACCGATAGTACACCTATAAAAAAAAATCGCTGGAACATCCCTGAACCGGTAGACGGAATTGAAGTGCCTCCTGAAAAAATAGATGTTGTCTTTCTACCGTTAATGGCTTTTGACGAAAAGGGTCACAGAGTTGGTTACGGCAAAGGATTTTATGATGTGCTACTGAACAAGTGCAGGCCTGATGTTGTGAAAGTAGGACTCTCGTTTTTTAAGGCTGAAGAAAAAATTGTGGATATAGAACCCCACGATATTCCTTTAAATTTTTGCGTTACTCCTGATCGGACTTATCAGTTTTAGCTTCCTCAGAACTTTCTCCAAAAGCTTTTTTATTAAATACAATTAGTATACCCACACCGGTACTAATTGCGGTATCCGCAATATTAAAAACGGGTTCGAAAAAACGAAAATTATTTCCGCCAACCACTGGCACCCAATCTGGCCACACGGAGTCTATCATAGGAAAGTAGAGCATATCTACCACCTTGCCGTGAAATATACTACCATAGGGTTCTGAAGAAAATGCCGTGGCTACCTGGGAATAGCTATCGTTAAAGATCATGCCGTAAAAAACAGAATCCAATATGTTCCCGAGGGCCCCTGCAAAAATGAGGGATACCGCCAGTATTAAGGTTTTGGAAGAATTCTTTTTTATGGTATCGAACAACCAATAACCTATCCCAACAATAGCAAACAATCTAAATATAGTAAGTACCAGTTTTCCTACTTCATCAGATATGGGCAATAAATCGCTTAGTTTGGTTCCCCAAGCAGCCCCTTCGTTTTCTATAAACAAAATCTTGAACCAACTAAAGACATCTACCGACTCGCCCAAAACAAAGTTTGTCTTAATATATACTTTGCTTATCTGGTCTATAGCCAGAATTGCTATTATGATTATTAGGGATTTCTTTAAACTCATTATTTAAAAAATAGATTCGGCAAAAATAAACATATTATTCGGTTTTCCTTATGCTGATATTTCCTGTTACCGAATTCAAGGTAAAATGATCATCTCCAGAGGCAATCACTTCCCGTTTAATTTTACCATATTTTGTGGAAGCCATAATTTGGGCGTTATTAGTAATTAGCTCAATATTTCCACTTTGGGTATTGATTTCCACATTTTCCCCTCTTCCATTTAAGATGCATTTGCCATCGGACAAACTAATTTTTAGCTTGGCATAATCCCCTGTAACACCAACATTGGTGCTGGTACCATATACGTTAACATCTAGGTCTTTGGGGATTGATATCTTCAAGGAAATGGAAATGACCTTGTGGGCACTTAATTTATCATTTGGAAAAACAAAATTGGGCTGAAAACCGGTACTGACCAATACTGTTGTTCCCTGTTGTTTTACACTTACCAATAAATCCTGTAAATACTCGCCATCTATTGAAGCCTCAACCGTTATTTTTGGACTATCCACAGTTTCCAAAGCAAGGGAAAAACAATTCCTGACATCGATCTGAACAAAAGAGAAATTGGGATTTTCAATGGCTTTGACGACCTTTTTTTGGGCCTGTAAAGTACAACTTCCCAATAGGAAGAAAACAAAGGCAACTAGTCTCATATAATAAAAAAACGCCTATGAAGGCGTTTTTATTTAGGATTGCATATTTTTCGCTTCAATACTCAGCGTTGCATGTGGCACTAGCTTAAGTCGCTCTTTGCTGATCAGCTTTCCAGTAACTCGGCAAATGCCATAGGTTTTGTTCTCTATACGCAACAAGGCGTTCTTTAAATCCCTGATAAATTTCTCCTGACGAATGGCCAATTGCGTATTTGCTTCCTTGCTCATTGTTTCAGAGCCTTCTTCAAAAGCCTTGAATGTTGGGGACGTATCATCCGTTCCGTTATTGCCATCATTCATATAGGAACTCTTTAAAAGTTCCAAGTGACTTTTAGCTTTTTCAATTTTTTCCTCGATAAGTACTTTAAACTCGTTTAAATCCTTATCCGCGTACCTTACTTTTAATTCTTCGGCCATAATCTTAATGTTTTACTATAAACAATCTGGTATTAACTTCGTCAAAAGCCACTTCAATTCCATTGTCCATGCTTTCTTCAAAATTAAGTTCTGCTGCCAAGGTTTCGGTCTTAATATATGCCATATTACTTTCTACCGCGTCCTGGACAAATCCATTTTTCAATAATTTAATATCTATTTTATCTGTCACTTCAAAACCGGATTCCTTTCTAAGGTTTTGAATTCTATTGACTAGTTCCCTAGCAATACCTTCCTTTCTAAGGTCCTCATTGATAGATATATCCAAGGCCACCGTTATTGGACCTGAACTTGCTACCAACCAACCTTCAATATCTTGGGAGGAAATTTCTACATCTTGTAACTGTAAAGTAATACTTTTATTATCAAAATGCAGTAAAATTTCGCCTTCCTGTTCAATTTTCTGGATATCATTTTGATTTAATAGCGCTACAGCACTTGCAATCAGCTTCATATCCTTACCAAACTTTGGTCCTAAAGTTTTAAAGTTTGGCTTTATTTGCTTAACCAAAATTCCGGATGCATCATCCAAGAGTTCTATCTCCTTCACGTTCACTTCGGACTTTATTAAACCGGCCACAGCTTCAATTTCCAACCTTTGTTTATTATCCAATACCGGAATCATTATCTTTTGCAAGGGTTGCCGTACTTTAATCTTCTCCTTCTGACGAATGGACAGGACCAAGGATGAAATAGTCTGCGCCTTTGCCATTTTACTTTCCAATTCCTTATTTACCAATGAGGCATCATATTTAGGAAAATCGGCCAAATGTACACTTTCAAAAGGCTCTTTCTGTGTCGTAATTGTTAAATCTTTGTATAGTCTATCCATGTAAAATGGAGCTACTGGTGCAGAGAGCTTTGCCACGGTGGTCAAACAGGTATACAATGTTTGGTAAGCCGATATCTTATCTTGTTGATAGTCCCCCTTCCAAAAACGCCTTCTACTTAAACGCACATACCAATTGCTCAGGTTCTCCTGCACATAGTCCGATATGGCCCTTGTTGCTCTGGTGGGCTCGTAATCTCCATAGGCCTCATCCACTGTTTTGATCAGGGAATGCAATTCCGATAAAATCCATTGGTCTATTTCCGGTCTTTCATGCAAGGGAATATCCGCTTCCGAATAATCAAAACCATCTATGTTGGTATAAAGGGCAAAGAAAGAATAGGTGTTGTACAAGGTACCAAAAAACTTACGTTTTACCTCTGCGATACCCTCTACGTCGAACTTTAGATTATCCCACGGATTTGCATTGGATATCATATACCAGCGAGTGGCATCTGCCCCAAATTCATCCATGGTTTCAAAAGGATCCACTGCATTGCCCAAGCGCTTGGACATTTTCTTACCTTCTTTATCCAGCACCAAGCCATTGGAAACAACATTTTTATAGGCTACAGAATCGAATACCATGGTGGCTATAGCATGCAGGGTGTAAAACCAACCACGGGTCTGATCGACCCCTTCGGCTATAAAATCGGCCGGAAAAGTCTTTCCCTCATCTATTAAATCCTTATTCTCAAAAGGGTAGTGCCATTGGGCATACGGCATGGAACCACTATCGAACCAAACATCTATAAGGTCGCTTTCGCGTTTCATTGGTTTTCCAGAGGGCGACACCAAGGTTATTTGGTCCACAATATTTTTATGCAGGTCTATTTTGTCATAATTGTCCTCGCCCATGTCGCCTACAACAAAATCTTCAAAAATATCCTTTTCAAGAATTCCTGCCTTTAAGGCTTTTTGCATTTCTTCCTTAAGTTCGGCCACAGAACCTATCATCAATTCTTCCTTGCCATCTTCCGTACGCCATATAGGTAGCGGAATTCCCCAATAACGGGAACGGGACAGGTTCCAATCATTGGCATTGGCCAGCCAATTGCCAAATCTTCCCTCTCCGGTAGCCTTTGGCTTCCAATTGATGTTCTGGTTTAGATCGAACATCCTATCCTTGATATCAGTGACCTTTATAAACCAAGAATCCAAGGGATAGTAAAGTATAGGTTTATCCGTACGCCAGCAGTTTGGATAACTGTGAACGTATTTTTCCACCTTAAAGGCCCTGTTCTCTTCCTTTAATTTAATGGCTATTTCAACATCTACGGACCGCTCCGGGGCCTCGCCATCATCATAATATTCATTTTTTACATACTTACCGGCGTACTCTCCCATTTCTGGCCTAAATCTACCCTGTAGATCTACCAAAGGAACTGGATTATTATTTTCATCCAAAACCAACATAGGGGGCACCTCCGGTTCAGCGAGTTTGGCCACCAAGGCATCATCTGCCCCAAAAGTTGGTGCCGTATGAACAATCCCCGTACCGTCTTCCGTGGTAACAAAATCTCCAGTGATGACCCTAAAAGCATTTTCTGGATTTTGATAAGGCAGTGCATAGTCCAACAGTTGCTCGTATCTTGTCCCAACCAAGTCCAGTCCTTTTGTTTCAGCTACTATTTGGTAAGGGATTTTCTTGTCCTTTGATGAAAAGTTTTCAAAATCGGCATCGCTTTCCGCTACAAAAAATTTGCCGCTAAATTGTTTTCCTACCAAAGATTTGGCCAAGACAACATGCATGGGCTCAAAGGTATATTGATTGAAGGTCTTCACTACAACATAATCAATCTTAGGACCAACGGTCAATGCCGTATTGGATGGCAGGGTCCAAGGTGTGGTGGTCCATGCCAACAAGAAAACATCACCACTTACTTCCTGCAAATTCTGAGGCAAGGTAGTTTTATCCGCTTTAAACTGTGCTACTACGGTAGTGTCCGTAACATCTTGATAGGTACCTGGTTGATTTAACTCGTGCGAACTTAATCCGGTTCCTGCCTTTGGAGAATAGGGTTGAATGGTATAACCCTTATAAATAAGTCCTTTGTCGTAAATCTGCTTGAGCAACCACCAAACAGATTCCATATATTTGGATTTGTAGGTGATATATGGATCCTCCATATCTACCCAATATCCTACCTTTTCGGTCATGGCATTCCAAACATCGGTATACCTCATTACCGCCTTCTTACAGGCTGCGTTGTATTCTTCAACGGATATTTTGGTGCCAATATCTTCCTTGGTAATTCCCAATTCCTTCTCCACACCCAATTCTATAGGGAGTCCGTGGGTATCCCATCCGGCCTTGCGTCTAACCTGAAACCCCTTCATGGTCTTATAACGTGGAAAAATATCCTTGATGGTCCTGGCCATTACATGGTGAATACCAGGCAATCCATTTGCAGAAGGTGGTCCTTCATAAAAAACAAAACTATCCTTGCCTTCCCTGCTTGTAACACTTTTCTCAAAAACATTGTTCTCCTTCCAATAGTGCAATACTTCCTCAGCGACTTTCGGTAAATCTAATCCCTTGTATTCTGCAAACTTCATAATAACAGCTTCTAATGCTACATTTTAAGTTTGCAAAACTAATGATTTTTAGCGTAAAATGATTCTGTTAAAAGCAAAAAGCCCCTTTGAAAAGGAGCTTTTTAAATATTTTAGTTGTTGTTAAAATTATTTTGTCCCGGTTACGGTAACATTTGCGCTTATTTGAAGGGCCGAGCTTACCTCTATAGCCCCTAAATTAAGACCTGTGGTCGACTCTACATTCAACAAAGCATTGAAGTAGAACTCGCTATTGTCATCTTCCTTGTAGGATGCAAAAATTAATTCGTATTCCCCTTCCTCCAAGAAATCCAGACTATAGGAGCCACTTAAGTTTTTTACTTCTGCACTGGTTACGGCATTGGCAAAGGTAACTTCGCTCTCCCCTTTTCCCTGTGTTTCAACATCGGCGTTGAATGTTCCTTTTTCATAGGCATAAACAATAATCTTGTCCGATGTGTTATTGGCATCGTTGGCACTCCCTGAAATTTTTCCGGTCAATTCTGCGTTTACCGTTCTAATTCCTGCAGTAAGCTCTGCCATGGTAACAAAATTGAAATCGCTGGACAATCCATCCTTCTCTTCCTTAATAGTTTTCCTAAGGTCAAAATCTATCACGATCACATTGGTAGCATTTGCCAAAACTTCAAACTTATCAGTAATGGTAATTTTGTTGGAAGAGGCCATTAAAGCATCTTTTTCCCCATTGGCCTTTTCTACGTAACAACCTGGAGCATCCCCGTTCACATCCTTGTCAAAATCCAATTCGAAAACGATACTGGAATAAGATTTTGCCTGTAGGTCCAAGTTCCCTAAAGCTTCGGTTTTACCATTTACCAAAGCGGCAAGGTTTATTGTTGTTGCAGTGAATCCCTCTAGAGACTTTCCGTCTACGGAAACGTTGGCAATGGTAACAAAAACCGCTTCAACCTCGGCGTTATCTATTGGTGCATCGGTAACTTCAAAGGATGTATTATACGATTCCCCCTCCATGGCAGCATCGTCGTTTTTGCTACATGACATCATCCCTACTAAAGCTATTAAAGCTAATCCTGAAATCTTTAAATAATTCTTCATAATAATTTAGTTTTAAACATTTGCCTATATAACAATCAAGACCTGTCTTCCCCTACCTACAAAATCTCCTCCAAAAATTGATTCTTACCTAGAAACCTGATTTACAGAAACCTAAACGCTTAATTTTCTTACATATTTTTTTAGTATTGGAGCCATAAATATGGTCTTTATCTCCAATTTTTACGTATATATCGGTATCAGGTTCACATTAATTTCTAAAACTAACAACATGAAAAAAGTAATTTTAAGTTCAATTTTGATGATAGCTCTCAGCATTTCATTTGTATCGTGTAGAGAAACAAAGGATAAGGCCAAAGATGCCATGGAAGAAACTAATGAAGCTTTAAAAGAAGTTGGAGAGGATATGAAGAAAGTCGGGGAAGAGGTAAAAGGTGCTGCCTCAGAAGCCATGGATGATGCCAAAGAAATGGGAGAAGATATGAAAGAGGCCGGTAAAGAGGCCATGGATAAGACAGGTGATGCTGCCAAGGAAGTAGGTGAGGATATTAAGGGTGCCGCTACTAAGGCTGCGGACAAGACCAAGGCAGCTGCCAAGGAGGCAAAAGAGAAAATACAGGAATAGTTATCCTATTTTCATTAAAACTTAAGTCCGGTATTCATGTACCGGACTTTTTTTAGAACGTATAGCCCACACCCAAAATTAAATTGATTCCCGGCGCCACGATTCCGGAGGAATAGGAACGATATCTTTGATCCGTAAAATTTTCCAAATTTGCGGTAAATTTTAAGGCGTGGGAGAGTTGATACTGTGATCTAAAATTTAAGGTATACCAGGATGGGGAATAAGGATTGCCATCCGCATCAACTGCATATATATAGTCCTTTGTTTTTTCGGACATGGCCAAATCCCCAAAACTAATTTCTCCGTTAAAGTTGGCAAAGAGATCGGTTTTCAGTTTTTGGTTCTTCCAAACAATATGGAAATCGCCAAAAGTTGGAGCCACATGTCTACCCGGTGTATCCGTACCGTCCTGCTCTTCCTCTATCCCTTCTGTAAAGGTAAGGTTGGCGTTCACAGACAGGTTTTCGGTTAAAAAAGCGTCCAATCCAAATTCAAAACCATATACATAGGCCTTTGCCGCATTCTGTATTGCCTGGACATTATGTAATTCCCCATTGTACATAATTTCACTGTTCCCATTAAATTGAAAGTCCCGACGTACAAGGGCATCTACCAAATAAGTATAGAAGGAGGCTCCTTTTAACATAAGTCTATCATTAAAATTCTTCTGGATTCCTACCTCCAAGTTATAGGCATACTCCGGCTCCAAATCTGGATTGGGAACTACCACGGACCCAGGCTCCGAATCAAATATCTTACCAACATCATCTATGTTCGGGGCCCTAAATCCTGTAGATCCATTGAAGGTCAACTGCAAATCCGCTTTTGGAAACCAACTAAATCCCAAGCTTCCTGTTAAAGCCCCCGTACTAAGATCGGCATCATTAAAAGGAAAAGAATAAAAGGTTTGGTCAAAAATTGCATCGATCCAAACATGGCTATATCTAAGCCCGGAAAGAAAGGTAAAGTTGGGCTTGGCCCTTAGTTCACCACTAATATAGCCCGCAAGAGTTTGCCAGGTAGAATTGTCGGGGTACCTGGATGCACTAGGTGAGGTAACCATGGTCTCTAAATTAAACTCATTTCCTGCAGATCCAATTTTATTAAATACGTATTCCCCCCCATAGTAAAGCCTAAGATTTCCAATACGTTTATTTTCAAAATCGACGTTAGCAGAAATAGCATCCACATTCTCCTTGCTTCCATACCTTATATCATCCCCAAAACCCCTATCGTTCCTACTTTCCACAAAATTTTGATAGGCAGTGGTTATTTTTAATCCATCATAGAACTTCCCCTTGCCGTTTTTATAAAATTGCAGGTTCCCCATAAACCATTTCTGAGGACCATAGGACCATTCCGCCGAACGTAGGCCAAGTCCATCCTTGGACGGTCTAATAAGCCTGTCATATCTGGAATAATCGGAAGTTTCGGAATAATATGCGCTTAGATTTATATTCCAATTGCTATTGGGCCTAAAGAGCACTTTTTGCATTACATTGATTTGATCATACCCAGTGGGTACCTGCTTTTTGGCGTTATCATTTTCCTGTAACCTGTCCTGCCCATTTTCCGTAACCACGTAATTGTTCCTTAAGTAGGAATTTGGCCCATGGGAACCCATTTTAAGATCTCCAAAGTTGTTATAGGTAAGGCTGCTCAAGAACGCCCATTCCCTTTTGCCCAAATTGAAATCTACATGAACCGTATTTTCGTTATTCGCGGAAGAATACCTGTAATTTGATTTTCCGAAGACCTCTAAACTATCGGTCTTGGAAAATTGAGGATTGTTGGTGTAAAAATTCATGACCCCTCCAATGGCATCAGAACCGTAAATTACAGATCCAGGACCAAAAATCACTTCAGTACTCTTAATGGTAAAGGGATCTATTGAAATCACATTTTGAATATTACCTCCCCTGAATATGGCATTGTTCATGCGGACTCCGTCTACGGAAAGCAACAATCTATTGGTGGCAAAACCCCTTATCATAGGGCTACCACCCCCAAGCTGACTTTTCTGGACAAAGACTTTGCCGCTATTTTGAAGGAGATCTGCCGAAGTTTGGGAAGCCGTAAACTCTATGGTTTTGGCATTCATCAGCGATATTTTTTGAGGAATGTCCTTTTTCTGCTGCTCCCATTTAGAGATAGACATCACCACCTCATCCAACTGCTCCGCAATCAAAGCCAGGTAGAGCTTTCCCTTTCTGACTGCGTGGGACTTGGTGCTTCTATAGTTTTGGTAGCCAATATGCGTGAAGGTGATCCGTTCGCCCAGATCAAATTTAGAAAGGTCACATTTGCCGTCAAAATCGGAAAGGACCGTTCTGGATTTATCCCAATTATAAACAATAACGTTGGGAATCGGCTGATGGTCTTCCTCGTCCAAAATAACAATTTCCTGCCCCGATGCACCTGTAAATATTAGGAGGACAACTATGAAAACTATTTTTTGCATATCAGCTAAAAACTTCATTTAACACGGCCAATGACTTCGGTTTTCTAAATCCCTGCAAATGTAATTCAAAATAAAGGACAAGATTTTTCAAGAGCTCCTGACGGTTCTTTTTGTTAAGTTTAATAGTATGTATTGCATCAAAATTTATGCCCAAAAGCTTTTTAAAGTGTTTTAAATTCTCCCCTTCCACGATTGGGTTTAATGATGGCGCTATTATAAACTCTCCTTCCAAAAGGTCAAAGTACATATAGGCCATATTATTGGTGTCCGGATAAAAACCAAAATACTTGGTCAAAGACAGTAAAAAATAGAGGTGAAAATTGGCAAATTCATCATGGGCGTCCAACCACTGCAAGGCCGCTTCAATAAAGTTGAACAGACCTTCATTGGCCTCTTCCTCATGAATACTGTTGCCCAACATTTCTGCCAAAAAAAATGTTAGGGCATTCTTGGCAATATCCGTATGCAGGGACTGATAATGATAACTAACCTTGGCTTCGGTAATCCTTTCCAAGGTTCCCTTGTTCTTATGGGACGCAATCAGATCCAGTTGAAGCAAAGGCTGAAAGTAAGCAGTTTTCAACTTCCCTTTTTTTGAAGCAAGAATCCCTCTCAATAGATAGGATTTTATTCCATCAGAAAAAGTAAATATCCGGACAATTAAACTGGTATCCCCATATTTAATAGATGTTAAAACAATTCCTTTGGTAGCAACCTGCATTACAAATATATATTGGAACAAAGATAATACAAAGAGACCCTTAAGGTCATGAAAACCTTAAGGGTCTTGGAAATCACTTGGATTTCATTTTCAAATACTGGCCAATGCCGTGATACTTTGTAGACTTATAGAACCTTAAATTACTCCCTGCGCCAACATGGCGTCGGCAACTTTTACGAACCCGGCAATATTTGCCCCTTTTACATAGTTGCAATAGCCATCTTCGTCCATTCCATAATCTATGCAGGAATCATGAATATCCTTCATTATTTTTTGAAGACGTTCATCTACCTCTTCACGGGTCCAACTAATACGCAATGAGTTCTGCGACATTTCCAAACCTGAGGTGGCCACCCCACCTGCATTGGATGCCTTTCCCGGAGCAAATAGTATTCTAGCTTCATGAAAGGCATGTATTGCTTCAGGGGTCGATGGCATATTTGCTCCTTCGGCCACACAGATACATCCATTCTTTAGTAAAGTCTTGGCATCATTCCCATCCAACTCATTTTGGGTTGCACACGGCAAGGCTATAGCGCATGGCACTTCCCAAGGCGTCTTTCCTTTATGGAATTCTGCAGAGGTATACTTATCCAGATAATCGGATATTCTTCCTCGATTTTTATTTTTGATTTCCATAACGAAGGCCAGTTTTTCCTCATCAATACCCTCTTTGTCGTAAATATAACCGCCAGAATCCGAAAGGGTAACTACCTTACCTCCCAATTGGATTACTTTTTCAGCGGCATATTGGGCTACGTTTCCAGAGCCGGAAATAACCACGGTCTTCCCTTTAACATCATCCTTCTTGGATTGCAACATACTCTGGGCAAAATAAACGGTACCATATCCTGTTGCTTCAGGTCGTATTTTGGACCCCCCCCAAGAAAGACCCTTCCCGGTCAAAACCCCGGTAAACTCATTTCTGATTTTTTTATACATCCCGAACAGGAACCCTATTTCCCTTGCACCAACACCTATATCGCCAGCAGGAACGTCTGTATTAGGTCCAATGTGCCTACAAAGTTCCGTCATAAAGGCGTGACAAAAGCGCATTACTTCATCATCCGATTTTCCTTTCGGATCAAAATCGGACCCTCCTTTTCCACCCCCCATAGGCAAGGTGGTTAGGCTATTTTTGAAAACCTGTTCAAAGGCCAGGAATTTTAGAACACTTGCATTTACAGTAGGATGAAACCTAAGCCCCCCTTTATAAGGACCAATGGCAGAATTCATTTGAATCCTATATCCTCTATTTACATGTATTTCACCGTCATCATCTACCCAGGAAACCCTAAAGGAAATTAACCTTTCCGGCTCCACCATTCTTAATAATATATTCTTGCCATTGTAAATTTCATGATTACTAATGTAGGGAATAACTGTTTCTGCAACTTCTTGCACAGCTTGTATGAATTCCGGCTCATGGCTATTACGGCCTTTTACCTCTTCCATAAAAGCATTTATCTTGTCTTCCATAAAATGTGATTTATTGCTAATTGTTGATAAATATTGAGTTTGAAGGCAAAATTATAGTATTTCTATAATGTAAACCCTATTTTTTTCAAAATTTGGCAAAATATTTATTCTATAGCCTGACGCAAATCCTCAATTAAATCTTCCTTATCCTCTATACCCACACTAAGTCTAATTAAAGCATCTACCACTCCACTTTTTTCCCTTTCCTCCTTCGGAATGCTGGCATGGGTCATGCTGGCCGGATGCCCGGCCAAACTTTCCACCCCGCCCAAGGATTCCGCAAGGGTAAACAGCTCTAGTTTTTCAACAATTTTAATGGCATCTTGAAAATTGCCCCCTTTTGGAACAAAGGATATCATTCCCCCAAAATCCTTCATTTGGCTTTTTGCCACTTCATGATTGGGGTGATCAATAAACCCAGGCCAAAAGACTTTTTCAATTTTTGGATGATTTGCTAAATACTCCGCCACCGCTCTTCCGTTTTCGCAATGTCGCTGCATCCTTACGTGCAAGGTTTTTATTCCCCTAAGTACCAAAAAGCTGTCCATTGGCCCGCACACCGCACCGCTTGCATTCTGAATAAAATACAATTGTTCCGCAAGTTCCTTGTCTTTGACCACCAGAGCTCCCAGGACAACGTCGCTATGTCCCCCAAGATATTTTGTTGCCGAGTGCATTACAATGTCGGCCCCCAGATCCAAGGGCAGTTGCAGATAAGGCGTCGCAAAAGTATTGTCGACCGCCAGTAGAATTTTATGTTTTCTTGCCAATAGGGAAACCGACATAATATCAATAATATTCATCATTGGATTAGTGGGGGTCTCCACCCAAATAAGCTTGGTTTTAGCACTAATGTGTTTGGCTATCTCCTCCGTATCCTGCATCCCAACAAAATGGAAAACGATGCCAAACTTTTCAAATATTTTTTTAAAAATCCTATAGCTGCCCCCATAAAGGTCACTGGTGGAAATAACCTCATCCCCAGGGCTCAATAATTTAATAACCGCATCAATAGCCGCCAATCCACTGCCGAAAGCCAAACCATAATTCCCGTTTTCAATACTGGCCAAGGAATTCTCCAGTGCCGTCCTAGTTGGATTGGCACTTCTGGAGTATTCGTATCCCTTATGGCCGCCAGGTGTACTTTGGGCGTAGGTAGATGTCTGATAGATGGGGGGCATAACAGCACCATAGGCCTCATCGGGAGCCTGACCTCCATGAATTGTCCTGCTATTGAATTTTAATTGTCTTTTACCCATAACTAAATTTCTATACACAAATGTACCTTTATCTTTTTGGGAATACAATGATATTGTAGCTTTGTACCTTTCTAAAACAATCGCTTTAATGAAGATTAGATTCGCCTGTTTATTGCTCGTTTTATTTTTATGGAATTGTGAAAAGGATGATCGGCTCACTTTTGAACCCGTCGATTTTATAACTGAAAATTGTAACAGTTGTCCAAAGGTAACCATCCACATTCCGAGAGCTCTGGACGACAAGCCTATAAGCAACATTATAAACAGTTCGGTACAAGAAGAGGTAATATCCTTGCTTATTTATGATGATGAAATAGAAGCTACCAATATAGAGGAGGCTATCCAATCCTTTAAGAACGGATATTTGGAATTAAAAAAAATGTATCCCGATGAGCCGGTTGGCTGGGAAGCCGATATTGAAGGCAAAGTAACCTATGAGGATAAAAATATCCTGACCATTCAGGTCAATTCCTATTCCTTTACCGGTGGGGCACACGGTTTTTCCTCCACCCGATTTTTAAATTTTGATAAAGTAAAAGGCCTGGAAATGGAAACCATGGAATTATTTAAGGATCCCTTGGAATTTCAAAGTTTTGCCGAGGCCAAATTTAGGAAACAAGAAAAAATTCCAGATACAGGCTCAATAAACGCCACTGGGTTTATGTTTGAGGACGACATGTTTTACCTTCCGGAAAATATTGGGTTTACCCAAGAAGGCCTACAGTTGTTCTACGAACAATATGAAATTGCCTCCTATGCGGACGGCCCAATTATTTTAACCCTGAAATACCAAGAAATTGAGCCGTACATAAAATTTAAAAAGGAATTATAATAGCGGCCTTAAGATACAAGCTTCATCAAGGATAAAATAGCCCCAAGATGAAGTCCTTCGTGATACACATTGAAAATAATGGCATCATCCACTGAGCTTAAGGTAACATTGGCACTGGTGGTATATTCCGTATAACCCTTAAATAGTCCTTTCCCATAGTCTTCTTGCATCCATTCAACAGTGGCCAATAACAAATCTGAAACTTCATTAATCTCCTCCTCTGTAGCAGTACCATCCGGCAAAGTGCCCTTCTTAAATTTTTCCACCAAGGCATCATTCACCCTCATGGGTTGTCCACTGAATTTATAGACCAATAGTTGTTGGGTAACCACCACATGGGCAATATTCCACCAAATATTGTTGCGGAAGCCTTTGGGAATTTGAAGAAGAACCTCCTTTGGAGTCTCCTTTAAAAATTTATATAGCCTTTTTCTGTTTTGAAGTGTTACTTCAAATGCGTTTTCCAAAGTTGACATATTTTTTGGTTATAATTTTTTTACAATTGCCGCTAAAAATAGTACAATTCAATGTAATTGGGTTTCTTTGCAGGGCGAAAATATATGGAGGAACAGATTTACAGGATGAAACCGACATGATTAAAATAATCCTTTCCCATGGCATTCGATAGTTATTTTAATCATAAACGGTTACATGTGACCTCTAAATACTATAAAAAATACACATGAAAAAGATATTTCACCTGAGTACTTGTGATACCTGCCAAAGGATTTTAAAAGAGTTGGAACCACCCAGCAATTTTATACTTCAAGATATAAAAAACGAGACTATTACACAGGACCAACTGGAAAGCATGGCCCAATTGTCAGGGAGCTACGAAAGCTTGTTCAGTAAGCGGGCGCGACTTTATAAGGAGCGAAATTTAAAAGAACAAAAATTATCCGAAGAAGACTATAAAAACCTTATCCTTGAGCACTATACCTTTATAAAACGCCCGGTTGTCATTATTGACAACGATATTTTTGTGGGAAATAGCAAGGCTGTTGTGGCTGCAGCCAAAGCAAAAATTAATTCGTGAGTAGACGAACCCTTGCTATCTTGGCCGCCTTGGGGGCGACCACCATTTATGGTATTAACCATACCATCGCCAAGGGGGTGATGCCTACCTATGTAAAGCCATTTGGATTTATTTTCCTGCGACTTTTCGGAGCAACCCTGTTATTCTGGGGAATTTCTTTTTTCGGTCCAAAAGAAAAACTGGAACGGAGGGACTGGGGCAGATTACTCGTTTGTGCCTTTTTTGGAATGGGCATTAATATGCTTTCTTTCTTTAAGGGATTGGACCTTTCCACCCCAATCAATAGTGCTGTACTCATTACCATTACTCCAATACTTGTTGTGATATTATCTGCACTATTTATCAAGGAAAAAATTACCCTTCAGCGGGGCATTGGTGTTTTCTTGGGCTTAATAGGAGCCTTGGCATTAATTTTATTTGGTGCTGAAATTAGACAGGATGCCACTAATATACCTTTGGGCAACATGCTTTTTATTGTTAATGCCACTTCCTACGGGCTGTACCTTATTCTAGTAAAGAAATTACTGGAAAAATACCACCCGTTCACCCTTATGAAATGGATGTTTGGAATCGGATTTATCATTACACTTCCCATAACATACACAGAATTTAAGGAGATACAATGGAGCAATCTTCCTGTGGAGGCACTTGGTGCCATTGCTTTCGTAATCATTGGAACTACCTTTTTGACCTATTTGTTCAATGTATTTGCACTTACACAACTAAAGGCCTCAACAGTTGGTGTTTTTATGTACCTGCAACCCTTGATAGGAATTATATTTGCAATTGTGGCCGGCAAGGACCATCTTACTTTGGTTAAGTTTTTGGCAATAGTCTTGGTATTGATCGGTGTATATCTTGTAAGCAAAAAAGTTAGACCAGGTCCTTAGGACGCACCGAAAACTTACGGGTATCCTCTTTGGTAAGTACTTTAAATCCGTCTCCCTTTGGCACCTTGTTAAAAGCCCCAAGAAACTCATGACCCAAACCGGTAAGGGTTCTTGTTTTTAAATCTATCCAAGCGCCCATAATCTGACAATGGGCAAAGTTCTTTCCATGGCCATCGTAAAAATTATGATGAAATTCAAAGAACATACCGTCCTCACTAAGTCCCACCAACTCCAAGGAAACCTTTACCGGCTTTCCTAAAAATGCTTCCTTAAAATAATAGACATGCTCATGGAAAACCACGGGACCAATATTGTTCTGCGACATTGTCTTTTGGTTAAAGCCTATTTCCAACAAGAAAGACATCCTTGTATGGCTCATAAAATTTAAATAGGCCGAATTGGCCATATGGCGATTGGCATCTACATCGCTCCATCGAATTTCGAATTCTTTTAAATACATCCTTTTTATTTAGTACATTTGAATTATTATGCATGCATAATAATTCAAATGTACTGTTTTTTACAAAAATTTAAATATAATAGTCACTAACTTTTAGGTTATCCAAGTATATCCAATTCTTTAAAAACATAATCCAAATGAGCAAAAAAGCTGCTTTTATAAAAGAACTAGCGTTACCCGTGGTAGCAGCACCCATGTTTCTTATATCTGGCCCGCAATTGGTCATTGAATGCTGTAAAAATGGAATAGTCGGTACTTTTCCCGCTCTCAATCAGCGAAGTACGGAAGGTTTTGAGGATTGGTTGGTAGAAATTAAAACCGAATTAAAGAAATATGAAGAGGAAACTGGCAAGAAAGCCGCCCCCTATGGCGTGAATCTAATTGTACACCCTACAAATCCAAGATTGGAAGCGGATTTAAAAGTTTGTGTAAAACATAAAGTCCCTTTAATAATTACCTCGCTAGGAGCAGTGTCCCAGTTAGTCAACGCCATACATAGTTATGGCGGTCTGGTATTTCATGATATCATTAAAAAAAGACATGCCGAAAAAGCTGCCGAAGCTGGGGCAGACGGATTAATATTGGTTTCCGCTGGAGCTGGAGGCCATGCAGGCACCATAAACCCCATGTCCTTGGTTGCAGAAATAAAGAAATTTTACGACAAAACCATTTTACTATCTGGCTGTATCAGTACCGGAAGGGATATTGCCTCGGCCCTACAAATGGGAGCGGATTTGGCCTATATGGGCACTAGGTTTATAAACACCAAAGAAAGTAAGGCCTCGGAGGAATATAGACAAATGATCATAAACGCCGGGGCCAGTGATGTGGTCTATACTGCTGCAATATCAGGGGTACACGCCAACTTTTTGGGAGCCAGCTTAAAGGCTGCAGGAATTACGGAAGAAGATTTAAAAAAAGATAGAAAGATAGATTTTGGGAAAGAGCTGAATACCGAAGCCAAAGCCTGGAAAACAATTTGGTCTGCCGGACAGGGAGTCACCACTATTAACAACGTAGAATCCGTATCAGAACTGGTAGCCAATCTTAAATCCGAATTCAAATCGGCCATTGAAGACCAGATCAAGGTTTTGGAAATTTATCCAAAAGAATAAATTTCGCTTCTAAAAATATAGTACTCAGGATACTTCCTATAAAAGTAATTCGTAGATTAAACGTTGAATTGTGGCATAGACGATACTATACTTAAGTACAAAAACCATCAATTCTAATATTGATACAACTTCCCTACACCATTTAAACCCGATAAACAGGACCAAAACCCCACTGCCCTAAGTACAAATAGCGGACTTCACCCCCTGCGCAAAACATTAAGTTAATTTATGTTAAAAAATACCAATTCATCAATAAAATGTGATATACAATACACATTATAGAAATTTAACATTGAATTTTTATCAAAAAACTTTTCTTGTAAAAATATATCACTATATTCGTTAACGTTAACGAGCAAAAGTTAACGTTTAATGTTTAACTAACTTTTCAAAACTCAAATTATGAAAAAACAAATGAATGAAGCAATTCATGCGCGACGGGGTGTTCCTGTTTGGAAGAAAATCTTTCTGCAGCTATCCTTACTGGCGTTTTTAGGAGTGCACAGCACCTCTTATGCAATTACGGACCCAGACCTGTCCATTCAACAACAGGTTAGCGGTACCGTAACAGATGATGCAGGCATACCTCTGCCTGGTGCAAGTATTGTAGTTAAAGGAACAACTGTTGGTACAGTGGCCGATTTTGATGGTAAATATACCATTAATGTTGCCTCCAATGGCGTATTGGTATTTAGCTATGTAGGCTTTCAGCCCAAAGAAATTGCCGTTAACGGCAAAACCACCCTCAACGCATCCTTGGAAGTTGATTCCAGCTTATTGGATGAAGTGGTAGTGGTGGGATATGGTACCCAAAAGAAGGGCGAGGTTACAGCGGCAATTGCCTCTGTAGATGCCGAACAATTGGGTATTGTCCAAACCTCTAGTAGTATTGATGCCGTTAAAGGGCAAATTTCCGGGGTAGACATTCAGGCTTCTGGAGGAAGACCTGGACAAACCTCAACTGTGCGGATTAGGGGTAGAAGATCTATAACCGCCTCCAATGACCCGCTATACGTAGTGGATGGAATTCCATTAATTGACGGTTCGGAATCAATGTCCGATATTAACCCCCAAGATATTGCATCTATGCAAATTCTAAAGGATGCGGCCGCTACAGCTGTTTATGGATCTAGAGGGGCAAACGGAGTTATCCTAGTATCTACCAACCGTGGAAAAGTTGGTAAGACCCAAGTTCGTTACAGTAGCCAGATTGGACTTACCTCTGCTGCTCGATTGGTAGACATGATGAACGGACAAGAGTACGCGGAAATGAAAAGGGAAGCTAGACGTTCATCTTGGAACGGAACCATCCCTGCAGATGTTGACGTGTTTTTTGATCCAGTGGAATTAAAGTCCATTGAAGAAGGAAGATCAACTGATTGGATTGATTTGGTAGTAGGGAATGGATATCAGACCAATCACCAATTGGGTGTGAGCGGAGGATCAGAGAATACCACTTTCAATTCTTCAATTGGTTATTTTAAAGAACAAGGTATTATAAGTAACCAAGATTATGAGCGATTTTCCGGAAGGATCAACATCGATCACAGAATCAATGATATATTTAAAGTTGGGGCATCCTTTCTAATTTCGAATTCTATACAGAATTGGGGTTCCAACGCCACTATGGGTGAAGCCTTGGCCATAAATCCTCTGGGGGTTCCCTATGATGATGAGGGCAATCTATTATTCTTGCCCACCAATGATGGGATACGAACCAACCCTTTGAATGAACTGGTAGATGGTGCCTACATAGATGAAAGAAAGTTTACACGTATTTTTGCGCCTATCTTCTTGGATATAAATATTGCCGAGGGATTAAATTGGACCACCACCTTTGGTCCTGATATTCGTCTAGGAAGACGAGGACAATTTAGGGGTAGTTTAACCAATGACAACAGAGGTGGCCCAGGAGATGCTTCAATTACGCATTTTGATACTTTTGGATATACCTTGGAGAATTTATTGACTTTCGATAAGGCCATTACAGACAATCAAAATTTAAAAGTAACCTTGTTACAGAGTACGCAAAATTCGCGATCTGAATTTTCCATCGCATCCGTGACAGGCATACCCTATGAATCACAAGCTTTTTATAATTTAGGATCTGCAGATAACAGTATTGTAGATTCTTCCTTATCAGAATGGACGTTGAATTCATTTATGGGTAGAATAAATTACGATATTGCTGGCAAGTATCTGTTCCAGGCCTCTTTAAGGGCGGATGGCTCCTCAAGACTGGCGGAAGGTAACAAATGGAAATACTTCCCTGGCGTTTCCGCGGGTTGGAGAATATCACAAGAGGACTTTATGGCAGAATCGGCCATCTCCGAGTTAAAACTTAGAGCTTCTTATGGGGAAGTGGGTAACACTTCCGTTGCTCCCTATCAAACTGCCGGAAGGCTGCAAGGAACCGCCTATGCCTTTGGAGAGGAATCCGCCCTTGGTTTTGCACTTTCGGAAATACCCAATGCAGCTTTGGGCTGGGAAGTATCGAAAACCTTGGATATAGGTGTTGATTACGGCCTCTTTAATGGACGTATCAATGGTGCAATAGATTGGTTTAGAACAAACACAGTGGACATCCTGTTAGACAGAAGTCTGCCATTTACCTCAGGTTACAACAGTGTTTTACAGAACATTGGCGCCACACGTACCCAAGGTTTGGAATTTGCGGTAAGTGCCGGTATCTTGGACAATCCAAATGGATTCTCCTGGAAAATGGATTTTAACGTAGCCGGTTATAAAGAAGAAATTGTTGAATTGGCCTTAAAGGATGAAAATGGAAATCCGGTAGATGACATTGGGAACAATTGGTTTATAGGGCAACCGATCAGAGTTTGGTACGACTATGAGAAAATAGGCATTTATCAAGCGGACGAAGAGGCTTTGGCCAATTCCCAAGAGCAAAAAGTACCCGGGGAAATCCGACTTAATGATTTAGATGGCGATGGACTTATCACCCCTGATGATCGTAAAATTTTAGGCACAGATACCCCTGATTTTTACGGAGGTTTTAACAATAAGTTCTCTTATAAAGGGTTGGAACTAGGCGTTTTCTTCTATTTCCGTCAAGGTCAAACAATACGATCGGACTTTCATGCCAGCAACAATTCCTTGTTTGCCCGTTATAACAATTTGGATGTGGATTATTGGACAATAGACAATCCTACCAATGCCAATCCAAGACCCAACGAGAATCAGGAAAGCCCAAGAAACGGGTCTACCCTTAGGTATTTTGATTCTAGTTTTATCAAACTTCGTAACGTGTCATTAGGGTACAACCTCCCAAATTCAATTACGGAGAAACTAGGGATGCAAGAACTAAAATTAACACTTTCGGGCCAGAATCTCTTGATTATTACAGATTACGAAACCTTTGATCCAGAAGTTTCCGAAGATGCTGTTTCGGCAGGTAGCGGGATAGTACCTAGCAACAAAATGTATTCCTTATCCTTAAGCGCCAAGTTTTAATGTCTAGCATAAACACGGTTAAAAAAATATAAATTTAAAATATCATGAAAAGAAAAATATATTATATATGGTTTTTGGCCCTTGGGCTCTTGACCCATTCCTGCTCCGATTCACTCGATGAGGAATTGGTAACCGACGTCTCGGCAGCATCCTACTATACTACGGAAAAAGGACTCGAAGATGCCGTTAAAGCAACTTACTCCTTCTTAAAACCCTTTTATGGACAAGAGATGGGCTTTGCGATGACTACTTTTGGAACAGACATCTGGACAAACGGTGCAGATGGTGGCCATAAAGTTTTCAACTTTTACGATACTGGGCTTAACAGTGCCGAGAGTTATGTGCAGGAATCTTGGGCCACTTGGTACAGGGGAATAAATCAAGCCAATGGTGTTATCAATCGTTCTGCAGATGTAGACATGGATGAAACGCAGAAAAACCTGCGAATAGCGGAGGTCCGTTTTTTAAGGGCATTGTATTATTTTCAAGTAGTGACTACATTTGGTGATGCCCATCTTAGCTTGGAGGAAACAGAAGGCGTACAAGTCGAGGCCAATAAAACTGCCCAAGCAGAAATTTATAGCCAAGCCATTGTACCTGATCTGGAATTTGCCATTGGCAACCTTCCCAACTCACAGTCGGACTACGGACGAGCTACAAAGGCTGCCGCAGAATTCCTTTTAGGGAAAGCATTATTGACACGCAGCTACACCTCATTTGCAGATGGTAATGACGCATCTAGAGCGGAAACACTTTTCAGTAACGTCATCAACAATTATGGTTTTTCCCTATTGGACAACTATGCCGATCTATGGGATATTACAAATGAAGGAAATAGTGAAATGGTTTTTGTTATTCCTAATTCCAAGGCGCAGGTAGACAGCGATATTGACCCTTATGGTCATCGCGGGCACTTGTATTTCCTAATGGAATATGATGTTAGGCGTGGAATGACCAGAGATACTGAAAATGGCAGACCATGGAAAAGACACCGCCCTACGGATTTTATGCTTACCCTATGGGATAGAGACATAGATACGCGCTATGACGCTTCGTTTAAACATGTATGGTACGCCAATAAGAATGAACCGGCTGCCGAAGCCAGTGGAAGTGAACCAGCAAGGGCTGCCTTATCTATTGGTGATACGGCCATTTATATTCCAGGCCCTGGAAAGGACATGGATTGGCCACAAACGTTGCAAGACACTAAGCCATATATAGTTATTACCAACGACGAATATTCCGAAAGGTTATTTCCTTCCATGAACAAATGGATAGACCCGACCCGACCTGATCGTCAGAAAGTAAATGGGCAACGAGATTTTATCTTGATGAGATTGGGTGATGCCTATCTGCTGCGTGCAGAAGCAAGACTAAAACAAAGTGATCCTTCCGGTGCTGCACAAGATATTAATGTAGTAAGAATGCGGGCTGCCGTACCTGGACAAGAAGTGGCAAGTCAGATAACCGCAAGTGATGTAGACCTGGACTTTCTCTTGGACGAAAGAGCACGAGAGTTAACTGGCGAAGGCTGGAGATGGTGGGATCTGGCCCGTACCGGAAAATTAGTGGAACGCACTAGGATGCACAATCCAGGCGCTGCTCCCAACATACAGGATTATCATGTTGTAAGACCTATTCCACAGGAACAAATAGACAGGACCTTGGGAGGTTATCCACAAAATCCCGGATATCCACAATAATTATAAGTAGCCTTTGAGTTAGTACTGAAATAGGCCTCCAAATATTTGGAGGCCTATTATTTTTGTTGATATTTGAACAAAACTTAAAGTGTTGGGGTGAGATGGTTTCCTAATTCAACTCACTATTCTCCTGCACAATTATTTCTACAGGGACATCCATATTTAAATCTGTAGGGTCCTGTTCCGTAAGGAATTTAAACATTCCCTTAATAGCAGTATACCCTTGAACATCCGGCTTTTGATTGATCAAAAAATCAATCTCCTTCTTTCTGAGACATTCCAGATTATCCTGATGTAGGTCAAAGCCCACCACAGAAACATTGGAAACATTATAGGTCTTAAGAATATCCGGTATTAAATAAGATCTTGAATTGGTCACAAAAATGCCTTTGCGCCTCGGATCCTTGAACCAGTTCTCTATTTCAGGATTAATTTCGAAAGGGCGATCTATAGGATGATTTATGGTCATAATAGAAATTGGCTTTCCCTTGAAATTCGTTGCAAAGAATTCCCTAAAGCCATTTTCCCTTTGTTGATTATTGGCGTGCAATCCCCTATCCGTTACAATATTGATTACAAAATAGCGTCCCTCGGTCCCAACCAGCCCATGTAAAAGCCTAGCCCCCACCATTCCGGCTTTATGTGAGTTCTGCCGAATAAAGTAGGAAGGATAGTCCAGTTTTATCTCCGTGTCCATAAAGACTACAGGAATCTTTTCGGCCTTGGCCTTACTTAAAAGATTGTTGCATTCCACCATAAAAAATGGAACCGTCACCAGGGCGTCATATTTTTTATTTATAATGGCATCGCCCATTTTTATAAAGGAGAAAGGATCGGTAAAATAGTAATATGAAACAAGAATACCCATCTCACTTAATTCCTCCACTGCCTTTTCAATGCCTTTTTTAGGAAGTTCCCAATAACTCCAATTACTGGAGACCTCTGGTATAAGCACCGCAATTTTTAGTTTCTTACGGCCTGCCAAATTAAGGCGACTGGCCACCGTATTCTTTTTATAACCGGTTTCCTTTATAATGGCCTTTATTTTTTCGCGTGTTGCCTTGGATACCCCGGGCCTATCATGTAACACCCTATCTACAGTACCAATGGAGACATTGGCCAGCTTGGCAATTTGTTTAATTCCTATTAGATCGTCCATAAAAGGGGGTATCTTTAATTTACAATGGTATCATTGCAAAAAATAAGGGCTAAATTACAATTTGTATTTATTCACAGCCTGCCTAAAACTATTTTTTTAAAGTGTATTTCCATTTCTCTTCCTGGGTGCAATTGCAACCCAACCGGACCTTGCAGATTGGCGTTATCCATTGTATAATTCATAACTTCCTCTCCATTTAACCAAACGGTGTACTTATTGTTCATTGCACGTGCCTTGATCGTATTCCAGCCCTTTAAACGGAGCAACTTATTTACATTCTTAGCCTCCACTGGATAACTGGCACCTGGTACATATGGCGACCCGGTCATATCCCTTTTTAGGGAGCCAGATATGCCAATTTGTATCTGAGGGTTATTTTTATCCTCGCCCCGCATAAATATGCCGGAATCAATGTTCCCACTTATCATTTTAAAATCCAATTGTACTACAAAGTCATTATAACTCTCCTTGGTCCAAAGTATGGAACCCTTTTTTCCCGGATTATTCTTGGCTATTATCTTTCCGTTCTTGACGGTCCATTCCCCTCCATCCGGAATTTTCCAAGATTCCAATGCCTTGCCGTTGAACAAGCTATACATGGTTGTCCCTTCAGAATTCTGGGCCATTCCAATGTTGCCAAAAGTCAGAAAAAGCAATAAAATTACAATATATTTCATAGTAGAATTATTAGATTTTGCTAAAATCAGAAAAATATCCGTTCAGTGAATCTTCTGTCAATTGCTCCCCGTTGTGCACCAAAATGGTGTATCTAAAAGTAACGGATTCCCCTTTGGCCAAGGTGAAATTCAATTTTTCCTTACCTTCCGAAAACACCTCTTGTCCCAAGGGATTGGCCGCAAAAAGTCCGTATCCTCGAGCATGCCAATAGGTAGGATACCCCACATTACCGGGATGATCCATTATGGTTACCGAAACAGGCTCATCCGCAATCTTTCCGTATAAAGTAGTCCATTTGGCCCTAGTTCCCCAGGCCTCTTCTCCCGTCTTTCCTTCGCTGGTTAAATAATTGCCATTAACACCTTCGTTGTTCAAAACCTTTACTTCTGTCGGTATCCCGTTGGCATCCATAAATATATCGGGTCGATCGGAAGGAAGCTCTAGCCCTCTGGTCACCCTGATGGCAATCATTCCCTCTTTATTGTCCTTAAAGGATACATCTTCCAAGGCTTTCAGGGTAGTGGTCCTAATAATCTTCCTGGTATCCCCGTTTTGACTAAAGGCAAATTCCGTTGTTTCTTCCAATAGATTTTTATTATCGGAAGTATCCCAGCTAGCCTTGGTGACTAGGATACCCTTTTCTGCATCGGTTTCCACGATCTGCCGATGGTTGATGGTTCCATATTTATGTTTATCCTCTTCTTTTATGGCATAGGAATTGTTCCAAAAATCCAATCCGTTTACATCTCCGTAATTAAACCATATCCCCACATGGTGCGGATGGTCCACCCTTTCCCCCTCTACAGGCTCTATCGGGAATCCCCTGGTTATTTTTTTACCGCTTTTGGTAATTACCGGATACAGAACGGGTTTAGGAGTTTTTCCATCGTATATGTAGCTTGTAAATAAATTTCCATCTATTAGTACGTTTACCTTTTGGTTGTTTTCATCTGTAGTAAAGGTGACTTGATCCATCTTTGGTGAAGATTCCTCAACATTCCCCTTTTCTACCTTATCCTTACAGGAAGAAATTACCATTAAAATGAGAATACAACCTATATTGATTTTATTCATGCTATTGATGTTTTAAGATTAATATTTGAAGACATTATCACCGGCCAAAACATCCTGAGCCTTCTCATCGAAAGTGGATTTTAATCCCGTCCTAAGGGCTGCGGTAGTCATTATGTTGGCAATGGAATGATTGTAGGCAGCATCTATTGGACCATTTGTTTCCTTTCTGCTCCTTACACATTCCATCCAATTCAACATGTGCAAAGAGGTCATATTATCTGCACCAGTATCTGCAGAGGTGACCACTTGTACAGCACTATCCGATAGATCAAATTCTGGTAATTTATTCTCTTGCATTCCCATTTTATTGGCATGGGAAGCATTTAATCCACCATTGGGACTCACCTTATTGGTATCCAAGTTCAATTCTCCCCCATTGGAATAATATATTTCCTTGGTACCTCCTGCGGAATTGGTAAACCTGGAAGAATATACCACTTGGAAACCTTTGGAAAGGTCATCCAATGGGCCATAATCGAATACCGCCGTCATGGTATCGTAATTTTTTCTTCCGTCTTTCCATAGATAGATTCCTCCATTCGCAGCAACACTACGCGGATGGTTTAATCCCGTAAACCAGTGAACAGTATCGATCTGGTGGGACATCCATTGTCCTGGAATTCCTGAAGAAAAAGGCCAAAACAATCTATACTCCAAATATTTTCTAGGATCCCAGGCCTCATAAGGTCTGTTCATTAAATAACGCTTCCAATCCGTATCCGATTCCTTGATTTGACTGGTCAATTCAGGCAATCGCCATCTGTCAGGCTGATTTACGTTCCAACTCATTTCAACCATCACAATATCACCAAATTTACCCGATTTAATATAGTCGTTGGCCGCGTGGTAATTTTTCCCGCTTCGCCTTTGTGAACCAATTTGAAATACGATTCCCGAATCTTGGACTGCCTTTTTACCTACCCTGGCATCATCCATAGTTTCGGCAAAGGGTTTTTCTACATAAACATCCTTTTTTGCATTGGCAGCTTGCACGGTGTGCAAGGCGTGTTGGAAATCTGGAGTGGAGATTATGACGGCATCAATTTTATTTTCGTCATACATTTCGTCATGGTTTCTCCAAATCCTCATCTTTTCCCCGGTCTTTTCCTTTAGGAAAGCAGCTCCTTCATCCCTTCTGCGGTTCCAAATATCGGAAACGCCAACAATTTCAAAGTTCTGTTTTTTGTGATGGCCCAGGAATGCTGGTATCAATGCCCCTTTGGCCCTATTGGAAAACCCTGCAATTCCTACCCTTACCCTATCATTGGCGCCAATGATCTTACTGTAACTTTTGGCACTCATTGAATTAACCCCTAAGGCTATGCCTCCTGAGGCCAAAGCCGTTTTCTTAATAAAATTTCTACGTCCCTCACTCATAATTCTAATATTTTCAATTGAACCTAATTTAAAACTCACGTACTTTTATACTTCTAAAAGAAACATTGTCCCCATGATCCTGTAACAGGATCAAACCTTCTGGGATAACCCCAAAATTTTCCCATTTCTCGTATTTACTTTTTTCCACCAATGCCTTAAACATTTGACTAAACCTGTCAAATTCCACAACCTTCACATTATTTAGCCAATGCTCAACATGGCCGTCCTTAACAACAATTCGCGCATTGTTCCATTTATCTACCCCATTAAAGTTCTTGCCCCTAGAGTTTTCCAAGTTTTCTGCACGGATAAGATCATATAAGGATCCCACGGTCCTATTACCATTTTTTCCCATTTTTGCATCAGGATGCTCCTTATCGTCCAATACTTGAAATTCCAGACCAATGGCCGAACCTTCGCCCTTATTAAGCTCAGGATCTACAAAATATTTAATTCCGCTGTTGGCACCTTTGGTCAATTTAAAATCCACACTTAACTCAAAATTGATAAAAGCCGCCGTTGTTACAATATCCCCTCCATTACGCGACTCTGCACCTCCAGATGAAAGAACACTTAAAGTACCGTCTTCCATTACCCAACCTTTCTCTGGAAATGAATTCAGTTTGGCACCTCGCCATCCTTCCGAAGTTTTTCCATCCCATAACAATCGCCATCCCTTTCTAACTTCATTTGGGGTTAGCTCATTTTGCAAATAGCTTATTTCCGGGGCATATAGGGCCACATTATTACGCTCCTCTTCCAGATCGGAAGTTTTGATCCTAATATTCTTCCATTTCACTATTTTGCCTTCCAAACTGGCATTATGAATGGAATGTACCTGAAAAGCAATGAATCCACTTGCGGTAACATCATCTACAAGATTTGCACACTGTATTCCGTTTATCCAAGTCCTTATATTGTTACCGATGGCTTCAATTCTATAATGATTCCATTCCCCAGGTTTAAAAGCATTTTGCCCCTTAACGTTCCTGGATAATGGATATAACCACCCGCGTCTTGCCTCGTCATAAATTCCCCCAGCCCATTTTCTATCGCTGGTTTCAATTTCACATTGGTATCCATGTACCCTCCCATCCATATATTCGGGAAGGCTCAAACTTCTAAATTGAACTCCGGAATTGAGTCCGTTTTCCACAAACACATCAAACTCCAAAACAAAATCACCATAGGCCTTTTTGGTGGCCATAAAACTATTGGGGGTATTCAACCTGGAGGTCCCAATCATTTCCCCATTTTCAATTTTATACTTTGCGTTCCCGTTCAATTGTTCAAAATTGGAGAAATCCTTCCCATTAAAAAGTGTTTCCCACCCATCTTGGGCAAAAGCATTGAAAAAAGCAAAGTGAAGCATTGCTACCAAGACTATCTTGGTCAGTTTCCTATTAGCCATAACATTTAAGTATTATTTTCGTTAACGTTAACGAAAATATAAAAATATGTTGAAACAACAATATTATAATTCACAAATTCATACATATAATTTATAATAAGAATGAATTTGGTAAAATAACCATCCAATTAATTTCATATTCCAAAAATATAGGCCCCTAAAATGACAACCCTGTTTATACAGTCAACCGATCTTTGATAAATTATGGGATTAACTTATCTTGTCAACCAATCCATAAAATAACACCCCAAATTCATTCAGAATTCCATTAATGCCAATAATCACATCTACATACAACCCTCCATTGCTTTTTAAAAGTGGCCATTTCTCCACAATCTATTCCGGATTGATCAGAAAGGTCAATGGACTGGCCCAAATAAGGGAACGCTTAGAGCTGAGCGATGGGGATTTTTTGGATTTGGATTGGAGCTACGCCCAAAGGCCCTCAAAAGGAGTGGTAATACTTCTGCACGGTCTGGAAGGCAATGCACAAAGACACTATATTACCGGTAGCGCTAAACAGTTCAATGCTATTGGCATAGATGCCTGTGCCGTTAACTATAGAGGTTGCAGTGGTGAAACCAATAGGCTTTTCCAATCTTATCATTCCGGTGCCACGGAAGATTTGGAAGCCGTAATAAACCACATACTTAAAGAAAAAAAATACGCTAATATTTACTTAAAGGGGTTTAGCCTAGGTGGTAATCTAACCCTAAAGTATTTGGGGGAAGGAAGGTCCGTACCTAAAGAAATAAAAGGGGCGGTCGCAATCTCTGTTCCCTGCAACCTGCATAGTTCATTATTGGAGCTATTGAAACCAAAAAACGTAGTGTATGCCAAACGTTTTAAGAAACATCTTATAGAAAAACTGCGTGCAAAACAGCTGCTTTTTCCAGATAAAATAAGCGATCCGGATATCGCCAATATAAACAACCTAAAGGATTTTGACGACGTCTATACCAGTCGGGCACATGGATTTAAGGATGCCATTGATTATTATCAAAAATCCAGTTCACTTCAATTTATACATGCCATTAGAATCCCCACACTTATTATAAATGCACAAAATGATTCCTTTTTAGGGGACCAATGTTATCCTTACAAGGAAGCTGAACAAAATAATAGTGTACATTTTGAACTCCCCCAATACGGAGGCCATGTTGGCTTTTATGGCGAAAAAAATATCACCTATACTGAAAAAAGGGCATTAAAATTCGTTGAAGAATTATAATAAAATAATCTATTTATTATCTTCGTGAAATAATATACCTAAACGATGAGAAAATTATTTATCCCTTTGGCCTTAGCTGGATTAATCCTTAGCTGTGGCGAAAAAAAAGAAGAAAAGAAGGAAGGTTTTGAAATGAACCGTACCAAAAAAGAAGTCAAAGCGGAACCTGTAAGTGAGGGAGTACCTGTAGACATGAACAACAAAGGTGTTGGACCTATTAAATCTGTAACATTCGCAGATGAAATAGATGCCGAGCTGGCAGCCAAAGGACAAAAAACATTTAGTACCATTTGTGTAGCCTGCCATATGGCCGAGCAGCGGTTGATTGGACCTGCACTTAAAGGTGTTTTTGAAAGGAGAAGCCCAGAATGGGTTATGAACATGATCTTGAATCCAGATGGTATGCTTAAGGAAGACCCAATAGCCAAGGCCTTACTGAAGGAGTATAACAATGCCGTTATGTTAAACCAGAATCTTTCCGAAGATGATGCCCGTGCGGTAGCAGAGTATTTAAGGACTCTATAGTACAAGATTCATAAAAAACAAAAAGCGCTTGCATCAATAATTAAGTTGTTGCAAACGCTTTTTTTATATAGAATTATTATTCTGTAATAAATATCATAAGGGTAAAACTATAGCTTATCCACCACCACCTTGTAAGTAGGATCTTCTATTACATTGACATCTATAATTTCGTTGGCATTCTCCAATAACCTTATACAGTCGCGACTTAGATGTTTTAGATGCACTTTTTTACCCACCTTGGCGTAGCGTTCCGTTAATTTGTTCAGGGCCTCAATTCCAGACATATCTGCCACCCTACTTTCCTTAAAATCGATAATTACTTCGTTGGGGTCGTTCTGTATATCAAACTTCTCGGCAAAGGCGGTTGTGGATCCAAAAAACAATGGTCCATAAATTTCATAATGTTTTATACCGTTTTCATCTATAGATTTTCTGGCTCTAATACGTTTTGCATTTTCCCAGGAATAGGCCAAGGCGGAAATAATTACCCCGAACAATACGGCAACGGCCAAATTATGGGTAATGGCAGTAATCAAGG
Source organism: Arenibacter algicola (assembly GCF_000733925.1). Lineage (NCBI taxonomy): Bacteria > Pseudomonadati > Bacteroidota > Flavobacteriia > Flavobacteriales > Flavobacteriaceae > Arenibacter > Arenibacter algicola. Next base: position 2,471,355 of record NZ_JPOO01000003.1, read on the forward strand.
TCACCAAAACCATTACGACAACATCGGAGGTAGGCATTTTTCTAAATGTCTTAAAACTTGCCCACTCAAAAGTTCCAATGGCTACCATAAACATTAGTCCAACCAAGGCGGCCATAGGCAATTGTTCTATTAAATTGGAACCGAACATTATAAACACCAACAACATTACCGCAGCGGTGATTCCCGACAATCGGGCCCTGGCGCCGGCCGAAGTATTGATCAGACTTTGTCCGATCATAGCACAACCACCCATCCCGGATAAGAATCCGGAAAAAATATTGGCTGTTCCCTGGGCTATACATTCTTTGTTACCACTTCCCCGAGTATCGGTAATTTCGTCTATTATATTTAAGGTAAGTAAACTCTCAATTAAACCAACTCCTGCTACAATGGCCGCAAAAGGTAAGATTATTTTTAAGGTTTCCAGTGTAAATGGCAAATTGGGTATGGACAAGGGAGGAAATCCTCCTTTAATGGATTCGCCTTCAGCCATTGTATCCGCTACTGTAAGTGTATCTATTCCAAAGCCCAAAACAATGGCCGATACTACAACGATCGCCAACAAGGAAGAGGGAACTGCCTTGGTTATTTTTGGGAAGCCCCAAATGATCAACATTGTTAAAAGGGTTAATCCGAGCATGGTCCAAAAAGGCATCCCCGACATCAATTCGGAAGTTCCCTTTACATAAAAATTAGGGAACTGGGCCATAAAAATTATAATGGCCAGTCCGTTTACAAATCCGAACATAACAGGATGTGGCACCAGGCGTATAAATTTACCCAACTTTAAAACTCCGGCCATTATTTGCAATAGCCCGGCAATGATTACGGTAGCAAAAACATAATTCAAAATAGTCTCTGGAGTAATCCCTGGGAAAGTATTCTTCAATTCCAAAATTAATCCCACAAAAATAACCGCCACGGCACCTGTAGCCCCGGAAATCATTCCTGGTCTACCCCCTAAAATAGAAGTTACCAATGCTAGCACAAATGCTGCATATAATCCTGTTAACGGAGAAAACCCAGGAATCAGTGCAAAAGCAATTGCCTCGGGAACCAAAGCTAGGGCCACGGTTAAACCGGACAAAATCTCGGTCTTATAATCTACTTTTTGCTTAAAATCGAATAGATTTAAATACTTCTTCACGTTTTTGTTTTTGAGGGGGCAAAAGTAGTGGATTTTCTTGTTTTACAGACCATGATATGCCTAAATGTGACATTTACAACAAATTACCAGGATTGAAGCCCTAATAGTTTCTCACCCAAAGTAGTTAATTCAGCAGTTTTATATTTGGTTTGTTCCCAATTCCTGGGATCTCCGGGAAAGGCATAACCTTCTGGAGCCAATCTATTTCTCCAAGCGTTGATACGCCAGGCCCGGAGAGGCCCGTTGTCTTCTTCCGCCGGCATCATAGAAATATACTGGGCAATACGCACCTTGTCTTTAGAAAGATTGGGCCTTATTCCATGAGGTTGGGTACTATTAAAAATCAAAAGATCCCCTGCTTCCATTTTAACCTTAACTATTTTGTCCTGTAAGGCGCTTACGTCTGGCTTAAAACGATCCCTTTCGTTGGGCTGGGTCAGTTTCCAAGTATCATAATTCCTGTATAACCAGGGGATGCATTGAAATCCTCCCATATTTTCATCGGTCTGGTCTACCAAGGCTAAAACGCCCTGCACATTCTGGGGCCTTGTTTCCGGGTCGTAGTCCCAGTGTATAAACCCTTTTTGTTGAAATCCAGGTCTAATTGGGAAATTTAGATTGGCCCTGTCTATGGTTACCCAAAGTTTTTCAGTTCCCCAGACATCCACGAAGGCATCATATATCTTCGGTTGCTGTCTATTGTTCCATAAATGCTGGTGATTGTACACTTCTACCATTCCAGTTCCCGTTAATTCCTTCATTTTCATCTCTGCACGTGGTAGAGTATACCATGTCTCCGGATCGTCGGGATCCTTTTCTTCAAACTCCCATATAAAATTGGCTGTTATCTGTGCTTGATCTTTAGAAATGACATTTTTGACAACGATGTATCCGTTGTGCAACCAAAATTTCCAATCCTCCTCACTAAGTATCCGTAAAGGTTTTCCATTACTTCTGTCGCTCAAAATAATTTTGCTGGTGGTTGAGGTAGATGGGTTGCCCGGTATCTCCGCATGGGGATTCCCCTTTTTCGAATTAGTATCCTTGGATTTCATTTCCTTTACTTTTTAAGGTAGCGTATAGTACCTTAAATTAAGGAATTTAATTGAAAAAAACTTAGTTGGACGCTAAACGGATTGTGGAATTGCTCCTATGGAATGTTCAGAGAAAATGATGAATAAAAAAACCGCCTTGGGCAATTACTCCAAGACGGTCTTTAACTAAATAACCAACCAAAAACTTCCTTATATTGTCACCGTATAACCTTACGGCAATAATTATATCTTTCTTTTTCTGACCACCTTCATGGTCCCATATTGGGTTTTAGTCCTCTTTCTGTCCACTTGGGAAATTCCAGATTTCAAATAGGTAATAAATCCCCTTCCCTTAAACTTGTAAACTGTTCCACTAGAGGAATGATACAGCTCTATTGTACTATCATTAATAACGTACAACTCAAAGTAATCATTGCCCATAAAGTCATAATCCAGTGTTAAAGTTTTGAGCGTTTCATCGTTATAAACGTCGAATAATGAATACTCCCCACTATAATCCCATAAAACATCGTCCAAATGCATCCCACTGGGGTCTACCGAGGAATTAAACATACTTCTGTTTCCGTCAATATAGAACTGTAAATAATTTTCCGAATCGAAATCGTTCACTAATCCTTCCTTACTCGTAGCTACCTTTTCCCAAACATCATATTCCTGCAATAGATATTCAATATTGTCATAAAATACCATGTCATAATCAAAGTTATTTCTTTGATATCCCTCCAAATAATATGAAGTTCGGCTATGGGAATCATATAATTCAATGGTATTGTTATCCACAACGAATACCTCCAAGCTCCAAAATCCGTCCACATCATGGTTAATTTGCAGCCTTTCACTGGCCGTATTGAAATAACCAACATCGAGTCCAAAGCCGTTTCCTGTTTTCCCAATACCCACTATATTATTATTGGCAAAAACGGTTTCACCCACAAATGAGATGGTGAATGCACGTTGTAAAAAAGGAACCTCCCCATTACCGGAAGTAGCATTTATATCTACATACCAAAGCTCGTGGGATTTTAATAAGGCATTGACATTGAGAAAGGGTTCATCAATATATTCGTCTTCAATAATAACTTCGGTTTAACAACCTGTAGCCAAAACAGCCAGGGTTAAAGTTGTAAAGAGTAGTTTTGTAGTTCTCATTTTATATAGTTTGATGTTACCTATACCAGTAAAACAATCATTATGCCAACAATATAAACTATTGTTAATCAACAAATTATAATCATCAAACACTTAAAAATATTTACAGGAACAAAAACTTGGGTTTCCAATTTAACACCAAAACTTATACCGATGGTAATAAATTCTTGTTTTGAATCTCCAAAAAACAGTCCTACATTGCCATAGATTTTAATGAGCCACGTACTCTTCCATATTAATACCGGAAAACTGATGGTCCATTGATTTTTTTAATTAGGAGATAACTTGGTTATTGGGTCTTGGCATACAACAAGAAATATTAAATAAATGAAAAACAATATAAAATTTGCAATGTTGGGTGGTGGTAGTTGGGCAACTGCCATTGTTAAAATGTTGACAGAGAATGCCGATGTGGTTAATTGGTATATGCGCAATACCGATGCTATTGAACACATTAGGACACAGAAACACAACCCCAATTACTTAAGTTCGGTAGAATTTCATACAGAACAATTAAACCTCACGGACAATATTAACGAGGCTGTTGCCAATGCCGATGTCCTTATTTTTGCCATTCCCTCCGCTTTCTTAGAAAACGAATTGAAGCATTTGACCGTAGATATCAAGGACAAAATTATTTTTTCCGCAATAAAGGGTATTGTGCCGGAATCCAGTTTGATCGTGGGAGAGCATTTTCATGTCAACTATAACATTCCTTTCGAAAATATTGGGGTCATTACAGGACCATGCCATGCCGAAGAAGTTGCTTTGGAACGTTTGTCATATTTAACCATAGCCTGTGCAGATACAGAAAAAGCCAAATTAGTGGCCAAGCACCTAAGTAGCGACTATATTAAAACCAAAATATCCGACGATATTATAGGTACGGAATATGCAGCCATGCTAAAGAATATTTATGCCATTGCTGCAGGTATCGCCCATGGCTTGGGTTACGGAGACAACTTTCAAAGCGTACTCATGAGCAACTCCATAAGAGAAATGAAGCGGTTTATAAAACGGGTACATAAAATGAAGCGTAACATTAACGACTCTGCCTATTTAGGAGACCTTTTGGTAACGGGCTACTCCGTTTTTAGCCGTAACCGTATGTTTGGAAATATGATCGGTAAAGGTTACACCGTAAAAAGTGCCATGATGGAAATGAAAATGGTGGCCGAAGGTTACTATGCTACCAATAGTGCACATCTAATAGTTTCCAAACACAAGAATAAATCAAAAACGCCCATTCTAAATGCCGTTTATGAAGTGCTATATGAAAATAAAAGCCCGAAAAAGGTTTTTAAGGAGCTCACCGAAAAGCTGGATTAGCCTTATTATTTAACTCCCTTGGGCCTCCAAAGATTACTTTAACCACTGCCCCTAAATTCGGTCCAGCGAAAAATTGGAATGCTCATCCATTTCTCTTTCCAAGGTTTTCCGGTAGGAGTTAATGACCTCATCGTCCAGTTTATATATAGTCTTGAACTCTGCCAGGATGGGTTCCATCAAATTCCTAATACTATCTATATCAAAATATAATCTTCCAGTTCTTCGTATAAAAAAATCCATAGGAGTTTGTACCATTTCATTTTCTATGGTAAACTTTAACTCGGCCTTTGCCATACCCAACACATGATCATCTTCCTTCTGTTTTGCATAGTACTGCAAAATTGTTTCGGTCTGCTTTCCATAATTGGTTACCAAATACCAGGCATCATAATGGGAAAATCCCTCAGGGGTTAGTCTTTCATGGATTTCGGCAATATATTTCTTAACATATTTATACTTTTTAAAATCATTTCCACATAGAGGAATATGATCCGTATCCGAATCCTTTACACTAATACCATAATCTTCTTCCATTTTTTTGGCCACCCTGTTCACTACACGCTCCGCCATTTTACGATAGCCCGTTAGCTTTCCACCGGCAATACTTATGAGGCCGGTATCTGAGGTAAAAATTTCATCCTTTCGCGATAATTCCGAGGCAGACTTACCTTCTTCATGTATAAGTGGCCGTAGTCCTGCCCATGAAGAGATAATATCTTCCATTTCCAAATTTATCTTTGGAAACATATTATTTACGGCAGATATCAAATAAATAGCATCGGCCACATCCGTTCTTACGCTATCCTTGTTCTCATTAAAATTGGTGTCCGTAGTGCCTATATAGGTAATCTTGCCCCTAGGAATCGCAAACATCATGCGTCCGTCCGGGATATCAAAATAAACGGATTGCTTTATAGGCAATTTTTCATAAGGAAAAACCAAATGTACTCCTTTGGTTAGGTGCAGACGCTTTCCTTTTTTGGAATTGTTAATCCCCCTAAGTTCATCTACCCATGGTCCTGCTGCGCTTATGACATATTTGGCCTTTATTGGGAATTCAGTATCCAAGACCGTGTCCTTTACTTTAACCCCTGCAACCATATCCTCCTCATAAATAAAGTCCGTAACCTCTGCATAGTTTAGGGGCATGGCACCATATTGTAGGCTGGTCTTTATGGTCTCCATGGTGAGTCTGGAATCATCTGTCCTATACTCCGCATAATACCCAGCGCCTTTCAATATTTTTTTTGGCAACAAAGGTTCCAATTTCAGGGCTTCCTTCTTTTCCAACATTTTGCGTTTATCATCTCCCGTTACCTGGGCCAAAATATCATAAACCTTTAACCCAATGGAAGTAAGCCATTTGCCATAAGATCCATTTTCTATCAATGGTAGCAACATTTTCTCCGGCAGCACTAAATGTGGTGCCAAATTATGTACTATGGCCCTTTCGGAACCCACTTCTTTTACCAACCAAAAGTCGAATTGTTTTAGATATCGCAATCCGCCATGAATCAGTTTTGTTGATTTACTACTTGTGCCAGATGCAAAGTCGTTTTTTTCAACCAAGGCTACTTTTAAGCCTCTGGATGCAGCATCCAAGGCAATCCCACCACCTGTAATACCTCCACCTATAACCACCAGATCAAAGGTCTCCCCCTTTAGTTTGGCAATTGTTTTTTTTCTATCCAAATTAGAAAAGCGAATATTTTTTGTCATCTTTTTATACGGTATCGGTTTATTGCGGCTATATTAATCTTAGTTTGACCAATGTCATTAAAGGTAATTGATTATAGACCCAAATCAAAGGACAATTGTTATTCTATGGTTATTATTATAACAACTTCATTACCTAGGGCATCAACTGCCATAATTCCATGTTCTCCAGGTATGGGCATCAATCCTATTTCGTGATAGTCTGTGGTTTGTCCAATAAATTTCTCATCCAAATACCAATAAACCGGTGTTTCCGGTTTAACATGGGCCAACTTAACTACCAATTCATTCTTCTTACCTTCAAAATTTCTTGCCAAAGTAATTCTACTTCCGTTCCTTGGATATATGAACTCCATTGCCGCAGTATTGGTTTCCCTACAATTTTCTAGAAAGGGAGGCAAGGTCTTATAGGAAGGATGTCCCTTTTTATAATAGTATTCCATTAGCGGGGGCAATACAAACCATGATTCGCTGAACATTTCTGACAAATCTGCACAGGAGGAATTGACCCTGAACTGCTTTTGAACATTTAAATGCACCCATTGATGATAAGCACATGCCTGGACAAAATTTTGCTTTCTTGGGATAGAAATAACTGTTTTAGGGCATATGTCGGTAGCCAGGTAACCGCTTTCCGAACATACTTTAATTTCAGTAAACTCATCCTCAGGCTTTTGAAACCAGGTAGACCTGGGCAGCAGATCGAACACATCGAATAAAATTGGTGCGGCACTGCTAAGCCCGGTTACATTTGGTCTTCCTTCGCCATCCGCATTTCCTGCCCAAATCCCAACTACGTAGTCTTTGGTAATGCCAATGGCCCAGGCATCCTTGTTTCCAAAACTGGTACCCGTTTTCCAAGCTATCTGCCTGGAGGAATCAAAAAACTCCCAGGATTCACTGCCCTCGGGCCTATTGACCTTCTTCATGGCCTCAAAGGTAAGATAGATACTGGCCGCATCAAAGATGGTCACCTCGGTAGATTTGGCACCGAAATCTACTTTGGTTTCAGATGTTGGAATTGGTTCTACAAATTCCTTTGTATAGTATTCACTGGAGGTGGCATTAAAATGGTTTACGGTTGATGCCAAGGAGGCGTAGGTCTTGCACAAATCCCATAGATTACTTTCTGCCCCGCCTAGAATTAACGTTAATCCATAATGATCGGCAGACTTATCCAGGCCCCTTAAATTAAAGAAATCCAGTTGATCCCTGAATTTTTGAAGTCCGTAGGAACGTAGCAAGCGGACCGCAGGGATATTTAGGGACTTGGCCAAAGCTTTATCGGCCTCCACGGCGCCACTATAGCTTTCGTTAAAATTCTCAGGGGTATAACCTGCAATTTGGGTCGGAACATCCGGTATTAGCATACCGGGCAACAATTCTCCCGCATTCATCATGGCGGTATACAACAAAGGCTTTAGTACACTCCCGGTACTGCGATTGGCCTGCACCATATCCACATCCTTTTCGTGTTCGTTGTCCGTTGGTGTGTTACCTACATATGAAAGTACCTCCCTGGTTTTGACATCCATCAACAGAACTGCCGCATTGTAAACCTGATTCTGCTTCAAGCTTTTGTAGTGCTTGTTTATAATATTGTTTATACTGCCCTGTAGGTTTTCATCCACATGGGTAGAAATTCTCTTCCCCTTATATTTTTTGGCCAAATATTGAACCAGATGGGGAGCTGTATCCGGCAGTTGAAAAGGCTTTTTGGGCAATTCTTCCAAAAGCGAAAGCCGGTAAGTAGTACTATCTATATAATTATTATCCAATAATTTATGAAGTAACCTATTTCTCTTGTACAGCAGTTTTGAATGATTCTTTCCAGGGTAAATCAAACTTGGGGCATTGGGCAATACGGCCAAAGTAGCTGCTTCTGCCCATGACAATTGATTGGGCTGCATACCAAAGTAACGCCAAGCTGCTGCCTCCAAGCCTACGACATTCCCACCAAATGGGGCATGACTGGCATATAATTTTAGTATATATTTCTTGGAATATCCCAGTTCCAACCTTGTAGCCAAAACCAGTTCCCTAACTTTTTCCCAATAGGTCCGTTTTTTGTGGTTACGGGACAAACGTATCACCTGTTGGGTAAGGGTACTGCCCCCCCTTACTGTTTTCCCTGCCAAAATATTAGCTAAAAAAGCTTTGCCTATGGAAATAGGATTAAAACCGGGATGCCAATAAAAATGGGCGTCCTCAAAATTTAAAATACAGGTCTCAAATTTGTAGGGCACACTATCCACCACTGGGAATCTCCATTGCCCGTCCTCGGCAATAAGTGCTCCCAAAAGTTTGCCCGATCTACTCTCAACAACGGTAGCATGGGGGGTACGGAATAGTTGTTTGGGCAAACAGAAATAATAGGCAATCAACAGTAATATAAGGATAAGTAACTTCTTGGGATGCCTTTGAATTAGCCCCTTCAACCGTTGTAAGGTTGTTGCTGCCTTGTCTGGACCCTTATCCGTTCCCAAATTCATATTCCCTTTCCACCAGACAAATACGGACCTTATACCATTTGTACCATTCTTCCCTTCCCTTTTTTTGGGCAAATAAATGATCTGCCTGCATTTTCCAATTCGCAATGGCACCCAAACTATCCCAATAACTTACGCTGATCCCCATTTGGCCCCTGGCGCTTTCAAAGCCTAGAAAGCCTGTCTGACTTTTTGCCAATGACTCCATCTGATGGGCCATTTCCAAATACCCTTTATCTTCTTCCGTAGTGATAGAAGTAAATATTACAGCGTAATATGGATTATTAAGTTCCATATCTATATAATGTACTCCTTTTCCAAGAAATAGCTTACCAAAGCTTCTTTCATTAATACGGATTGTTCGCCGGCCTTTAAAGGGGGCAACTCTTCCTTTATGCTATAATGTGGCCAGCCATCTTCATCAAAAAAATCGAATTCATAGTACCCGTATGGTTCCAACAACCTACATATAGCTATGTGCATTAGATTTAATTTTTCATCCTTCTTATAGGTTTTATGAATTTGACCCAATTCCTGGACTCCAACCAGATATATAATGGCATCCAATTCCAAGGGATCGTTGTCCGCAAATTGGGCAGACAATTTTTTTACCAAAATCTCCCATCTATCTTTTAATTGTGTATCTCTAGACATCGTAATTTATCTTAATTTAAATCTATTGTTGGATTCACTTATCCAGACAGAATAGAATTGTTCAAAGGTACAAATCAAAGTTTTATATTTGTCAAAAGACTTTTGTATGGGTGTATTGGATATTATTATTGGACTACTATTACTATATGGCCTATACAAAGGAATTAGAAATGGTCTACTCGTGGAATTGGCATCATTGATTGCCCTTATTGCAGGTTTGTACGGCGCCATTCACTTTTCCTACATCGTGGGGGAATATCTTTCAGAAAAAATGGAGTGGAACGAGAGATACATGAACACTATCTCGTTTTTGATCACCTTCTGTATTATTGTCCTTGTGGTAAATATTGCTGGAAAACTATTGACCAAAATTGCCGATTTTGCCATGTTGGGATTACTAAATAAAATAGCTGGAGGAATATTTGGAGCACTCAAGGTTGCTGTAATCCTAGGCGCCCTATTGATATTTTTTGACAGGACCAACAATCAACTTGGGTTTATTAAACAAGAATCAATTGACGAATCCAGACTTTATATGCCCGTAAAGGAAATAGGGGCCCTTGTTTTTAGCAAGGTGCTTAAGGAAAACGGGCCTCTTGATGTTGAACCACCACAAGATAAGGATAAAAACACCTTCATAAAGGTGGGTGTGTAATTATATCATCCTAAGGCACCAAAAAAATAATTTGGCAACCATAGGATGATATAATACTTCACTCAATAACAATTAATCGGTAGCTTCCATTTTGGTATAGGTAAATGTAACGTCTGTTTGTACAGTTAGCCCATTCACATCTGTTATGTTATAGTTGGAAGTAGTGGTAAATGCCGTTTTGCCTTCATTGAAAACAATTTTCAAATTTTGAGCGGAACAATTTCCAATCAGACCTAGGATATCACCGGAATGCTTCCAGGTACCCTCAATCTTAAGCTTGTTACTACAGTTGGACGCATTTTGACCTTGGGCAAATTCGTAGGCACGCCCTGGTCCGAAAGTATATTCCGCATCCTTTTCGCAGTCCGTATATTGCACATAAATATCCTTTTTAGGATTCTGCACATCGTCTTTGGTAATATCTACTTCCTTTACCGCCACAATGGCCGTCAATTCCCAGGTTCCGAGCAACCCATTTTCCGCCTCAGTGAGCGCTCCTTCATAATCAGCAGGACATTCAACGGTATTATCCGTGCTACAACCTACCAATAAGACGTTAAATGCAATTGCCCCAAAGAGCCCAAACCAAATTATTTTTTTCATATGATATCATTTATATTTTATTCATAAATGCAAAAAATACAAAATGGTTGCGTAAAGGAACATTCATTTTTTTAGGACCAACACAAGTAATTACTGCACAACTTCTACCCATTGGCCCTTGGCACGAACGGCATAATCATAGTCGTACATGGCCTCTGCCTGTATGCCGGGCAAGTAATATCTTCCCAAGTAAGAGGCGTTCAACAATACCCTGAACACTTTTGTTTCGTTCTTCTTCATGTCAAAATAAAAATTGGCCCTATCATCCCTCAAATCCGTATAAGTCACTTCGTTTTCATCAAAATCGCCAAAATCCGTGAACCTGGTATTTACTATTTCCCAGCCGCTAGGGAATATTTCGGACAGTGCCACATTTTTGATCAATTCTGCCTTGGTATTGGTAAGCGATACTTCCGCGACAAAATCCGTGCCCTGCATCATGGAAGATGGGTCCAACTTAATGCCGTTCCTTCCCTTAAAGACCACATTGGCCACCAAATTTCTTTGCAACTCCCTCTCCTCACCTACAGGCAAAATACCACTCTTTATTAAACTCACATAAAGCAAATTTTCACCAGTATTTTTTATATTAATGGAATTGGTCCCCGTTTTAATGCCCAATCCGGTATTGGCCAAGGTTTTGTCCGTGTTAATAGTGATATTGCCTCCATTAACAGCTATGCTGGCCTTAATTCCCTTGCCCCCTATCATATCGGCAAATTTTGCCAGTGCCAAGAGGCAATAGGCAGTACTCTGGGTACTCATCCATTGATCCGAACTTAAACGCTGAGCCAAATTTCTGGCCATTTCCTGCGCCTTTACCTTATCATTTAAAAGCACAAAGGTTTCCAAGGCCATGGCCCTATTGCGATCGGAGGATCCATAGGTCTGGTATTCATATTTACCTTCTGAAAAATCATAGTTTGCAGATTTAATTATTTGTTGGGCCACAGATTCCTGGCCAACAAGTCCGTAGGCCGCCGCCAAGCGGAATTTTCCTTCATTGGACAGGTTGGTTGTTTCCCTTAATCTGTTCATTGACGCAATATCCGCATTCCCTGAAAGAGCCAAGGTATATAGGCGATATGCCTGGGCCAAATCGGAATACACTGTTCCTGATCTCCATTGTCTAGCTATATCCTGTTGATAATTCACCCAGGAGGACTTAAATCCTAAAGGCAAGACATATCCTTTTTTATCGGCTTCCAACAAAAAGTGGCCCACATAGGATGAACTCCAATCATCGGCATAATTTTGCCCCGGCCAATAGGCAAACCCGCCATTAGGGGTTTGATAGCTACCAACCCTTTTTATGGCACTTTCAATATTTTGCTGTACCTCTTTTTTCTTAGCTGTGTTAATATCGAAGATATCAGCAATAAACAGCTGGGGAAAAGCACTAGAGGTGGTCTGCTCCAGACACCCATGCGGATATTGGATCAAATATTGCATTCTTCCATTAAAATTCATGGGTGGCAGGGTAGAGAATTCCACCTCTGCATTATTACTTCCGGGAATACCAAAAGTTTCAAGGTCTATTTTTCTGCTACTGCCGGCCTCCAAAACCATATCCTCCGTAACCGTAGTCAATGGATTAGGGTTTACCACATCTATAGGCACCTCAAAAGATGCCCTTTCCCCATTACCCGAAGCCTCAACCACAACCTTGCCGGTACCTTTAAAATCGGCTACCTTTAACTGAAAATAGGCCATTTTTTCATCAGGTTGGGTGAAAGAAACACTTTGTACGGTCTTCCCTTCTATTGTAAAAGAAGGATCCGGTTTTATTTGTAAAGTCACTTCCTTTACTTTGTTTTCCATAGCAAAAACCGTTATCGGTAAGGTTACCGTCTCCCCTGGAGTGATTTTCCTTGGTAAGGAAGCCAATACCATAAGTGGTTTTCTTACGGGGGTTGCTTTTTCTGCCATGCCATAGGCGGCTTCCCCTGAATTTCCAGCTATGACCATAGTCCGGACTGAACCAACATATTTAGGGATGTCTATTTTATGTGATTTTGTCTCCCCTTTATTCAAGCTAAAGGGACCCAAATAAACCACCATAGGTTCAAAGCGGTTGGCCTTTTTATTTTTGGCACCGGCCAATTCTCCGTCCCCACCTATAGCAAAGACCTGATTTATTCTTCCACCAAAGGCACCGATGACATCATCGTACACGTCCCAACTCCTTACACCAAGTGCTTCCCGTGCATAAAAAGTATTCCATGGATTTGGAGTTTTATAACGGGTAAGGTCCAGCAAGCCTTCATCTACCATGGCAATACTATAGGTCATGGCCCTACCTTGTTTCTCATATACTTTGAGGGTTATACTTTCCTCAGGCTTTAAGACATCCGGCATAGCAATTTCCGGTTGCAGTCTGGTCAAAGGATCTTCTACCAATATTGGAACTACCCCATACATCCGTATAGGGGAATCGTTTAAGGTAGTGGAATGCGGCTGAAGCAAACTAATATTGATATAAACATTGGGTGTATACAATTCGGATATAGGAATTTCAAATTTTGTCTCACCATTGTCGGATTCCACCCATTGCGAATGCAATACTTCACTACCATTTTCAACGGTAACCAATGCCCTGCCTCCTTCCGAACTAGGAAAGGTTACGGTAGCCGTTTCCCCTACCTTATAAACTTCCTTGTCTGTAGAGAACACCAACATAGTGGCGGCAGAAGGATCGTTTTTCATACTTTTTCCGGCCCATCCCGGCCAGTCTACATAAATTGTTTTACCAGTTGCATGCCCTCCCTTTGGGTCTTCCACCCTCACCAAATAGCGGCCCCAATCGGGATATTTTAACTCAAAATTAAATGATGCCTTACCACTGGAATCGGTACTTACGGTTTCCTCCAATACTCTTTCCTGATATTCACTACTGCTAAAATTGGAAAGATTATCGGCTGAAGTCTCCCACCACCATCTCCAACCTACTTTATAAATAGTTACTTTTAAATTGCTGGTGGCTTTGGCCTTGCCCATTTCATCTACCGTTACCACCTCAAATTTATGGGGCTGATCTGTGAGCAACATTCCCCTTGTTTTGTAGCCTTTGGGCACATTAAGGCCAACATAGGTATTAAAGGGCGAAAATTGTTTTGTAAAGACGTCCGTACTAAAATCGCCCCCATTTTCATAAACCTTGGTAATAAATGCTGCCGTAAGCATTCCCGGGGCCTGACTATTAATTTGTGGATTTAACGAAAAGGCTGCTTTACCTTCGGCGTTGACGGCACTATTAAAAACTAATTGATCCTCTGTGGCAAACGCCCTTGTAGGATCATCAAAAACATAAGCCGGAAAGTTCTTAAAAGTTGTAGTCTGTACATTGAACTTTGCCGTAATATCCGCTTTTAGGTTTTTGGCCACCGCACCGTGAAGCCAAGCCACTTCCAGCATACCTTTAATGGGTTTACCACCGGACAAGATCTCATTCTCAAATGCTGTCTTAATCTTTAATCTATTTGGCTTGATGGTTTCAATCTTGATCGTTTTTGAAAAAGTTGCCCCTCCCACTGAAACTTTCGCCATCCAATTACCAGTAGGTGCATTTTCATCAGTCTTTAAAACGAAACTATAAAAATTGTTCAGGGAATTTGTCCTCACTTCCCGGTGCACCACCTTGTTATAGGGATCCATCAATTCCAATTTCACGGGATGCCCTACAGGGAGTTTATTGGCCTTATCATTCAGCATAAACGAAAGAAAAAGTTTGTCGCCAGGGCGCCAGACTCCCCTTTCCCCAAAAATAAAACCTTTTATTCCCTTTTGTAGTGCAACCCCATCAACGTTAAACTTACTTACGGACAGGGCGTTGCCATCATTTAATTTAACATAGGTCTTTTGACCACTGCTCTCAGCTACCGCAAAGTAAGCCAATTGATCGGTATCAAATAGAGACGTACCATCCAACTCCGTTATTACCTGCCCAATGGACTGTTGTTGGTAATTATAAAAAGTTACCTTGGCCCCGGCAATGGGTTCAGTGTTTACAATATTATTGACCGCTACAAAATAACTCTTGTTCAACCCTTGTTTTACAGTTACCCCCAGATCCGAGGCCAATACATTGGCTCCTACCGTTTTATCATAGTAATAGGAAGTATGGCAAGGGTTATCCCGTTGATTCCAGTCATAATCAAAGTAATAATCTTCATAGTAGGATTCCACTCCGTCCCATGAGCTGTTTTCAGTTTCCTGATCAAAATCATCTTCCGATGGGGCTTGCTGTTCAAAATTGGTGTCCTCGCATTTGTACAGACTATAAGAGGGTTTAAAATCAAATTCGACCCTATAAATAGCCCCTACCTCAGGTGTAATAAGTGTTCTTAAATCAATAGCATGTGCCGACCATTTACCACTATTACTTCCAAGACCGTTTTCTAAATCCAATTTCTTGGTGGCTATGGGCCGTGCCACTGTTTTTAGGTTGTAACTGCCGTTAAGATCATTGCCTTGTAAGAACTGAAGAATATTGCTCTCAAAAATTTTATAGACGCTTAGGTCGACCGACTTCAGATTAACCGCCTCAAAATTAATTTTTAGATTATTCGAGGATGGTAAAATTGTTCCATTGGATAACAAACGAACCTCCGGTTTTATTTGTTCAAAGGCTACTCTTTCTGTAAGCTTTGTTTTAAGCTTGTACCCATCTACACTTTCAATACCCTCAAAAACCTCGAGCCTTAGTGTTGTGCTCAACTCTTTGGAAGGATATATCTTTAGAGTATTGCCCTCTACATTGTATTTTAGGTTGCCATCGCCTTCCAGCACTACTAGCCCCTTGAAGTTCTGTCCTTTTTTTAAGGGATCCGAGAAATTGATGTTTATGATCTGATTTTCCCCTGTTTCCAAGCCAACATCGAGTATAGTAAAATTACTCTTGCCCGATATTTTTATAGTATTTTTTCCTGCACTTTCAATATCCATACCGGTTCCGTCCCACACAACCTCCAAATCCGTATCCTCTGTGAATCGCTGAATGCTATCTATCTTAAAATGAAATTGGGTTCCTTCTGCTATGGATGAATCAAATTTAACAGGGACCATTTTCCCTTTCTGTTTTACATCCAACAATTGCTTGGCCTTTTCCAAACTTAATTGATCGGCACTTTTCAATTGTCCTTCCAAATATTGATAATCCTTGGAATAGGACTGTAGGGCCTGGGTATACACATTAAACTGTTGTTTCAATGTTTTCACCTCGAAATTAAACTTGCGCAACTCTTTTGGGACCCCGGAAATAACAGATCCCAGATCCAATGTAAACCCATAACTACTATCTTGCTGAAAACCGGCCTTGGGTACAAAAGCAATGGTTCTACTATCCAAGGCTATCACCTTGCCACTTGTCTTGGGAAATACAACCAATAAATCGCCATCCAATTCCTTTCCGCTTTCCCATGAATCAACAGGACGGCTCAGCACAACCCGTACATCTGCCCTTACAGAAATTATTCCATGGGACACTTCCGTTATATATTCCTGATAAAGATTTAAGTTATCTGCTGGAGTTTTGCCGGTCTCTTTTTTCGGGTTACAACCAAGGATGAAAAGAAATATTAGGGCACGGAAAATTACTTTCATGAAAAGAACCAATTTAGTACAGTAAAGATAAAAGGTTTTCCTTTTGTGGAATATTTTTTGATCCAATTAAGCGCTGCAAAAATTTATTTACCTCTCATTTCAATTCCAAGCTTAGCCCCGAAATCCCAAATACTATATGTGCATCGAAAATATAACTCTAAGTCCATTATATAAGTAATCCTTGGATTACAGGATGTATATTGTGCTATGCATTTCGTCGAATAAATCACTTAATTCAACTTCTTGCTAAATAATTTTTTTAATATTACAACCGTTGGTTACGAGAAGCCGATTACGAGAACACAAGAATTCCCCATTCTTCCCTTTCTTCCTACTTACAAATAGAACATTATATGAAAATGAAATTGCATTATTTTGCAATGCTTTTGTTCGCATTTGTAGTATTCTCTTGTAGCACAGAGTCTATAGGACCGGCAATTAGTCCCGAAGTCGAAAATGCGGTTGAAGTGGAGCAGGAATTACTGGGAATCGTCAACGACCATCGTATTTCCTTGGGCTATAACGATTTGGATTTCAGCTCAGTGGCATATCAGTTTGCCAACAAACATACAGACTACATGATAGCCAAAGGATCTATCAACCATGACAATTTTAGCGCGCGTGCATCGGATATTTCCCAAGCAGTGAATGCCTCTTTTGTCTCTGAAAATGTAGCAAAAGACTACGATTCCGCCCATGAGGCCTTTCAAAAATGGTTGGCCAGTTCTGAGCATAGAAAAACTATGGAAGGTGAATTTACGCACACCGCTGTAAGTGTAAAGAGGAACACAGACGGCAAACTATATTTTACACAACTCTTCTACCGATAGTCCTCTTAAAAGCAGTTTACTTTTATTATTTTTGATGTTATACCGTGTTTTAATATTTGATAGCGTATCAGTTGCTATTGAAAGTTAATGGGCGGCAGCATAATATTAACTTCAATTTGATAGACTATGTCCATAAAGCAACCATTCAATCTAAATAAATGGATTTCCGAGAACAGGGATACTTTAAAGCCTCCCGTAGGAAATAAAAACCTCTACACGGAATCGGGAGACTACATTGTTATGGTTGTTGCCGGCCCCAATGCCAGAAAAGATTATCATTACAATGAAACAGAGGAGCTGTTCTATCAATTAGAAGGCAATATTGAGGTACATATTCAAGAAAACGGCCAAAAAAAGACCATGCAATTGGGACCTGGTGACATGTACCTGCACCCGGCCAAAATACCTCATTCCCCCGTTAGGAAAGAAGGGTCTATAGGTTTGGTTATAGAACGTAAGCGGGCCGAGATGAACGTTGATGATGGCTTACTTTGGTTTTGCGATAACTGCAACAATAAACTTTATGAGGTATACTTCACCTTAAATAATATTGAAAAGGACTTTTTGGGGCATTTCAAAACCTTCTATGGTTCTGAAGAACTTAGAACCTGCAGCAATTGTGGCACTGTAATGCCCGTTGACGAAAGATTTATTGCCAAGGAAGACCAATAGACGACATCCCTATTTAGTGTTACTTCCCATATCCTGAGATGGGCTAAAAAACCGCAAATCCGGTTTTAAAACATTTATGGTTGGTTATACCATAGACTGCACATTAATTTGTAAATTTGAAAAATATAACAATTAACGATAAAATAGTTATAAATGTCAAGAATTGCGCAAGAATTTGGAATCCAAGAAGCCCTGAAAAAATTAGGCGTCGAAGCTATAAATAATGGAACCTCAACAGGTTCGGATAATTTTTCTTCCGGAGAGGAGTTAAGCTCATACTCTCCAGTGGATGGTGTTCTAATTGCCAAAGTAAGAACCACCTCCAAGCAGGACTACGAAAAAGTAATGGATGCGGCCACCAATGCATTTAAAATTTGGAGAACAAAACCCGCACCCCAAAGGGGGGAAATAGTGCGACAGTTTGGAGATAAACTTCGTGAACTTAAGGAACCTTTGGGAAAATTGGTTTCCTATGAAATGGGAAAATCATATCAAGAAGGCTTGGGAGAGGTACAGGAAATGATTGATATCTGCGATTTCGCCGTAGGTCTATCCAGACAATTGCACGGACTTACCATGCACTCGGAAAGACCTGGACATAGAATGTACGAGCAATATCATCCTCTAGGGGTGGTCGGCATAATCTCGGCGTTCAATTTCCCAGTGGCGGTATGGGCCTGGAATACAGCCTTGGCATGGATAGCCGGAGATGTATGTATATGGAAACCCAGTGAAAAAACGCCCTTATGCGGTGTGGCATGTCAAAACATAGCCGCAGCAGTATTTAAGGAAAATAACCTTCCCGAAGGTATTTCCTGTTTGATCAATGGCGACTATAAGGTAGGCGAATTTATGACCCATGACAAAAGGGTGCCTCTAATTTCTGCCACAGGGTCTATACGCATGGGAAAAATAGTAGCCCAGGCAGTGGCCGCCCGATTGGGAAAATCACTTCTTGAACTTGGAGGAAACAATGCCATTATCGTAACCCCTGACGCGGACATAAAAATGACCGTTATCGGAGCTGTTTTTGGGGCCGTTGGCACGGCAGGCCAACGCTGTACCTCCACACGAAGATTAATCATACACGACTCTATTTATGACAGGGTAAAAGATGCAATAGTTACTGCCTACAAACAATTGCGAATAGGCAATCCATTGGATCAAAAGAACCACGTAGGTCCCTTGATAGACACCGATGCCGTAAAAATGTACCAAAAGGCACTTAAAAAAGTGGTGGAAGAAGGAGGCAAGCTAATTGTTGAAGGAGGGGTGCTGCAAGGGGAAGGATTTGAAAGCGGATGCTATGTAAAACCAGCAATTGCCGAAGCAAACAACAATTTTGAGATCGTGCAACACGAGACCTTTGCCCCAGTGCTTTACCTATTAAAGTATTCAGGGGATGTTGAAAATGCCATTGCCATACAGAACGGAGTGGTCCAAGGACTATCTTCGGCAATAATGACAAATAATCTAAGGGAGGCGGAACGCTTTTTATCAGCTCAAGGTAGCGATTGCGGTATAGCGAATGTCAACATTGGAACTTCAGGAGCCGAAATAGGAGGAGCTTTTGGAGGGGAAAAAGAAACTGGTGGAGGCCGTGAGTCTGGCTCGGATGCCTGGAAAATCTATATGAGAAGACAGACCAACACCATTAACTACACTACCGAATTACCTTTAGCCCAAGGGATAAAGTTTGATCTTTAGAATTCAACCTATGAAAAAACCCGCTATGTACTGGTTTGTATCCAGTACATAGCGGGTTTTAAACTAACCAACCAAATTACATCCTGAAGAATAGCTCTATACTCCAAGACAAAACGTTTATAATTGATCGTTGGCTAAAATATAAACCCGTAGCCACTTGAAAATTTCCCCTCCCCCCGAATAGGTCCATTAGAAATAGCTGCGGGTTTAACCAAACTAACTCAAATAATTATGGTGAAAAAGACCTATTTCAATGCCGGAACTTAGTCGGGAGAAATAAGGTCTTTATAATTCTAATATTTGCGCTAAAGTCTACATTTCATTCCATGATTAAAAGCAAAACTATATGGATGGTAATAAAATGTGTATAATTGGTACATTTTGCAACTGCTGCCCTAAATTTTCGTACCGACATTCCAGAATAAAGTAGTTTAATCATAGGGCGGAAACATTTTTTTACAACCGGCCCTAAACAACATTATCTTTCTAAATTTTGCCAGAAATTGAGTTAACTTCCCTTAGGCGAATTATTTTGCTAACTATTTGATACGGAATATTTAATAACATTTTTTTAACATTTAAGGGAATTTTTTAATACATTTAGGCAAAACCCTAACAGCTATTCGAAATGTCCAAAAAAACAACCAATTTATTGGGTATTGTTATTGCCATTGTTGCTGGAACCTATTTTAACCTTATGTTGTGCAATACATGCATAACCAAAACAGAGGATACTCCCTCGGTTGAAAATACAGAGGATATCACTAAAAATAGTATCCTGGCTGATAAAAAGAATGAGCCTCAGAACCTTGAACAAAATAACTAACCCAAAACAATAAAGCATATGGAAAACCTTAGTATTTGGTGCTGGTTTATACCCGCCGTGGTAGGCATAGTCTGCGCACTATTTGGCTATTTAATTGGAAAAGGCAAGAATTCCCAAATAGACCACACTTCAGAATTAAATTTACTAAAGGACAAAAACGCAAAACTGGAAACCGATCTGGCGGCATGCAACAAACAACTATCCCAAAAAGTGGAGCTTGTTGTTCCTGCCAAACCCGTGGCCCCAATAGCCGCCGCAGAAGCCCTACTTCCATTTAATGCACAGGCAGCAAAAGCTGCCTTAGGAAAAACTGTAAAGCGAGACGACCTAAAGATCGTGGAAGGAATTGGACCTAAAATTCAACAACTTTTCAATTCTTTTGATATTAAAACATGGAAGGATCTGTCCGAAACTGCCGTCGCCAAATGTCAGGAGATACTGGACAGTGGAGGTGCGCGTTATAAAATTCACGATCCTGCCTCATGGCCTATGCAGGCAAAAATGGCCTACGAAGGCAAATGGAAAGAATTGCACAAATGGCAGGAAGAACACAAAAGAGGAAAACTATAATAAATACAGTCTTCTTAATACTGGGCTTCAGTTAAATCATAAAAATTGTACATATACATATTACAATTATGTCATAGGTCTATTGGCGGTAAAAAATATAATAAAAACACACCCCATTCAGGTGCCTAAATGGGGTGTTTTTGTCTTTTAGCACTCTAATTGCTAGACCATTCTTCCGTTGGCTTCCACCCACTTGAACCTATAATTGTCCTCAGGGAATTTCATCCTGCTAGCGATTCGCTCCAATCTATCCGGTAATTTCATTAAATAGTCCCTTGCCCTTTCCGCATCATCGTTAAGACTTCTAATACTATCCAATTCCCAATAGCTGTTCAATTTTTTCAAGATATCAATATAGTCCTGAGCAGTATAAACCCCTAATCTTTGTGCACAATTTGAGAAATTCTCAAAAGCAGTCCCTATGCTACCTCCAGACTCCCTTAGGAAATGGGCCGGCATTACAATTTTCTTCTTCATCATATCGGCAAAGGCCAACATCATTTGACTAGGGTCGTTTTCAAATATTACCTTAACAAATTCCCTATAGGCCAAATGATGGCGCATTTCGTCTCCTGCGATAATAGTACACATTTTACCAAGAAGCGTATTGCCTCCCTTTTTACACATTTGACCCACCCTTTTATGCGAAATATTGGTGGCCAACTCTTGAAAAGAGGTGTATACAAAGTTTTTATAAGGATCTCTATCCGTTCCTATATCAAAACCATCGGCAATAAGATGCTGGGTGGTTATTTCCATTTCCCTCATATTTACCCTTCCGGCCAAATAAAGGTATTTGTTAAGCACATCTCCATGTCTATTTTCCTCGGCGGTCCAATGACGCACCCATTTGGACCAACCATTCTTGTTTTCACCATGTTGATCTATTCCTTCTACGTCCATTAACCAAGATTCATAGGTAGGCAATGCCTCCTCGGTAATGGTATCCGCTACCAAGGTGACCCAAAGATCATACCCCAATTCCTTGGCTTCCTCACGTATCTGGGTTACGTGATCCATAAAGCCTTCACTTTGTGTGTCAGGCAAAAAATCCGTGGGTTGCCAAATGTCTTGTATTGGAATAAGGTACTGGTCTATAAAACCATCCACCTTACCCTCAATGGACTTCATCACTTCTATTCTAACGTTCTTATTAGACATTCTTCAAATTTTATGTAAATATCCTTAATAATCTTGATAATCTGTGCCAAAGGAATGTAAAATTTAGTTTCTTCCCGTTTCGGAGGGATAAAACAAATATACCGGATCACTTTGCCAATATTGCTTTGAGGCTACGTCCATTATCGTCAATGGCCCTCTAAAGGCCGCCCCCGTATCCACATTCCAAATATTGGCAGCATTCTTTGGAGTTGTCCTCCCAATCCTTGTTACCGGAGTATGGCCAATAAAAATCTCCTTGTAATGTGTTAACCTTTGAGGGTAAAATTCATCCTCTTTGGTCAGCGATGGGTCCAAAGACAATGCCAATTCCCAAAGGGTCCTATCCCAATAATAGGTTTTGGTAAAATACTCGTGGCCCACACCCCTTAAGTTAGTAAATCCTGCGTGGATAAACAAGCGATTTTCAGCGTCCAGAATATAATTATCCAAATTATCGTAAAACTCAATGTGGGCTTCCTTAATATCATCCCCCACCAACCGATAAGAATTCTGGGTAGCACTCCCTCCATGTTGCAGCCAAACGGGATTATGATCGCCACTTTTTAACCAATCGTTGCATAGTTCATCATGATTTCCCCTTATGAACGAGCAATTATGTGTTAGCCTAAGCTCCATCAAAAAATTTACCGTGTTCACAGCATCACTCCAGCCATCAACATAATCCCCCAAAAAAATAAGATGGTCACTGGGACTAACTTTCGCCCTTAACAATACTTGTTGCAAGGCCTTTAACCCAGAATGTAGGTCTCCGATTACCAATGTTCTCATTTGGCAAAAATCGCAAATACCACTTTAATATCCATAGCAAATGAACTAAAAATGGATTTACAGGGATAATTTAAGTACAAATCATATAATCAATGGATAATTCGCAGTAAATTAACAATGCAGTTAACCAGATTGAACCGATTGAAAACATATAGCCCAAAATAAAAGACCTGCAAGCCTCCAGAAGCGGGAATTCCATTTAAATCCATAGTTGTCAAAAAATATAATTTGACAAAAAGTATA
The DNA here is from genome assembly GCF_000733925.1 of Arenibacter algicola. NCBI lineage: Bacteria > Pseudomonadati > Bacteroidota > Flavobacteriia > Flavobacteriales > Flavobacteriaceae > Arenibacter > Arenibacter algicola. The sequence continues at coordinate 2,494,551 of NZ_JPOO01000003.1, forward strand.
ATTTATTTGTTAACTTTTTCCTGTTGATAAATCACTAACTACTTGATTATCAATTATTTGATACTATTTTCTTGTAAACTTCTATGATAATTATCATGTTTTGCTTTCTACTTTTTTTAATACTTTTGTTCTTAATTCCAATTTTATTACAACCCTTAAAAATCATTATATGCCAACTAAAATCGCCCAAGGACCGCAAAAGACCTACAGTCAGGAAGAAGCCTTTAATGCTTCATTAGAATATTTCAAAGGTGATGACCTTGCGGCCAGGGTATGGGTAAATAAATATGCTCTGAAAGATTCCCAAGGGAATATTTATGAGCTGACCCCAGATGATATGCACCACAGGATAGCGAACGAGATTTCCAGAATTGAACAAAAATATCCAAACCCTCTTAAAGAAGAGCAAATTTTTGACCTCATCAAAAATTTTAAATATATAGTCCCCCAAGGTAGCCCAATGGCGGGCATTGGTAATCCTTTTCAGATTGCATCCCTATCCAATTGTTTTGTAATAGGCAATGAGGGGCAGTCCGATTCGTACGGGGGAATCATGAAAATAGACCAGGAACAGGTACAGCTTATGAAGCGCCGCGGCGGAGTTGGTCATGATCTATCCCATATACGCCCCAAGGGATCTCCTGTAAAAAACTCGGCCTTGACCTCGACCGGCCTGGTGCCATTTATGGAAAGGTATTCCAATACTACCAGGGAAGTGGCCCAAGATGGTAGAAGGGGAGCGCTAATGTTATCGGTCTCCATAAATCATCCGGATGCCGAAGATTTTATAGACGCTAAAATGGAACAGGGTAAGGTAACGGGAGCCAATGTTTCCGTGAGAATGGACGATGATTTTATGACAGCAGTTGAAAGTGGACAAGCTTACACCCAAAAATTTCCTATCCATAGCCCCAACCCTAAAGTTTCCAAAACAATAGATGCGCAAAAACTATGGAGCAAGATAGTACATAACGCTTGGCGATCGGCAGAACCGGGTATTTTGTTCTGGGATACCATAATAAAGGAATCCGTACCGGATTGTTATTCAGATTTGGGTTATAACACCGTATCTACCAATCCCTGTGGCGAAATTCCACTATGTCCTTATGATTCCTGTCGTTTGTTGGCTATTAACCTCTTCTCCTATGTAGATCAACCTTTTACAGATAATGCAAGCTTTAATTTTAAACTATTTAAGGAGCATATTGCGGCGGCCCAACGTATTATGGACGATATTATTGACCTTGAATTGGAGAAGGTAGATGTGATCCTGAAAAAAATAAAAGAGGATCCGGAATTGGATGAAACAAAAGCTGTGGAATACAACTTATGGACCAACATCAAAGAAAAGGCCGAACAAGGAAGGCGAACAGGAATAGGCATTACCGCAGAAGGAGATATGCTGGCAGCACTTGGCCTACGTTATGGCAGTGAAGAGGCCAACCAATTTTCAATTGAAGTACACAAGACTATTGCCCTGGAAGCCTATAGGGCCTCGGTACATACCGCCAAGGATAGAGGTGCCTTTCAAATTTTTGATGCGGAAAGGGAAAAAAACAACCCCTTTATCCTGAGACTGAAGGAAGCCGACGAAAAACTGTATTACGAAATGTTGGAATACGGCCGAAGAAATATAGCGCTATTGACCATTGCACCCACGGGTACCACAAGTTTAATGACCCAAACCACCTCTGGTATAGAACCGGTTTTCCTACCTGTATACAAGCGCCGTAGAAAAGTTAACCCTAATGACAAGAATGTTCGTATTGATTTTGTGGATGAAGTTGGGGATTCTTGGGAAGAATATTTGGTTTTCCATCATAAATTTAAACAATGGATGTCCGTCAAGGGAATTGATACAGAAAAAAATTATTCCCAAGAAGAGTTACAGAAGATTGTAGAAAGTTCGCCTTATTTTAAAGCCACTTCCAACGATGTGGATTGGCTGAGCAAAGTCCGTTTACAAGGTGCGGTTCAAAAATGGGTAGACCATTCTATAAGTGTCACTATAAACCTTCCAAACGATGTATCCGAAGAATTGGTCGGCAAACTCTACTTGGAAGCTTGGAAAGCAGGTTGCAAGGGTGTCACTGTTTACCGGGATGGTTCCAGATCTGGTGTTCTGATCTCCAATGACCAAAAAAAATCGGAAAATGAGGAATCCCTCACCCATTTCCCCACAAAACGTCCCCAAATTTTGGAGGCCGATGTGGTGCGACTTCAAAATAACAAAGAAAAATGGATCGCTTTTATTGGCTTGATAAACGACCAGCCCTATGAAATTTTTACCGGTATGGCCGATGATGAGGACGGTATATTAATTCCTAGATGGGTGAACAACGGATTGATCATAAAAAGTAGAAATGAGGACGGTTCCTCAAGATATGATTTTCAGTATAAGAACAAAAGAGGCTATAAGACGACCATAGAAGGACTATCCCATAAATTTAATCCCGAATATTGGAACTATGCCAAATTAATTTCGAGTACCCTTCGTCATGGCATGCCTATTGAAAAAGTGGTAGACCTTATCAATAGCCTACAACTGGACAGTGAATCTATCAATACCTGGAAGAATGGGGTAGCAAGATCGTTGAAAAGATATGTTGCCGATGGCACGGAGGCCAAGGGCCAAAAATGTGATTCCTGTAATTCCAAAAATCTGATATACCAAGAAGGATGCCTTACCTGTAAGGATTGTGGTTCGTCCAAATGCGGATAAATCATTTTAATTTATAGTCTTAATTCAAAAAGTTACGCCCCTAAATACTAGCATTTGGGGGCGTTTTTAGTATAACTCCGTATTTCTATCTATTTTAGATCAATCATTTAAAAACAAGGCATGAAAAACGTTTTCTGTATTGGGGAATTATTAATAGATTTTGTAGCGGAAAAACAAGGGAGCGATCTAGCAAAAGCCCATAATTTTACCAAAAAAGCAGGGGGTGCCCCGGCCAATGTGGCCTCGGCTATAGCCAAGCTGGGGGGCAAAAGTTTTTTCATTGGCTGTGTAGGCAAAGATCCCTTTGGCACTTTTCTAATCAACACCCTAACGGAGGGGCAAGTGGACGTTTCCCTGGCGCAGCGTTCCGATACTTTCACTACCTTGGCCTTTGTTTCCATTGCAGAGGACGGGGAGCGCGATTTTGTTTTTAGCCGTGGGGCGGACAAAGAATTAACGCACGACATTAGATTGAAAAATCTATTTAAGGACCAGATTGTACATTTTGGGGCAGCAACCTCCTTCCTAGGCGGTAGTTTGGAAGAGGCTTATTCGCTCTATTTACAAGAAGCTATATCCCACAATAGTTTTATATGTTTCGACCCTAATTTCAGGGCAGACCTATGGAAAGGAACTGAGGAAATTTTTATCCAAAAATGTCTCCCTTTTGTAGAAAAATCGGATTTGTGCAAATTTAGTTTGGAAGAGGCCCAATTGCTTTCAAAAAAAGAAGATTTAAAAGAGGCCTGTACTTTTTTACACCAGTTGGGCACAAAAATAATTACAGTTACCCTAGGTGGGGAGGGGACCTATTTAAGCACACCTTCAATTCAAAAAATAATTCCAAGTATAAAGGTAAAACCGGTTGATACCACGGGGGCGGGAGATGCATTTATCGGATGTTTATTAAAACAGATTTCCCTTACTACCAATCTGGACGCACTCCTAGCCGATTCCGGATTGTTGGAAAAAATGGTTCAGGATGCCAACAAGGCCGGAGCTATTACCACCCTTAACTATGGGGCCATAGAATCCTTGCCTTCCCAAGAACAAATAAATCAGGTTTAAATATAATGGTCGTCACCCCCTAATTATACTTCATCTTTCTAATGATACGTAGCGATTCCTTTATGGATTGATACACGGGAAGATTATATTTTTTCATGATAGGCTTTACGTTTTCCATGATATCCTTGGCTTCTTCAAAGCCATTGACATAGCAAATTAGAAAAGTATCGGACAACAGATCCAAATCCCTTACTTCGTTAGGGGTCAAAGGAATTTCCTTTTCAATTTTTTTAAGCATGGCCACATTGGCGTTGTATATATGATGAAGTGTTTTCTTGTCATATAAGGGAGGTTCAAATATTAAATCGCTTTGAATGGTATAGGTGCCATTATCCATGAAAGTTATGACAACTTTTTCCAAGGGGTAATATTTCTGTTGACTACTTAAGCCCAACTGCACATATTCTATGGTAGTAAAGGAATTTTCATCATAAGCTATCGTAATTTCGTCGAATTCCGAAAAAAACAACTTTACCTGTTCATTGATCAATTCTATGTCGACACGGGAATAATAGGTTTCATTTTTTACTTTTTTTTGATGCCCCGCCCAACAAACCACAAATTGCTCCTTAAAAACCTTGTAATTACTTGTAAGATCTTTGTGCCTTTCGTTCAAAAAATCGATTACCCCATCCAAGGTAAGTTCAATATTATTTTTGGCATGCTTTTCTATGGTTGCCACAATACCCGCATTAACATCCGTCAATTGAATGCCATAAGCCTTTGGCATACTTATGCTACCGTCCCTAAAAAATACCGATCCCCCATAATACTTCCAGATGTTCTTTCTCAGGGAACAAACCATCCCATTGGACTTTATAGTTACCAGACCAACCACTTTGCCCATGGGCAAATGCGGAAATGGAATGTTTTCATATGTAATCCGTGGGGGATTGTCCAAATAGGCGTTTACCAAATTCTGAATCTTGCTGTCATCAAAAAAATCGACCCCTATAATTTCATTGTCCTCATCCTCGACCCCAATAACGATAAAAGAATTGTTTTGAGGGTTGCTATTGGCAAGTGCACAGACATGCTTTAAAAATTTAGCCTTTCCTTCCCTCTGTCCAATATCAATAAAGCGCTTTTTATCATAAAAACTATTTTCATCATTATGGGCAAGTAGGTTTTTAACGAGCAGGCGTTTATTGATCATAATTCCTTATTGACAATAGTGGCACTCGCTTGTGCCGTAGGCAAAATTAATAAATCAGCAATGTTAACATGGGAGGGTCTGGTAACCATAAAATGGATGACATCTGCAATATCTTCCGGTTGCAGCGGCTTATATCCCTTGTAGGTGGCCTCGGCCCTGCCATCATCGCCCTTAAACCGCACCTTGCTGAATTCCGTTTCCACCAATCCCGGATTAATGGCCCCAACGCGAATGCCGTGTTTATTTAAATCTATTCTCATCCCTTGGTTTAGGGCATCTACAGCATATTTACTGGCGCAGTATACATTCCCCATTGGATACACTTCCTTCCCCGCAATGGAACCAATGTTTATAATATGTCCCGCTTTGTTTTTGATCATTTTTGGCATAATGGCTTTGGAAACATACAAAAGGCCTTTAACGTTTATGTCCAACATAGCTTCCCAATCATCAATATTTCCCTCCTCAATAGAGTCCAGACCATGGGCATTGCCGGCATTATTGATTAGAATATCAATATTGGAAAACTCCTCCGGAAGAGAAGCAATGGCTTCAAAAACTGCTTTTTTATCCTGTACATCAAATTCCAAAATGAAAACTTTGGTATGTCTGGACAGTTCCTTTTTAAGTTCGTTCAAGCGCTCTTTTCGCCTGCCACAAATAACTAAATTAATCTTATTGGAGGCAAAGAGTTTGGCGGTAGCAAGTCCAATTCCGCTTGTAGCCCCGGTTATAAATGCTGTTGGTTTATCATTACTAGTAATACTCATAAAAATTAGTTCTATATTTTATTTCTTTCAATGCTTTTAATAGGCAGCCAATAGTTCATTTGCCCTTCGCTCCATGTAGGGAACAAAACCATTCTTTCTGTCTTTGGTCTTTGTTTACAGCCTTTGCAACATGAGTCATCAAATTAGCAAGAGCGACACTTAATAGCTGAATTTACACTCAGCTATTTCAGATATGGAAAAGACATTTTTAAAAGCCGATTCATAGCCAAGTGCTCCATAAAAATCAGCCCAATTAAAAGTAGTATTTCCCTGTGCCCAGCTATGACCAATTAACATAGATCCTTCCCTGTAGAACGCTTCTTACCCCAATTGACACAAGTAATTGTCCCTGTAACGATTTTGAAATAAGATGTTTTATTTTTCATATGTTTGTGAAATTATGAATAATTCCCTTAAATAGTTCATAAAACTGGACCCATTGCTTAACTTTTAACCATACATTAACAGCCAATAACTAAATAAATTTTCAATTTGCATCCACTTTTGGAGTAAACCACTGAAAACAAAACAAAACAAAGGATTATATGGAAGAAAATACTTCGGTAGATATCAGTGCCGTGAACGAGAAAATTGCCCAGGAAAGTGCTTTTATAGACCTACTTATTTTAGAAATGAACAAAGTAATCGTAGGTCAAAAACATATGGTTGAACGATTGCTCATTGGACTTTTAGGGCAGGGCCATATTCTTCTGGAAGGTGTCCCTGGTTTGGCCAAAACCTTAGCTATAAACACCTTGGCAAAAGCGGTACAAGGAAGCTTTAGTAGAATTCAGTTCACTCCCGATCTTCTACCGGCAGATGTTGTTGGTACTATGATCTACAACATGAAATTGAACGATTTTTCCATTAAGAAAGGTCCCATATTCGCCAATTTTGTTCTGGCAGATGAAATTAACCGTGCTCCTGCAAAAGTGCAATCGGCCCTTTTGGAAGCCATGCAGGAAAAACAGGTCACCATAGGTGATGAAACTTTTACACTGGACAAGCCTTTTCTGGTAATGGCTACCCAAAACCCGGTGGAACAAGAAGGAACTTACCCCTTACCGGAAGCCCAGGTGGATCGTTTTATGCTAAAGACAGTTATAGATTACCCCAAACTTAGCGAGGAGCAATTAATTATTAGGCAAAACCTTAAAGGTGCCTATGAAGAGGTAAAACCTGTGGTTAGTGTTAAGCAGATTCTTAGTGCCCAAAAGGCGGTTAGGGATGTGTATATGGACGAAAAAATTGAGAAATACATTCTGGATATTGTTTTTGCCACCCGATACCCGGAAAAATATAATTTAGAAAGCCTAAAGCCTTTGATCAGTTTTGGAGCTTCGCCAAGGGGTAGTATAAATTTAGCCGTTGCTGCCAAATGCTATGCCTTTATTAAAAGACGGGGCTATGTAGTTCCCGAAGATGTACGGGCCGTGATCCATGACGTTTTACGCCACAGGATTGGCATAACCTATGAGGCCGAGGCAGAAAACATTACTTCGGAAGAAATAATAAACAAGATCGTAAACGAAATTGAAGTACCTTAATCAGTCTACAGTTATCCGTCTACAGCTTTGGGTCCTTAACCCCTAAAACTGTAACTGAATACTTTTTACTGCAAACTGCAAACTGAAAATGGATACCAAGGAATTATTAAAAAAAGTTCGCAAGATCGAAATAAAGACGAGGCGTCTTTCCGACCATATTTTTGGCGGGGAATACCACTCGACCTTTAAGGGAAGGGGTATGACTTTTAGTGAGGTGCGCCAATATCAATTCGGTGATGATGTTAGATCCATAGACTGGAACGTAACAGCGCGCTATAACGAACCTTATGTAAAGGTATTTGAGGAGGAAAGGGAACTTACCATGATGCTTATGGTAGATGTGAGCGGCTCGGAACTTTTTGGAACCAGCAATCAGTTTAAAAAGGAAATTATTACCGAAATTTCGGCTACGCTGGCATTTTCGGCACTTCAGAACAATGATAAAGTTGGACTTCTTTTGTTTACCAATGAAGTGGAACTTTACATTCCGCCTAAAAAAGGAAAAAGTCACGCCCTTAGAATAATACGGGAATTGCTGGAGTTTTCACCCAAAAGCAACGAGACCGATTTGGGAACTGCCTTGAAATTCCTTACCAACGTAATGAAAAAGAAGGCCATCGTTTTTGTACTCTCGGATTTTATTACCGAGGACTACCTTCAAACCTTGCGTATTACAGGTAAAAAGCACGATCTTACCGGAATTAGGGTATTTGATGAAAGGGAAGAGACCATCCCAAATTTAGGTATGGTACAAATGCAGGATGCCGAAACGGGGGCTATTCAATTGGTGAATACCCAGTCCAAAAAAGTAAGGATGGCCTATGGCAAACACTATAGTGAGCGCGTTGCCTATTTTCAGGAGACTTTTACCAAATCTGGTTGTGGGGTGTTGAGTTGTAGGGTGGATGAAAGTTATGTAAAGAAATTATTGGGCTATTTTAAGAGAAGAGGTTGATTTAAATGAGGAACTTAAATTTGAGCATTATAAATAGTTATTCGTATTTTCTACGATATATTACATTGTGTCTACTATTTGCCTCGACACAAGGTTTTTCCCAAAATACCCCCACCATTGTGTCTGGGGTGGATACTACCTATATAAAGATAGGAGAACAGATCAATTTTAAGGTCACCGTAGAAACAGATTCTACCGCCCAGGTAATCTTCCCGGAAGGCCAAACCTTTTCACCATTGGAAACCGTGGAAGCATTAAAGACCGATACGGTAAAAAAATTGGATAGGATGACCCTGCAAAAAATCTATGCCCTTACCCAATTTGATTCCGGTTCCTATACCCTTCCAAGACAACAGATTATGGTAAACGGAAAACCGTTCTTTACCGATTCTATAAAAATTGATGTTGCCACCGTAGCTGTCGATACCTTGGCACAGAAGATGTACGACATAAAACCCATTATAAATGTAGAAAAATCGAACGGGGCACTTTGGAGAATTCTCCTATGGGTGCTCGGCATTTTAATTTTGGTCGGGGCAGCATTATATTGGTTCGTTTTCAGAAAAAAGCCATTGAGCGAGGAGGAAAAAGTAGCCCTATTACCTCCTTTTGACCGGGCTATCCTTGGTTTAAAACAATTGGAAAAATCAAAATATTTAATTCAGGACGATTATAAATCCTATTATTCCGAGTTAACGGACATTGTAAGATCCTATCTGGAAGAAGACGTTCATGTCACCGCACTGGAAAGTACTACGGACCAATTGATAGAAAAATTGGAAATGATGAAGGATGCTGGACAGTTGAAACTGGACCAAGAGACCATACAACAGTTTAAAAAGGTATTACAGACCTCCGATTTGGTGAAATTTGCAAAATCCAAGCCGGAGTCCTCCGTAGCCGAACAGGATAGAAAATCTGTGGAGCAGATTGTGATAAAGACCAAAGAGGCCATTCCGGAACCCACCGAAGAGGAGTTATTGCAAAGGGAAGAATATTTAGAAGAGCTGGAACGCAAAAAACAGAAGAAAAAAATAGTAATTGTTGCTGTCACTGCGGTCCTTGTGTTATTATTTTCCACTGTAGCGGCAATAGGTTACTACGGATTTGGACAGGTAAAGGATACCGTTTTGGGCCACCCGACCAAGGAATTACTTGAAGGTGAATGGGTACAAAGCGATTACGGTTTCCCCCCGATAAGTTTAAACACCCCAAAAGTTTTGTTGCGACAAGCGGTAAAACTTCCGCCGGAAGCCCAAGCTTCTATTAAAGAAATGCAGGCATTTGCCTATAGGAGCTCTATTGGACTGTTTACCATTGGCGCCACCTCTATTACTTTGGCACAACCCGAGGAACCGGATTTTGAAAAGGCCTCCGAACAGATTTTGAAAAATTTTGAAAATCAAGGTGCCAGGAACATCACTACCAAGCAAGAAGCTTTTTCTACCCTTACAGGGGTTAAAGGGGTTAAACTTTACGGAAGTGGAAAATTTGCAGTGCCCGAATCCAAAGAATTGATTTCCGGGAACTATGTGGTCCTATTTTTTGGAGGAAAGGGTTTTCAGCAAAATGTAATCTTGACGTGGTTGGAAGATGACCACTATGCAGACCAGATAGTTGACCGAATTTTAAACTCAGTAGAAGTAAAAACGAGCTTATAGATGTTTGAGAATATTTCCTTTGCGAACCCACAATTTTTCTGGTTGTTACTACTACTTCCAGTGGCAATGCTCTGGTATTTCTTTAAAAGAAGGGAACAGACTGCTTCCTTAAAAATGTCCAGCATCAAGGGCTTTCCCAAAGGTAGCATCTTGCCCAAATTAAAACCGGCGCTGTTTGTTATGCGCTTGTTGGCATTGGCCGCCATCATAGTTGCCATGGCGCGACCACAGACCGAGGATATCTCCACAAGGACCAAGACCACTAAAGGAATCGATATTGTTATGGCCATCGATGTTTCCTCTAGTATGTTGGCAAAAGATCTAAAGCCGTATAGATTGGCAGCACTCAAAAAAGTAGCGGCCGATTTTATTAACGAAAGACCCAACGATAGGATAGGCTTGGTGGCCTACGCAGGGGAAAGTTATACCAAAACGCCAATTACAAGTGATAAATCTATAGTTCTAAGGGCTTTGGACGAAATAACCTATGGGCAATTAAATGATGGGACAGCTATTGGAATGGGACTTGCCACCTCTGTCAACAGACTTAAGGAAAGCAAGGCCCTGAGCAAAGTAATTATACTTCTCACAGACGGAGTAAACAATTCGGGATTTATAGAACCCCAAACTGCCGCAGATTTGGCGGTGGAGTTCGGCATAAAAACCTACACTATAGGCATTGGCACCAACGGAAATGCCATGACGCCCATTGCATATAATGCCGACGGATCCTTTAGATATGGGATGCGGGAGGTGGAAATTGACGAAAGCCTTTTAAAATCTATAGCGGAAACAACGGGCGGGCAGTATTTTAGGGCCACCGACAATGAAAAACTGGAGGCCATTTACGAGGAGATAAATAAGTTGGAAAAAACAGAGGTAGAGGAGTTTAAGTACTACAAATACGAAGAAAGATTTAGACCTTGGGTCTATTTGGCAGGGGTTTTGCTGTTGTTGGAATGGCTGGCAAGGAACACTTTGTTCAGGAGTTTTATTTAATATCAAGTATCTAGATTTAGAGGGAATTGATTTAAAAAGGAAGAATACAAAATGATTCAGTTAGACGAAAAATCATATTTATATCTGTTATCCATCATTCCTGTGATGGTAGTTCTTTTTGTGCTCCTACAAATCTGGAAAAAAAGAACACAGAGAAAATTTGCGGACCTTAGCCTTTTAAAGCGATTGACCCCGGACAGGTCCAATTTTAAATCCACATTAAAACTAATTTTTGTTCTCTTGGGGATAGCCTCTTTGACCATGGCATTGGTGAACCCAAAGATAGGTACCAAATTGGAAACAGTTAAAAGGGAAGGGGTCGACATAGTGTTTGCAGTAGATGTTTCCAAAAGTATGTTGGCCGAGGATATAGCCCCCAATAGGCTGGAAAAGGCCAAACGTCTGGTTTCCGAGATTATCAATCAACTGGCGAGTGACCGAATAGGGATTATTGCATATGCCGGACAGGCATTTCCCCAACTCCCTATAACGACCGATTATGGGGCTGCCAAAATGTTCTTGCAAAACATGAACACGGATATGCTTTCCTCCCAAGGAACGGCTATTGATCAGGCTATTGAATTGGCATCGACCTATTATGACGATGAGGAACAGACCAACCGTGTACTTTTTATTATCTCGGACGGGGAGGACCATTCTGAAGGAAATGTATCCAATGCCGTTGAGAATGCCACTAATGAAGGCATAAGGGTATTTAGCATTGGGGTCGGAAAAACAAAAGGAGCACCCATACCCCTTAAAAGAAACGGTATTGTTGAAAGTCTAAAAAAAGACAACCAAGGCGAAGTGGTCATTACAAAATTAAACGAACAAGTACTTCAAGAAATTGCCGATGAGGGCAATGGAGAATACATAAACGGGGAAAACACGGAAGAGGCTGTTGCTTTTATTAAAGAGCAATTAAACCAGATGGACAAGAAAGAATTTGAGGCCAAACAATTTGCCGAATTCAAAGATCAGTTCCAGTGGTTTTTGGCCGCGGGCCTTTTATTCTTATTTTTAGACATTTTTGTCCTGGATAGAAAAACGAAGTGGCTTAAAAAATTAAATCTGTTTAACGAGCGATAAACGCAGTAGGAATATGAAAAAGATAGCATTTATCATTATTTTGATCGGAAGCCTTGTCCAAGCGCAGGAAGTGGATAAGGAAAAGGAAAAATCACTTAAAATTGCCACCAACTATACTTGGGAGGGAAATAAGGACCTGTCCGAAAGCAATTTTGTAAATGCCGAAGCCAATTATAGAAGGGCTATCTCCAAGAGTGCGGAAAACAGTATTGCTCCCTATAATTTGGGAAACGCCTATTATGAAAACGAAACCTACAGCGAGGCCTTTGGCAGATTTAAGCAGGCGGGAGAAAATGCCACTAACAAAAAGGAGAAGCACATGGCCTACCACAACATGGGCAACGTCTTTATGAAAAACAAAGAATACCAAAAAGCGGTAGACGCCTATAAAGAAGCATTAAGGAATGATCCTACGGATGAAGAGACCCGCTACAATTTGGCCCTGGCCAAAGAAATGCTAAAAAAGCAACAGGAAGAAGAACAAAAAAACGATCAGAATAAGGACGACCAGAACCAGGATGACCAAAAAGATCAGAAGGACCAGAACCAGGATAAAAAGGAAGGGGACCAGAACGAAGACAATAAAGGTGATCAAGAAGAGGAGAACCAGGGCGACAAGAAGGAAGAGGGGGATAAAGGTGAGCAAGAGAAAGAAGACAATAAAGAAGGCGAAGGAGATAATGAAGAGAAAAACGACGAACCCTATAAAGCAGAAGAACAGAAACAACAACAGCCAAGACCTAACCAATTATCTCCTCAACAAGTAAAAAATTTGTTGGAGGCCATGCAGAACGAAGAGAAAAAAGTACAGGAAAAAATTGATGCTCAAAAAGTAAAAGGAGCAAAAATCCAAAATGAAAAAGACTGGTAATCCCCGTGAATATTAAAAGATACATATCGTTATTTTCATTGTTGTTTCTCGGCATACTCTCGTATGCCCAAAATGATGAAACCGTTACCTTCGAAATGAATCTCAGCAAGGATGTGTTGGGCATTAACGAACGTCTAAGGGTAGACTTTACCATGAACAGGGATGGGGATAATTTTGTTCCTCCGGATTTTGAAGGTTTCAGGGTGCTTATGGGTCCTTCCCAATCCATTAGCTCCTCATGGGTGAACGGGGTAAGAAGCTTTTCCAAAACATACACCTACACCCTGGCACCTACGGCAAGGGGAAAATTTACCATTAAGCAGGCCACGATTGTTATTAAGGGTGAAACTTATAAATCCCTCCCCAAAGAGGTGGAGGTTACCGCCGCAGTCGAAAGACCGGACGGCGAAAAAACGGTAGATGATGTTGCGGACGAAAGCTTGCATTTAGTAGCTGAAATATCCAAAACCAGCCCATACTTAAATGAAGCTGTTACTGTAGTTTACAAACTTTACGCAAGTCCTTCTATAGACGTCACTAATTTTAGGGCGTTGGACAACCCTAAATACAACAATTTCTGGAGCCAGGATATTCCGGTTACCAAATACGATGTACAGAATACCACCTTTGACGGCAAGTCATATAGATCCGTAATCTTAAAAAGGGTAGTTTTATATCCGCAGAAAACTGGAGAATTGGAAATTGAGCCACTTTCCCTGGATGTAAGTCTACAGATTCCTACCAATAAGCGGGATTTCTTTGGAGGAAGGATATTTGCCCAAACCAACAAGACCGTATCCGCTGGCAATAGGAAAATTAATGTGAAACCTTTACCTACAGAAGGAAAACCGGCAGATTTTAGTGGTGCCGTAGGAGAATTCCAATTTTCTGTAACCACAAGTAAGACCCATCTTAATGCATCAGAATCCCTGCAGGCCAAAGTTGCCATAAATGGTAAGGGCAATTTAAAACTTTTTGAAATTCCAGGTTTAAATCTTCCAAGCTCCTTGGAAGTATATGATCCAGAGTTCAACGAAAGTGTTCGTACTACCCTGTCCGGTATGGAAGGAAATGTAAGCAATAGCTACACTGTAGTCCCCACATTCAAGGGCAAGTATCCCATTCCCAGTATAGCTTTTAGCTTTTTTAATCCTAAGACTGAAAAATACCAAACCTTGAGTTCAGGAGAAATTATGATTAATGTACTGGAAGGCCCCTCAAGCGGAGCCGCAGATATCACTGGTCCTATTTCCAATAATAAACAAAGGGTTGTGGCTACGGGGGATCAATTTGTTTTCAATAAAATAAAACCAAATCTAACTGCCATCAATAATCAATACTTTTTTGGTTCTACCAGCTTCTTTCTTTGGTGGCTACTACCGGTTTTATTAATTCCTTTGGCCATCCTATTTGGCAAAAAAAGAGAGGCCATTGCCAGTGACGTGGAAGGAAACAAAATTAAACGTGCCAATAAATTGGCGAAGAAATACCTATCTGCGGCCAAAAAGGCATTAGGGTCCAAGGACTCGTTTTACGTGGCCCTGGAAAAGGCATTGCACAATTATTTGAAGGCCAAACTTAAAATTGAGACATCAGAATTCAGCAAGGATAAAATAGCCTCATTACTAAATGAAAAAAATGTAGACGAAGCAACACGGGAGGGCTTTGTAGGATTACTGAAAAATTGTGAAATGGCTAGATACAGTCCTTTCTCTGATGTTCAGATGCAACAGGATTACAATAAAGCGAGTGAGGTTATTTCACAACTGGATAAACAAATTTAAGCAATGGTACGTGTATTAACTATTTTAGCCTATTTGGTATGTACCTTGGGATTTTCCCAGAACGAACAGCTATTTGAAGAAGGTACGGCCTTGTACAACCAAGGAGAGTATACAAAGGCTGCGGATAATTATTTAAAGATATTAGAGAATGGGGAGCATTCGGCCGAACTCTATTTTAATTTGGGAAATACCTATTATAAACTTAACAAAATTGCCCCTAGTATATATTACTATGAGAAGGCATTATTATTAAAACCAAATGATCAGGATATTAGGAACAACCTGGCCTATGCCCAAAATATGACTTTGGATGCCATTGAACCCCTGCCACAGACCGCTATTTCCAAAATGTACAATAAACTTACATCATATCTCTCGTTTGACCAGTGGGCCTATGTAGCAATTGGCTTTATGATGCTCTTTGTATGCTGTTATATAGCATTTTATTATTTTAAATTTTCTACCCAAAAACGAATAGCCTTTATAAGCAGCCTAATTTTTCTGCTCTTCACGGTATTGGCTGTAGTTTTGGCCTATTTACAATTCTCCAAATTTGAATCGGAACAACCTGCTATCGTATTTACGGAAGAAGTTGGTATTAAATCCGAGCCCAACAACAGGAGTCAGGCTATTTTTACATTGCATGCGGGTACAAAGGTCAATGTACTTGAACAATTAAATGACTGGAAAAAAATTGAAATTGCCGATGGCACCACGGGCTGGATTCCATCAGATGATATAAAAGTACTCAAAGATTTTTAATATTTCTTTAACGTCTAATAAAACCGTTGGTGTTATATTTGTCATAATTAGTAATACTATGAAAGTTTTCGCTCGTGTTCTTTTGCTTTCCCTTTGGCTATTTGCCATAGTGGCTCCGAGCGCAATTACTTTACTAGATATTGACAATCCCGTTATTGTAACCAACCTTAACGAAGAAGAACAGCAAGAAACCGGTAAGAAATCTCCCTTACAGGAAAAGTTCGTAAACGATAGTTTTACAGATTTTTCTTTAATAGCCCTGTCCCAAAAATCTTTATTGGGTGTATACCACCCTATGGGACATGTTAACTTCACCCAAAAAATCCTTCTACCACCACCTGAACATATTAGTTAATCCTATCAGTTAAGTAAAACTTTTTCGATTAATTAAAAACTTGTCCTTGATTCCCATTAAGGACTAAATTATTTTTTATATATGTTCAAAAATATTAAGAGCGACCTTCCCGCAAGTGTCGTAGTATTCTTTGTTGCACTGCCCCTATGTTTGGGTATTGCCTTGGCCAGTGGCGCCCCCTTGTTTTCAGGTTTAATTGCCGGTATAATCGGCGGTATTGTAGTTGGAGCGCTTAGTGGCTCTAATATTGGTGTTAGTGGGCCAGCAGCCGGTTTGGCCGCTATAGTGCTAACTGCCATTGGAGCATTGGGAAGTTTTGAAAACTTCTTGGTTGCCGTTGTACTAGGCGGAATCATTCAGTTGATATTCGGAATTCTAAAAGCTGGAATTATTGGTTATTATTTCCCTTCATCTGTAATAAAAGGTATGCTGACCGGTATAGGTATCATTATAATACTTAAACAAATTCCACATTTTTTTGGTTATGATCCGGACCCCGAGGGCGATTGGGCCTTCTTTCAAGTGGATGGGGAAAACACCTTCTCGGGAATCCTAAATACCGTAAACAATATTAGCCCTGGCGCAACGCTAGTGGCCATAGTGGGCTTATCCATATTATTGTTATGGGATAAGGTACTTTCCAAAAAAGGAAAGATTTTTCAGCTTATCCAAGGACCTTTGGTTGCCGTTGCAATAGGTATTATTTTCTTTGTCCTTACACAGAACAGTTCAGTTTTGGCTATTTCTTCCGATCACTTGGTAAGTGTACCCATTCCTGAAGATGCCGCCTCATTTTTCGGACAGTTCAGTTTCCCAAATTTCGCTGCAATCACAAACCCTGATGTATGGATTACTGCCTTTACCATTGCTTTGGTTGCCAGTCTAGAAACCCTTTTATGTGTTGAGGCCACCGATAAGTTGGACCCGCAAAAAAACGTAACCCCTACCAACCGTGAGCTACTTGCACAAGGCACAGGCAATATTATATCCGGATTAATTGGGGGACTACCAATAACCCAGGTAATAGTTAGAAGTTCGGCCAACATTCAATCTGGTGGAAAATCAAAACTATCGGCCATATTCCACGGTTTCCTGTTACTTATTTCGGTTATTCTTATTCCAAGATTATTGAATATGATTCCGCTATCGGTTTTAGCGGCCATACTCTTTATCGTAGGCTTTAAATTGGCTAAACCGGCCCTTTTTGTTAAAATGTACAAATTGGGATGGAAGCAGTTCGTTCCCTTTTCGGTTACCGTATTTGGTATCATATTTACCGATTTGTTGGTTGGTATCAGCTTGGGTCTTGCAGTAGGTATTGTGGTTATCCTATTGAAAAACTATCAGAACTCACATTTCCTTCATATTGAAGATGTAAGTAATGGAAAGCACAAGATAAAAATGACCCTTGCAGAAGAGGTTACCTTTTTTAACAAAGGAGCCATTCTTAAAGAATTGGATAGCCTGCCTAGGGATACCTACTTAGAGATTAATCTACTAAAGACAAGATATCTTGATCTTGATGTAATTGAAATTCTAGATGATTTTTCGGTTAAGGCAAAAGAGCGCAATATAGATATACAATTAATCTCGAAGCGCGGGGTAGTTGAAAACCCACCGAGTTTTACAGAATTCTTTAGAACAAGACCAAAATCTAAACTAAGTTTAAGCTAAAGGGTATGAAAAAAAATAAACATAAAATAGCAATATTCACGGATTTACAAGGAGACATATCCAGTCTAATAAAAAGTGCCGTTAGTTTGGCCCAAGTGATCAAGGGGGAAATTGAAATCCTCAAGGTAACAAAGCCTTCGGCAGTTATTGGAAAGGAAAACCAATTATCGGCCATGCGATCATTAAATCGTGAATATATTCTGACGGATAAAAAAATGAAGGATATTTTGTCTCCTATAATTGATAATTACGGGATACCTGTTAATTATTCCAGTACCTTTGGGAATATTAGAAATGAGATTGATAGGTATCTACGCGAAAACAACCCTGACATTATAGTCTTGGGAAGACATAAGAGCAAACATTTTAATACGGCCGAAAACAGAATAATCAACTTTGTTCTAAGTGTTTTTAAGGGCACAGTCTTGATCGTTTCACATGACAAAGGTCTTGAACCGGGTACGAAGATAAGTATAGGGTCCCTTAATTGTTCCGAAGCGGTATTTAACTCGTCCTTTATTGATGAACTCTTTTTACATGCAAACAGTACTTTGAAGGCCTTCAATATTGTTGAATCTTCAGATGTTCTGCCACAAAAAGGCAGTTCCATAGGGCGGAAGACCATAAACTATGTTTTTGATCATAACGAAAATACGGTGAATAATCTTCCTGTCTATCTATCCATAAGTAATATTGATCTCTTGCTTTTGGATGGAGGCATTAAGGAAAAAGACGATATTTCCAGATTGTTAAATACATACGATATGGTAAGGAAATCGGATATTAATCTTTTGGTAACAGGGGAAAAACACACCCATTATAACTTTAACACAACACTAAAAATTGCATAATTAAAATATATAAATATGAAAGCACATACAAGAGAGACCCAAGCAACAATGACACCTAACAAGGCGTTGCAATATTTAAAAGAAGGCAACCAAAGATTTCAAGGCAACTTGAAAGCCAATAGAAACCTACTTGAACAAGTTAACGATACAAGTGAAGGCCAATTTCCGTTTGCAACCATTTTAAGTTGTATCGACTCCAGAGTTTCTGCAGAATTGGTCTTTGACCAAGGCCTAGGTGATATCTTTAGTATTCGAATAGCCGGTAACTTTGTAAATGAAGATATTTTAGGTAGTATGGAATTTGCCTGCAAACTTGCAGGAACCAAACTGATCGTTGTTTTGGGACACACAAGCTGTGGTGCCGTGAAAGGAGCTTGTGATCATGCAAGATTGGGTAATCTTACCGCCTTGATCAACAAGATAGAACCAGCAGTGGAGGCCGTTACGGAACCATCTGATGAGAATTTAAGAAATTCCAAAAACCTTGAATTTGTAGATAGAGTTGCTGAAAAGAACGTACATTTAACCATAGGAAATATACGCAAGCATAGCCCAGTTTTAACCGAAATGGAAGATAATGGGGAAATAAAGGTTGTTGGTGCCATGTACGATGTGTCCAATGGTGAAGTTGTTTTCTACGATTAATACACCCAAGGACAAGGAAGGCCAATGTTGCTATATTGGCCTTCTTCCAATTGAAACCAAAAGTTGGTTTTAATCTTAAGTGATTGTCGCTTAAACTAACCTAGCATTAAATATAAGTTTATGAAAAATCTTTTTTCAAATTTTAGAGGAGACCTTTTTGGTGGAATTACCGCAGGTATTGTAGCCCTTCCCTTGGCATTGGCCTTTGGTGTTAGTTCCGGGCTCGGGCCAAGTGCCGGACTCTATGGAGCTATATTCATCAGTTTTTTTGCCGCACTTTTTGGAGGAACCAACACTCAGATATCTGGTCCCACAGCCCCAATGACTGCCGTGAGTATGGTAGTTATTGCCGGTATCGTGGCAATTAATGACGGAAGTATAGAAAAGGCACTTCCTGCCATTCTAATTGTATTTCTATTGGCAGGCCTTATGCAGATAGGCCTTGGTCTCTTAGGTATTGGCAAGTACATTCGCTACATCCCATACCCGGTAGTTTCCGGTTTTATGACCGCAATTGGTGTAATCATTTTGGTAACCCAAATTTTACCGGCTGTAGGGTATTATCCTAAAGAAGATGAAGAGTATGTATCACAATACAAACCAATGGCCGAAGAAATCATATTGGAAAATATTCTTAAAGAAGAGGCTGGCGAAGGCATTCTAGTTTTGGAAGATTTTGAAGAAACAATCAAACGCTCGGAAGGAATTACCCAAGATGATATAAACAAAGAAGCAAGCACCCTGGCCAAAAGTGAGGCATCAGGGGTTTTCGGGACCCTAAAAGTCCTTCCCAGGGCCTTACAAAACATCAATTGGCTGGAACTTATCTTGGCACTATCCACAATTGCCATTATTTACGGTTTTAAAAGAATTACAACTGCCATACCAAGTGCATTGGTAGCCCTAATCGTCGTTTCGGGCGTGGCATACGGATTCGGATTCAACTACCGGCCTATTGAAGAAATACCTAGCGGTTTCCCAGTTCCTTATCTTGAAATATTCACAGGATTTAAACTCAGCTCCGTAACTCCATATATCTTTACTGCATTGACCTTGGCCTTATTGGGAGCCATAGATTCTCTCTTGACCTCTGTAGTAGCCGATAACATGACCAAAACAAAACACCAACCCAACAAAGAGCTTGTAGGTCAGGGTATAGGTAACAGTGTAGCAGCTATTTTTGGGGGTATTCCAGGAGCTGGCGCCACCATTCGTACGGTAGTAAATATAAACGCTGGAGGTAAAACCAAACTATCGGGTATGGTTGCGGGTGTACTGCTTTTAATAATTCTTTTAGGCCTAGGCCCAGTTGCATCTCAAATACCTGCAGCTGTACTTGCCGGTATATTGGTTACTGTAGGTATAGGCGTTATGGACTATAAAGGCTTAAAAGCCATTCCAAGCTTACCAAAAGACGTGAGCGTTGGTCCAATAAAGTTAAGTTCTGAAGTTATCATAATGCTTGTTGTACTTGTTCTTTCTTCTGTATGGAATTTGGTTTATGCAGTAGGTGTTGGTCTGGTAATTGCTTCACTAATGTTCATGAAAAAAATGGGAGATCTAACCGCTGAAAGGTCAGATGTAAAAACCCTGGAACATGAAAAAGGGTGGGCAGATGAAGCCAATTTTCCGAAACATTTAAAGGAAAAAGTTTTTATTAAGCACATCAAAGGTCCACTATTCTTTGGTTCCACAAGTGAATTTCAAGTATTGGCTGACCAAATTCCAAGATCGGCTTCAACGGTTATTATCCGAATGGACCGTATGCAGTATATGGATCAATCCGGACTCTATACTTTAGAAGATGTACTTATAGATTTACTTAATTCCAACATCGAGGTATTATTGGTAGATGTACTGGATCAGCCACGTTACATGATGGAGCGTGTAGATCTAATACCCGATTTGATACCAAAAGAACGTATTTTTGACACCTTCGATGAATGTATAAAGTACTTGGACAAAAAGAATAATTTTAAGAAGGTGGAAGCTTCAGCGTAGGTTCTACGCCAATTTATGATGAAATATGTAGTCGGTAATGCCGTAAATATCTTAAATTTGCGGCATTAGCCGAACAGCATGATCGATACCATAAAAAAGCACATTACCGAGGTAGAAAATTTTTCTTCTACCGATATAGAGGCCATAGAGGCCTTCCGTATTAAATACCTAGGAAAGAAAGGATTGTTCAATCATTTTTTTTCAGATTTTAAGAACGTTCCGAACGAGCAAAAAAAAGAGTTTGGAAAAACTGTCAATTTACTCAAAACCGTTGCTACCGAAAAGGTAAATGCCTTAAAGGAAGCCCTTGAAAACAAGAAAGAGGAAAAAGGGATTTATGGCGATTTAACAAGACCCGGAGAACCTTTGGGACTTGGAACACGCCATCCAATATCGATAGTCAAAAATCAGATTATAGACATCTTTTCGCGCATTGGCTTCAATGTCTCGGAAGGTCCGGAAATAGAGGATGATTGGCATAATTTTACCGCTTTGAACCTTCCGGAATACCATCCGGCAAGGGATATGCAGGACACCTTTTTTATACAAACCGATCCGGATATTTTATTGCGTACCCATACCTCATCGGTACAAGTGCGCTATATGGAAAACAACAAACCCCCTATAAGGACCATTTCTCCAGGCAGGGTTTATAGGAACGAAGCAATATCCGCACGTTCCCATTGCTTCTTTCATCAAGTGGAAGGGCTCTATATAGATAAGGACGTTTCTTTTGCGGATTTAAAGCAAACGCTACAATTTTTTACTACCGAATTGTTCGGAAAATCTAAAATAAGGCTTAGGCCTTCCTACTTCCCATTTACCGAGCCCAGTGCCGAAGTAGATGTTTATTGGGGGTTGGAAACCGAAACGGATTATAAAATGACCAAAGGAACTGGGTGGTTGGAAATCATGGGCTGTGGTATGGTAGACCCCAATGTACTTACCAATTGCGGCATAGATGCCAATGAATACTCCGGTTTCGCTTTTGGTATGGGGATAGATAGAATTGCGCTTTTGTTACATCAAATATCGGATATTCGACTATTGAGCGAAAATGATATGCGCTTTTTGGAGCAGTTTAAGAGTGCTTTCTAATGCTAAACCCGGAATTCCAACAAATGATGTGACAATCACATAATAGGGTACACAATTTGGACAAGAGGTCCACAATTAGAATGTAGTATTAACATAATTTCACCAACCACTATAGTCGGTAAAATTCTGAATTATTCTCTCTACAATTGAAAAAAGATATAGAAATTCCTATTGCGAAAAATGTACATGTCGCCATTATACATGAATGGAACGATGAATTCTTGGAAAAAAATTGGAATGCCTACCTTATCAACGACCGGGATTCCAAGATTGAAGCTGTCATAGCTGTTTCCAACGGCTATGAAGGAGACCGGAAAACTTCCACCATGAGACATGGACTAGGAGACATTCCGGCCAAAAGCTTTCGCAAAATAGAAATACTCCAAGAAGATATACTGGCTTTTAACAATGAATTCTTTGTTACTTTTTTCGCCGATGACAAACTTTACGAGAAACGCTTCCTCTTTGAAAAATACTCCATAAGCGAATCCAATCTAGGTCCTGTCCCCGTTATGGAATTGGAGGGTATTATGCCAAATAATATTTAAAACACCTACATTTTCGCATTAACAAAATATTAACCCCTTATTGGTTCGGTTTTTACCGAACCAATTGTACATTTACCAAAAATTTTCATCTATAGTGGAACAAAACTCCGAAATAAAGCAACTTACAGAAGAATTAGGCGTTTATTTTGAAAAAAACAAACAGTTATCTCCCTTGTCAGCCAGAATATTTTCCATGTTGATTCTTACTGAAAAAGATGGATTGGGCTTTGATGAGCTTGTAGATGGCTTGGATTCCTGCAAAAGCTCCGTATCTACCAATTTACAGCTTTTACAAACCCAGGGAAGAGTGGTATATTTTACCAAACCTGGAGATCGTAAACGTTACTTTAAAATTGCCCCCAATGACATTTATGTACAATTGGACAAAAAGATAGCGCAATGGGAAAAAGAAAAAAACATCCATCTTAAAGTTCATAATTTCAAGAGAAAGCTATATCAAGAAAAGGATATTCCCAAGGAAAAAAACCGCGGTCTTGAATACACCAAAAATTACGCCTTATTTATAGACGATTTTATTAAAAACCTCATTCAACTTAAAGAAAACCTTCAAAAAACATTTAATTCCGATACCCTATGAAAAAAATATTTTTTCTGATTGCGCCAGTAATGTGCCTTGTTTTATTCGTCAATTGTGGCGAAGACAAGACCGCTCAACAACCACCGGCGGCGCTGCCCTTTCCTACTATTAAAGTGGTGAGGACCTCCGTAGATAATTTTGTGAGTTATCCTGCCAGTATAGAAGGCATCGTGAATAGCCAAATAAGGGCCAAGGTAGCGGGTTATGTACAGGAAGTATTTGTTGATGAAGGAGAAATGGTTAAAAAGGGGCAGCCCTTGTTCAGGTTGGAAACCCAGTCCCTATCACAGGATGCCGCAGCCGCCAAGGCCCAAATTAATGTAGCCCAGGTTGAAGTAGACAAACTAAAACCCCTGGTGGAAAAAAATATAATTAGCAAAGTACAACTGCAGACCGCTATGGCCAATTTAGAACAGGCCAAAAGCAATTATAAGAGTATTACCGCCAATATAGATTATGCCAACATTAAAAGCCCTGTAAACGGCGTAGTGGGTTCCATCCCGTTTAGAAAAGGAAATTTGGTAAGTGGGCAGGATTCCCAGCCTTTGACAACCGTATCGAACATTGAACAAGTTTATGCCTTTTTTTCAATGAATGAAAAGGATCTTTTAGGTTTTATCAAAAGTATAGCAGGAGAAACTTTGGACGAAAAAGCCAAAAACCTTCCCAAGGTACAATTGAAATTAGCCGATGGTTCCATTTATGGTCATTTGGGTCAAATAGAGACCATTGGTGGCGAAATAAATCCTAATACGGGTACTGTACAATTTAGGGCAACGTTTCCAAATCCACAGGGACTTCTTAGAAACGGCAGCAGCGCCACCCTACTCTTATCTGAAAAATTAGAAAATGTATTGGCTGTACCGGCACTTTCCACCTTTGAGCAGCAGAATAAAAATTTTGTATATCTGGTACAGGGCGATACCTTGGTCACCAAAGCTATAGTTCCTCTTGCCAATGTAAAGGGATTAACTATTTTGGAGGGTCTGAACGAAGGCGATCAGATCTTGGCCAAGGGTGTTGGCTCCGTGCGTCCGGGAACAAAAATTATTCCCCAATTAACAAGCTTGGATAGTATTTTAAACTCCTTCGATAAAGTTTTTAAATAACGCAATATGCTCAAAACATTTATTGAAAGGCCAGTCCTTTCAACAGTCATATCAATTATAATAATGCTGTTGGGTATTTTAGGCCTATCCAGCTTACCCGTTACGCAATATCCTGATATTGCTCCACCTACTGTGCAGGTTTCCGCCAACTACCCTGGTGCCAACGCCGAGACAATTTTGGAAAGCGTAATTGTCCCGATAGAGGAACAAATCAACGGAGTGGAAGGTATGACCTATTTAACGTCTTCTGCGAGTAATGACGGTAGTGCCAACATAACTGTATATTTTGAACAAGGAGTTGAACCGGACATTGCGGCGGTGAATGTTCAAAACAGGGTTTCCAGGGCAAATTCGCTTTTACCCTCAGAGGTAATAAGATCTGGGGTAATTACCCAAAAACAGCAGAGTTCCGCACTAATGTACGTTGCCCTGTATTCTACCAATCCCGATTACGATGATACTTTTGTACAGAACTACCTAAACATTAATGTTAAACCAGAAATTCAACGAATTAATGGCGTAGGTGCCGTAAGTGTTTTCGGTGCAAAAGACTACTCCATGAGGGTGTGGATAGACCCGGTAAAACTAGCTTCCTATGGCCTTACAACTACCGAGGTAGTCCAGGCCATTAATGAACAGAGTTTGGAAGCAGCTGCAGGGTCCCTAGGTCAAAATACTGGGCAGTCCTTCGAATATGTTATTAAATACAAAGGTCGATACAAGTCCGCGGAAGAATATCAAGACATCATAATTAAAGCGCTTGATAACGGCCAATTTTTGCGTTTAAAGGATGTTGCAAAAGTTGAACTTGAAGCGTTTTCATATAGTTCTACATCGAGATCCAAGGGTTATCCCGGAATCAACTTTGGAGTTTTCCAAACCCCTGGTTCCAATGCACAGGAGATTATAGAAAAACTCTATGTTGAACTAGATCGCTTACAGGAAAGTTTCCCCGAAGGGGTGGAGTATCTTATTAATTACGATACCAATAAATTTCTTACTGCGTCCATCAACAAGGTGAAAACAACACTCATTGAAGCCTTTATCTTGGTATTTTTGGTGGTATTTATCTTTTTGCAAGATTTTAAATCCACACTTATCCCGGCCATCTCGGTTCCGGTTTCCATCATTGGAACATTTTTCTTTCTGGGGGTTTTGGGTTATTCCATAAATCTACTTACGCTATTTGCACTTATTTTGGCCATTGGAATTGTAGTGGACGATGCCATTGTGGTCGTTGAGGCCGTTCATGCCAAATTGGAAGAAGGATACAATGATGCCAAGACCGCTACGGTTTCTGCCATGAGTGAAATTAGCGGGGCTATTATCTCCATTACCCTTGTAATGGCAGCGGTATTCATTCCAATTACATTTATTAAGGGTCCTTCCGGAGTATTTTATGAACAATTTGGTATAACCCTAATCATTGCCATTCTCATATCGGCAGTAAACGCCTTGACTTTGAGTCCAGCCTTGTGTGCCATTCTATTAAAACCGCACTCCGAAAAAGACAAAAGAAAAGGATTTCTACAACGTTTCTATACAGCTTTCAACATAGCATTTAAAGCCACCTCAGACAAATACATAAAATCACTCGGCTTTTTGGTAAAACACAAATGGATTACTGCAGTTATACTTGTAATAGCCGGTGCCGCCATTTGGTGGGCCAACGAAACAACCAGAACCGGTTTTGTACCTACAGAGGACAGAGGTGTGGTATTTATGAATATGGAACTGCCCCAAGCGGCCTCACTGGACAGGACTTACAGTGCTACTCAAGAACTATATGAGCAAATAAGCAGTATTAAGGGTATCCGTACAGCATCCCTAATTAACGGAAGAAACTTTTTTTCGGGTTCAGGAAGTTCTTATGGTATGGGCTTTATTATTCTGGAAGACTGGGAAAATAGGGATACCGAAGATACTTCAATTGATGCCATTTTAGGGCAACTCTATGCTAAAGCAACTTCCATTCCCGATGCCAAAATTATATTTTTTACCCCGCCAAGTATCCCCGGATTTGGGGCGGTAGAAGGGTTTGAAATGCGATTACTGGATCGTTCTTCCGGTAGTTTAAAGGACTTGGACAATGCCGCCAATGAGTTTATTTCTAATTTAATACAACGTCCGGAAGTAAGTTTTGCCTCCAACTCATTTAGCACCAATTTTCCTCAACTTCAAATGGATATTAATATCCCGAAAGCCAAGGAAGCCGGAGTCGGTGTGAGCAATATACTTACTACCCTACAGGGTTATATAGGCGGATTTTATGCTGCCGACTTCAGCAGGTTCGGGAAGCAATTTAGAGTATTCGTGCAAGCTGACCCCGAGGATAGAAAAGACATTGCCAGTTTAAACAGTATGTTTGTTAAGAACGATAAAGGGGAAATGGCACCGGTTTCAGAATTTGTTACCTTAAATAGAGTCTATGGCCCACAAACTGTTAGTCGTTTCAACTTATTTAATGCCGTGACCATCAACGGTTCCGCAGCCAAAGGATTCAGTTCCGGTGACGCCATTAAAGCGGTAAACGAAGTAGCCAAGGAACATCTTCCAAATAACTATGAGGTTGCCTTTTCGGGTATTACCCGTGAGGAAATTGCCTCAGCGGGTCAATCGGGCGTAATATTCCTACTTAGCATCGTGTTTGTATATTTCTTTCTGTCGGCACAATATGAAAGTTATTTATTGCCATTATCTGTACTATTATCCTTGCCGATTGGGGTAATGGGCGCCTTCCTGTCGACAAAATTTGCCGGTTTGGAAAACAATATTTACTTCCAAATCGCCTTAATTATGTTGATTGGGCTCTTGGCAAAAAATGCCATCCTTATCGTGGAGTTCGCACTTCAAAGAAGAAGGCAAGGACTTTCATTATCCGAATCGGCCATTCAGGGAGCCAAAGCTAGATTAAGACCAATTTTAATGACTTCTTTTGCCTTTATTCTCGGGTTGATGCCTCTTGTACTGGCAAAAGGTGTGGGAGCAGCCGGAAATAACGCCATTGGAACAGGTGCCGCGGGAGGTATGTTAATAGGGACTGTATTTGGTGTCTTTATTATCCCTGTTCTCTTTATAGTCTTTCAGTGGTTACAAGAGAAAATTACAGGAGTACCTGTTGCCGTTAAGGAAACGGGGCCAGCCAAATCATTACCAAAAGAATCATAAAATTAGAAGTGGGTATGATTTAGGTTTGTCCAAAATCAAAGGAAATTTACCTTAAAAACAATAATTATCAGTTAATGAAAAATATATTTGCCTATAAACTTTCCGTACTCCTGCTGCTTGCATTTACATTGCAATCCTGTTTTGTTGCGAAAAACTATGACCGGCCCGATTTACACGAAATTGACAGGCTGTACCGAACAGACCATGTTGCTACCGACAGCGCTTTAACTGCTGTACTTTCCTGGAAGGAACTTTTTACGGACCCGTTGCTTTCCGAATATATAGAAGAAGGGCTCCAGAACAATTTGGATATCCGAATAGCCTTACAGCAAATCGCTGCGGCCGAATCGTATATGAAGCAGGGTAAAATGGGCTATTTGCCCTCCTTGGATGCTAAAGCCTCCATGACCCATCAGGAACTGGCCCCGAACAGTCAATTTGGATCATTTTTTAGTGGGTCCATTGAACAGTTCGAACTCACGGGAAATTTATCCTGGGAAGCCGACATTTGGGGCAAGATCCGAAGTAACCAAAGGGCTACCCAAGCGTCCCACCTGCAAAGTATGGCAGCCCACCAGGCAGTAAAAACAAGGCTAATTTCGCAGCTTGCGTCCAATTACTATCTGCTGTTGGCCCTGGACCAACAGCATAAAATTACCGAGGAGACCATAGAAAACAGAAAGAAAAGTCTACAAACAATACAGGCGCTCAAAGAAGCAGGCAATGTAACCCAAGTAGCAGTAGATCAAACAGCGGCTCAATTATACAATGCCCAAGCCCTGCTTATCGATATTGAAAAGAACATTTTTAGAACAGAAAATGCGTTTGCCATACTGTTGGGCAAGCCCGCCACGCATATAGATCGCACTTACTTGGGAAACCAAACCCTAACCCGGGATCTAAACATTGGCCTTCCTGCCCATTTATTGGCTAACCGGCCAGATGTGCTTGCTGCGGAATTCAGACTAATGAATACATTTGAACTAACCAATGTGGCCAAGAGCAGTTTCTATCCTTCCCTGACCTTAACAGGAACTGGAGGACTACAAAGTTTGGAATTCAAAGAATGGTTTAGTTCCGGATCCTTGTTTGCTACTCTTGTGGGTGGAATTACCCAACCTATCTTTAACAAAAGAAGGATAAGAACCCAATACGAAGTAGCCAAGGCCCAGCAAGAAGAAAGCCTATTGAACTTCAAGAAAACACTTTTGACTGCAGGACAGGAGGTATCAAATGCGCTATACGAATATGAAGCTGAAACCAAAAAATACGAATTCAGACAAAATGAGGTAGAATCTTTACGCAAAGCAGAACTTAATTCCGAAATACTTTTAAACAATGGGTTTGGAACTTATCTCGATTTGTTGACCGCTAGACAAAATGCCTTGAATGCCGAACTAAACACCATTGACAATAAATTACAACAACTGCAGGCAGTAGTGGAGCTATATAGGGCTTTGGGTGGTGGTTGGAAATAAACTGGCCTACGTATGGAAAGCAAAGAAGAGTTCTTGGAATTTGCCATTTCCAAATTTTTGAGATATGGGAGTAAACGATTTACCCTGGATGACCTCTCCCATGAAATCGGAATTTCCAAAAAAACCATCTATCAGCACTTTACCAACAAGGAGGCCTTGGTCTATGAAAGCCTTGGGTTTTTATTGGACAAGATAAAAGCCGAGGTAACCCAGAGTGTGGAACAAGTCAGATCCAATCCTATTTTGGGAATCATTATGATATATAAAATAGGGTTGGAATATTTAAAGTTGTTTAGTCCCACCTTTTTGGAAGGAATTAAAAAATACTACCCCAAGGTTAATGAGCAGTACCATAACTTTAAAAATCGGGAAATAAACGGGCTAGTACTTTCACTACTGAAAACCGCCCAAAAAAATGGCCAGATCAGGCAAAACGTTAATGTTGAACTCAGCTGCCAACTGTATCTGAACCACTTGGAATCTTTACTTTTTCAATCCAATAACCTGTTCGATCAGTACAGCAATAGGGAACTTTTAGAAAATTTGATCATAAATTATATCAGTGGAATTGCAACAGATAGCCACCTTGTAATGGAGCTATCTTAACTTAAATCCCTTGGCAGCCCACCAAGGATGTATTTCTATGGCCAAGCGTCCCGCCTTCACCATGGGATCCATATTGGCCAGGCTATCTGCCATTTCTTGGGTAGGCACATTGTAAATGGTAATACCACGTATATCCCCATTATCACCAAAAGGACCCGAAATATCGGCATAACCTTCCTCGTACATTCTTCCCAAATGGGCCAAATGAAGGGACTGTAGACTATCTGCCTCCGCCTTGGATTGGGAGCGATTTGGACCACTTTTTAAAAAGGCAATGAAATATTGCTGCATCAAAATGGTATCCATGGTCTTTTCATCTATATAATCGAAAGTTTGAAATCCCTGTGATTCCAAACGCTTCTTCAATTGAGCCACGGAAATCTCCGGTTCAGCAACTTGCTGGGCTATTTTTACGCTTGGCAGCCCTCCCGAATCCTTACAGGAAAATAACTGCCCGAACAATAGTACAACCAATAACAAGCTTATTTTTTCCATGTCTTAAAAGGGTTTTTACTCAACTGTGAATTGTAGTATCTGACATCTGCAGTAACCTCATCACCCAACCATTGGGGCTTCAAAAAGTCCTCATCTTCATGTTCCAATTCAATTTCTGCTATTATCAATCCCGAATTATCACCAAAAAACTCGTCCACCTCAAATATGTGTTTTCCAACCTCAATATAGTATCTCAGCTTATCTATTACCCCAGGCTCGGACAATTTAATCAAGGCATCCGCCTCCTTAACAGATATTTCCTTTTCCCACTCAAAACGTGTGGTGCCATTGTGATTGCCCTTTCCCTTTACGGTCATATATCCCTTGTCTCCCTTGATCCTTACCCTTACCGTTCGTAAGGGATCCGTATTTAAAAAACCTTGTACAATTCTTTCCTTTTGAACAGCGTCCGTTTTATAAGCTTCGGACTTAACCAAAAATTTACGCTCTATTTCTATCATGTATACTAGTCGGTTTCGGATGTATTGGAATGGCTTTGGTATATCTTTTTAATTTCATCAGATTGAATCCTAACACTGTCATAATTATTGTTGGCCAACCAAACCATGCTGCCCGCAATAACTTCTGGGTCAATGGACCTATATTTTTCCAAGGGTCCTACCAATACAAAATTAAGAACCTTCATAAACTGCTTGGCCAGCCATTCCCCTATCCGTTTCTCCTCCCGCTTACCTCCTATTAGCGAGGGTTGTAAAATATAGGTATTTGGAATGCCACACTTTAAAACGGCTTCTTCCATTTCCCCTTTTATCCTGTTGTAGCTAACACCGCTTTTGGAATTGGCCCCCATGGACGAGATGACCATGAATGTTTCAATCCCATTTATACGGCTTATTTTGGCCGCCGAAACCGGAATCCCAAAATCGATCTTTCTGTACATCTCCGTATCCGGGGTTTTAGCCTTGGTAGTACCGATACAACAAAACACTTCATCCGCAAGAAAATTGGTCTTATAGCTCTCCAAATTTAAGAGGTCTACCAAATGTTCTTCCAATTTTGGGTGGGAAAATCCAATACTGCTCCTAGAAAAGAGTCTTATTTTTATATATCGTTCATCATTGAGCAACATCTGCAATAAACACCCACCTGTTAAGCCGGTAGCCCCCAATATAATAGCCGTTTTCTCCTTTAATTTAATTTGTCCTTTCCCCATGGAGCATGTTTAACATTTTAGGTGGGGCCTTATAGCACCAACTTGTTATAAATTTACGGTATGAAATTGGATTTTCCACAACGAAAAATAATCCATGTAGATATGGACGCGTTTTACGCCTCCGTGGAACAAATGGACAACCCTGCTTTAAAAGGCAGGCCTTTGGCCGTTGGTGGGGCCGAAAAAAGGGGTGTGGTTTCCGCTGCCAGTTACGAGGCAAGGAAATTTGGGGTCAGGAGCGCAATGAGCGGTTATTTGGCGAAAAAGAACTGTCCAGATTTAATATTTGTACCTCCGCGTTTTGAACGTTATAAGGAGATTTCCCTTAAAATTAGAAATATATTTTTCGATTATACGGATTTGGTGGAACCGCTTTCATTGGACGAGGCCTATTTGGACGTAACAACGAACAAAAAAGGTAATCCATCGGCCTCCCTGATAGCAGAAGAGATTAGACAGCGAATTTTTAACGAAGTGGGCCTCACCGCATCGGCAGGAATATCCATTAACAAATTCCTGGCCAAGGTTGCAAGCGACTACAATAAGCCAAATGGTCAAAAAACGGTTAATCCAGAAGAGGTAATATCTTTTTTGGAAGAATTGGAAATTAGAAAATTCTATGGTGTGGGAAAGGTTACGGCGGACAAAATGTATCATCTCGGTATTTTTACAGGTAAAGATCTTAAGCAGAAATCGGTTGAATTTCTAAGGGAGAATTTTGGTAAAAGCGGCGATTACTATTACCATGTGGTAAGAGGAATCCACAATAGCGAAGTAAAGCCCAATAGAATCCCCAAATCTGTAGGTGCGGAACGTACTTTCGATGAAAACCTGAGCAGTGAGGTCTTTATGCTCCAAAGATTGGAAAACATTGCCACGGAACTGGAAAAGCGCCTAAAAAAATCGAAGATATCGGGGAAAACGGTAACCTTAAAAATAAAATATAGCGATTTCACCCTTCAAACACGGAGCAAGACCCTACCCTATTATATTGCCGACAAATCCTTGATATTGGAGACTACCAAAGAACTGCTTTACCAAGAGAAATTGGAAAATTCCGTTCGCCTTTTGGGTATATCCCTGTCCAATTTAAACACGGAAAAAAATGAACCTTTGGAGCAAAAGGTGCTTACCGTACAACTCAAATTCGACTTGTAACGATAAAAAAAACCTGTCCGGTTAAAAAATCCAGACAGGCAGGCCTTTATAAATATATTAGGTATACCGATTCTAAAAATTGCAGCTTTCTATTTGTGAAACACGCAAGGTATTCACCATACCCTTATCCTTTATTGGCATCGCTGCCAAACTGATCAACATGTCCCCTACTTCTAAAAACCCTTTCTGACAGGCCATTTTATTGACATCCTCAATAGTTTCGTCCGTAGACACATACTTATCGTAATAAAAGGCCTTTACTCCCCATAACAAATTAAGCTGTGTAAGGATTCTTTTATTGGAGGTAAATACCAAAATGTGGGCCTTTGGTCTCCAAGCAGATATTTGGAAAGCTGTATATCCACTGTTGGTCAAGGTCGAAATAGCCTTGGCTTTAATTTCATTGGCCATATTGGCGGCATGGAAACAAATGGATTTGGTAATATATCTATTTGTCCTAACCTGAGGTGGTTCATGCGGCACCTTAATTAGGTCTGAATTTTCTACACTTTCCAAGATACTGGACATCTTTTGTATTACCTGCACAGGATAATTTCCAACGGATGTCTCCCCTGAAAGCATTACGGCATCTGCCCCATCCATTACCGAGTTGGCCACATCATTCACCTCTGCACGGGTAGGTGTAAGGCTGGTAATCATAGTTTCCATCATCTGGGTAGCAATAATCACAGGTATCCTGGCCTTTTTGGCCCTTAGCACCAATTGCTTTTGAATAAGGGGTACTTCCTGTGCCGGAACCTCAACTCCCAAATCCCCTCTTGCAACCATTAATCCATCACAATACGCTACAATCTTATCGATGTTTTCTACTGCTTCAGGTTTTTCAATTTTTGCAATAATTGGAATTTTGTGCTCGGAATGTTCCTTTATAATATTCTGTAGGTCTATTAAATCCTGACTAAACCTTACGAAAGAAAGTGCTATCCAATCCACATCTTGTGAAATGGCGAAAATAGCATCCTTAATATCTTTTTCTGTTAGAGCTGGTAAAGAGATGTTGGTATTTGGCAAATTCACCCCTTTTTTGGACTTTAAAGGCCCACCTTGGATCACTTTAGCCTTAACTTCATCCTTAGAATTGGTAGAAATAACCTCGAACATCAACTTTCCATCATCTAGCAAGATACGCTCACCCGCTTTAACATCTTTTGGAAAATTGGTGTAGTTCATATACACTTTCTCCGCATTTCCTTCAAAAGGTTTCCCCGTAACAAAAGTTATTTCGTCTCCCGGGGCAACTACCACTTCACCTGCCATTACTCCGACCCTTAATTTTGGTCCTTGTAAATCCGCAAGAATAGAGGTGTAGGTACCTAATTCCTCATTTAAATCGCGAATCATCTGTATGCGTTCTGCAACATCCTTATAATCGGCATGGGAAAAGTTTATCCTAAAGACATCCACTCCAGCCTCAATCATGTCCTTTAGAACACTCTTCGTACTAGTAGCTGGTCCGAGGGTCGCTACTATTTTTGTCTTTTTATTTATTGGCATTATTTTAAAATATTAAATTATTTTTAGATTTTAGTTTACTTGCATCAACCAAATAGGCTGTTATGACCTTCGGGATAGTTAGTACAGACTTCAAAATATAATCTTCCACGTCCAATTCGTCGTGTTCTATCTTTAAAAAGTAGTCCACATCCCTATATTCAGGAACCAAATGATATTTTGTTAAAGTTGGCTGATCCTGAAATAGATTTGCTACACTTAACACCTCTTCCTTTACATCATTATTGCTAACAAATGTGTAATAGCGATCATTAACTTCATCCCTCCAATCAAAAATTGGGAAGGAGCCACCTTGCGACAAATCCAAATCGCTCACGGACCTCTTCAAATTTGTTTTAAGGCAAGAATTAAGTGCATATACCAGCATAAAATCTTCTATACTGCTGTGCAAAGCGATTAAAGTAAAAGTTTCTTCATAAAAATCTTCCGAAATTTTGTGTATCGCTGCCATACTTTCCGTGAAAGGCGTAAATATAGGATTAATAACGAAACTAGCCTATCCAATCCAAGTATAAAACGTTGTTCAAACTACGAAAACGTTGGAGTTTGATAAAATTTTATAAGCCTTGGTCAATTGTCAAGTTTTTCGTCCAAATTTTAGCCGTGATACATTAATTTGGGGATTTTCACTCATTGGATTTATCCATTTTGTCCTGTAAGGCAAAATAAGCCCTCTTGGAAGCACGTTCCTCAGCCTTCTTTTTTGAGGTTGCCCTGGCTTTGGCCACAATTTTGCCCCCAATGGATAACTTTACTGCAAAATGCTTAATAACATCATTTCCCGTATCCTCGTAGATATCGTAATTAAAAGATTTTTTTTGTTTTTGGCACCATTCTATTACCAAGCTTTTATAGCTTATGACCTTACCCTCCAATTGTTCAATATCCACATAGGGGTCTATAATTCTTTTGCTAATAAACTTTTCGCAGAATTTATACCCTCTATCCAAGTATATGGCGCCTACCAAGGCTTCAAAAACATTTCCGTGTATATTATCCCCAAAACGGGATTTGGGAATTCTACTCTCTACAAAATCGATTAGTTTAAGATCCTTCCCCAACTCATTCAGGTGTTCCCTACTAACAATTTTAGATCTCATCTTGGTAAGATATCCTTCGTCCCCATCCGGAACCTTGCTATATAAGTGCTTGGAAATTATGGTCCCCAGCATGGCATCCCCTAAAAATTCCAAGCGCTCATAATTCATAGGAAAGCCAACCTTATCCTTTCTGTTGGCAGAGCGATGAACGAACGCTTTTTGATAAATTTCCAGGTTTTTTGGCTTAAAACCCAAAATTTTTTTCATTCCCAAAAAAAAATCCCCATCCTTTTTTGAATGGGAATTAAATAAATTGGAAAAAGCGTTCATATTATGAATTAGCTAATTTTTTTAAATATCACACATGCATTATGTCCCCCAAATCCGAAAGTGTTGCTCAATGCAACGTTTACCTCTCTTTTTTGTGCCTTATTAAGGGTAAGGTTCAATTTGGGATCAATATTGTCGTCTACAGTAGTATGGTTGATGGTAGGGGGTACCAATCCATGCTCCATGGCCAATATAGAAGCAATGGCCTCAATAGCACCGGCAGCACCTAGAAGATGACCTGTCATGGATTTTGTAGAGTTTATGTTTATCTGGTGCGCATGCTCTCCGAAAACCTTGGTTATCGCCTTTAACTCGGCAACATCACCTAAGGGAGTAGAAGTACCATGTGTATTTATGGCATCCACATCTTCAGGTTTTAATCCGGCATCCTTTAAGCAATTCTCCATTACCCTAACAACTCCAATTCCGTCAGGATGTGGTGCCGTCATATGGTAGGCATCACTGGATAAACCTCCACCAGCTACTTCCGCATATATTTTTGCTCCCCTGGCTTTTGCGTGCTCATATTCTTCAAGGATCAAGGCTCCCGCCCCTTCGCCCAGAACAAATCCGTCCCTAGTGGCATCAAATGGCCTTGAAGCTGTTTCTGGGCTCTCATTACGTGTGGAAAGTGCATGCATTGCTCCAAAACCGCCCATTCCGGCTATGGTAACCGCTGCCTCACTACCACCAGTAACTACAACATCACAATATCCCAAACGTATAGTGTTCAAGGCATCGATTATGGCATTGGCAGAGGACGCACAGGCCGATACCGTAGTATAGTTAGGACCCATAAAACCATGCTTAATAGATATATTTCCAGGAGCAATATCAGCAATCATTTTTGGGATAAAGAATGGATTAAAACGTGGCGTTCCATCTCCAGCAGCAAAATTTAAAACTTCGTTTTGAAAAGTTTCCAATCCTCCTATGCCAGCTCCCCAGATTACCCCAGTTCGAAACTTATCTATCTTATCAAGATCCAATCCTGAGTCTTTTATGGCTTCATCTGATGAAATGAGTGCATATTGGGCAAACCTGTCCAACTTGCGGGCCTCTTTTCTATCAAAATAATCTTCAGCATTATAGTTCTTTAATTCGCATGCAAATTTTACCTTAAACTTCTCTGTATCATAATAAGTAATAGGGGCCGAACCACTTTTTCCGTTCTTTAGGCCTTCCCAATACTCTTCAATATTATTGCCAATAGGTGTCAAAGCACCTAGACCAGTAACCACAACTCGCTTTAATTGCATTGAACTAAATTTTTGTTTAACTTATTAAGTTAGGTGTAAATTAAAAAAAATTATCCATGCAGCGTCTTTACCACATGGATAATTTTGAAACTTGTTCAAGAAATCATAAAATTACTTGGCTTCTTCTATATAACTTATAGCTTGACCAACTGTAGCAATGTTTTCTGCTTGATCGTCCGGAATTTGAATATCAAATTCTTTTTCGAACTCCATTATCAACTCAACAGTATCCAATGAATCTGCCCCTAGGTCGTTGGTAAAGCTAGCTTCGGTTACAACTTCGTTCTCATCAACACCTAATTTATCTACGATGATAGCTTTTACTCTTGATGCAATGTCTGACATAATAATATCGGTTTTAAAAATTTAAATTGATGGCAAAAATAAAAAACTTTGGTTTAATAACACTATTTGTCGTTAAAATGTGATGTAATTTAATAAAATTAAATACAAGAGTGCTATTTTAGCCCAAAATTATTTTCTGTCCTAACCCCAAAATTATACATGAAAAGGATTGTCCTATTTGCTTCCGGCTCTGGTTCCAACGTTGAAAACATAGAACAATATTTTCGCGACAATTCCGAGGTTTCCATTAGCTGTGTACTATCCAATAAAAAGGACGCCAAAGTTTTTGAAAGGTGTAACCGGTTAAATTTGAATGCCTTATATTTTAATAGACATGCCTTCTATAGCTCGGACTGTGTTTTAAATATCCTTAAATCCCTTAACCCGGACCTTATTGTTTTGGCAGGATTTCTTTGGAAGATTCCAGATAACCTTATCTGCAGTTATCCCAATAAAATAATTAATATTCATCCCGCATTGCTCCCCAAATACGGAGGTAAGGGAATGTACGGCATGCATGTTCATGAAGCGGTTAAAAGCAATAATGAGACGGAAACGGGAATAACCATCCACTATGTAAACGAGAATTATGACGAAGGAGCCATCATTAAGCAGGCAAAGGTTGCTTTAAGCCCAAATGATACCCCTGAAATGATTGCAGAAAAGGTCCATCAATTGGAATATGGGCATTTCCCGAAAGTGATAGAACAGGTTTTAATGGGGACATAATGGCCAAAAAAGAAAAATTCTATACCGTGTGGAAGGGAAGTCGACCAGGAATATACACCAGCTGGAAAGACTGCAAAGCTGCTATCTCCAACTACAAGGGAACCCAATATAAATCCTTCCCAACATTTGAGGAAGCAAAAAAGGCCTACAATGGCAATTACGATGATTATAAGGGCAAAAAAAACACCTCCTCCACACTGAGCAAGGAGCAAATTAGTAAAATAGGCGATCCCAATTACAATTCCATTTCGGTTGATGCTGCCTCTAGCGGTAATCCGGGTATCATGGAATACAGGGGAGTAGATACAAAAACCAAAAAAGAACTTTTTAAACAGGGACCATTTAAACAAGGTACCAATAATATTGGCGAGTTTTTGGCCTTGGTACATGGGCTGGCTTTTCTAAAGAAACAGAATAGCGACAGGATAATATATACTGATTCCAAAACGGCCATGAGCTGGGTCCGGAAAAAAAGCTGTAATTCCAAATTGCCAGAAACCCCTGAAAACAAAGTGGTCTTCGATCTGGTAAGACGCGCCATTAGCTGGCTTGAAAAAAACACCTACACCACTACCATAGTTAAGTGGGAAACCAAGGCCTGGGGTGAAATTCCTGCAGATTTTGGTAGAAAATAGGGATATCATCATTTTTTAAAATTTGATTTCCAATGCTGTGGATTTGGCAGTTCAAAAACCTATCTTTGCAGCAAATTTCAAAATTTAATGGGTAAACTTTTAATCGTAGGAACAGTCGCATTTGACGCTATAGAAACCCCTTTCGGCAAAACCGATAAAATTTTGGGAGGGGCAGCCACCTTTATTGGTCTGGCAGCTTCCCAGTTTAGAGTAAAATCTGCCATTGTTTCTGTTGTGGGCGAAGATTTTCCCCAAGATTATTTGGATCTTTTGACCGAAAAGAATATTGATATTTCAGGCCTACAGGTTATTAAAGGTGGTAAAACCTTCTTTTGGAGTGGCAAATATCACAACGATCTTAATTCCAGGGATACCTTATCCACAGAATTGAATGTACTGGCCGACTTTGCTCCGGTAGTTCCAAACAATTTTAAGGACGCAGACGTATTAATGTTGGGAAATTTACACCCGGACACACAACTGAGCGTAATTAATCAGATGGAAGAACGACCAAAGCTAATAGTACTGGATACCATGAACTTTTGGATGGACCATGCCCTTGATGAATTGAAGGAAGTTGTAAAACACATAGACGTGATCACCATTAACGATGAAGAGGCCAGACAGCTAACCGGAGAGCACTCCTTGCTAAAGGCTGCGGAGAAAATACATCTTATGGGCCCTAAATTTGTGGTCATAAAAAAAGGGGAACACGGCGCATTGTTGTTTCACAATTCCCAGGTATTTTTTGCCCCAGCGCTGCCCTTGGAGGAGGTTTTTGATCCAACAGGTGCAGGAGATACCTTTGCAGGAGGCTTTTCTGGATATTTGGCGGAATCCGAAAACATTAGTTTCAACAATCTAAAGAGTGCGGTTATACACGGTTCCAATTTAGCCTCATTTTGTGTTGAACGATTTGGCACTGAAAGAATGGAAAAATTAGATAAGAAAGAGGTCAACGACAGGTTGCTCCAATTTAAGGAGCTTACCCAATTTGATATTGAATTACAATAAATATGTGCCCTAATTTTACAGGGCATTTTTAATTTAAAGTTACCATGAGCGACGCTATAAAGCATGAATGTGGAATTTCCCTGATTCGGTTATTGAAGCCGTTGGAATATTATCAAGAAAAGTACGGTTCTGCCTTTTACGGGGTAAACAAGATGTACTTGATGATGGAAAAACAGCATAACCGTGGCCAGGATGGTGCAGGTTTTGCCAGTATTAAATTGGATATGGAAGCTGGCGAACGGTATATGAGTCGGGTACGCTCCATAGACCAACAACCCATACAGGATATTTTTGCCCAAATAAACGATCGTATAAACACTTCTTTTAAAGAAAATCCGGAATACATCAATGATGTGGCCAAACAGAAAAAGCATATTCCCTACATTGGGGAAGTTCTTTTGGGTCACGTACGTTACGGAACTTTTGGAAAAAACAGTATAGAGAGTGTACATCCCTTTTTAAGACAAAACAATTGGATGCACCGTAACCTGATCGTTGCCGGAAATTTTAACATGACCAATGTTAATGAACTTTTCGACAACCTTGTACAAATTGGACAACACCCGAAGGAAAAAGCCGATACCGTTACGGTAATGGAAAAAATTGGGCATTTTCTAGACGATGCAGTTGCTCAACTTTATAAGGATATTAAAAAAGAAGGCTTTAACAAGAGGGAAGCCTCCCCATTGATTGCGGAAAGATTAAATGTTGCTAAGATTTTGAGAAGAGCGGCCAAAAATTTTGATGGTGGTTATGCCATGGCCGGCCTTTTGGGACATGGCGATTCCTTTGTTCTAAGAGACCCTGCAGGAATTAGACCTGCGTATTACTATAAAGACGATGAGATTGCTGTGGTAGCCTCCGAAAGGCCTGCAATACAGACAGTATTCAACGTTAATTTTGACGACGTTAAGGAATTGGACCCGGGACACGCCATCATCATCAAAAAAAATGGCAAGGTTAAGATCAAGAGAATTTTAGAACCTACCGAAAGAAAGGCCTGTTCTTTTGAACGTATTTATTTCTCTAGGGGAAGTGACAAGGAAATATATCAGGAAAGAAAAATGTTGGGAAAACTGCTTTTCCCACTAATCCTGAAATCGATAGATAACGATATAAAAAATACCGTATTCTCCTATATCCCCAATACTGCGGAAACCTCCTTTTTCGGAATGGTAATCGCAGCACAGAACTACATGAACAAAAAGAAAGAAGAACAGATTCTTTCTATTGGAAGAAAAATAACACGGGAAGAACTACATGAGATCTTGGAAGTGAGGCCAAGAATAGAGAAAGTGGCCATAAAAGATGCCAAACTCAGAACCTTCATAACACAGGACAGCAGTAGGGACGATTTGGTGGCACACGTCTATGATATCTCCTATGGATCTGTGAAGGA
The DNA here is from genome assembly GCF_000733925.1 of Arenibacter algicola. Taxonomy (NCBI): domain Bacteria; kingdom Pseudomonadati; phylum Bacteroidota; class Flavobacteriia; order Flavobacteriales; family Flavobacteriaceae; genus Arenibacter; species Arenibacter algicola. The sequence continues at coordinate 2,535,177 of NZ_JPOO01000003.1, forward strand.
AAACGACAATTTGGTAATCATAGATGATAGTATCGTGAGAGGAACCACTCTTCAAAAGAGTATCCTAAGAATTTTAGACCGACTATTGCCGAAGAAAATTATAGTTGTCTCATCGGCACCTCAAATCCGATATCCTGACTGCTACGGAATAGATATGGCCAAACTGGAAGATTTTGTTGCATTTAAGGCCGCTTTGGCCCTTCATGAAGAAAGGAATACTATGCACCTTGTAGAGGAAATCTACAAAAAATGTCTGCAACAAACCAGTACACATGATTCTGAGGTAGTAAATTACGTAAAGGAATTCTATGCCCCTTTTACGGCAGATGAGATTTCGGACAAAATTGGACAATTATTAAGTCCGCCAGATATTAAAGCCCAGGTTCAGGTAATTTATCAAAATATTGAAAACCTACATGAAGCCTGTCCCAAAAACCTGGGAGATTGGTACTTTACCGGCAATTATCCCACACCCGGTGGTAACCGCGTAGTAAACAGGGCGTTCATTAACTTTTTCGAAGGCAAGAACGAACGGGCATACTAAACATTTCATCGATGAAGGGTAGGTTTTTATGCACTTAATCGATGAAATACACTCTTTAACGTCTTTTTGATCAGAAACCTGCAGTGCACTTGTACTTTAGTAGTGCCATAGCATAAGTAGGTTAAGTTCATGGTAAGATTTGGGGCAAAAAAGGTGGAGACTTCTCCACCTTTTTTATTGGTACCAATTCTATATACAGACCCCGCTGTATTACATCCTATATAATCTACTGTTTATCGAATAAGAAGTATTTCAACTTATTAAAGAGACATTCATCTAAAACCTTTTTTCCACAGCATACATTACTCTACTTTTGGAGGACCATAGCATAAGTAGGTTAAGTTCATGGTAAGATTTGGGGAAAAAGGTAGAGCTATGCTCTGCCTTTTTATTTTTGCCCAAATCTGTAATGATATTATAGAATAACGAACTTCCCCAAAAAACAAATTGATTTTTATGGGACGGTTCCCTAATTGCAACAGAAAGTATTTTCGCTAAAGGTGTTTGCCCCTCTCCCATCCATATTTTTCCAAATACTGCTTCCCACTCTCTATGGCACCATCCTCTAAGCTAGTGCCCATGGTGTCGTTCCAACGATTTAAAAATCCGAACAAAGAAATGACCCCCAACATTTCCACTATCTCTCCTTCATCCCAATGTTTATATAAGGCTTTTTTTATTTTAGAATTCATGGTATTGGGTACCTGGGAAGCCGCCAATGCAAAATCCAAGGCCGCCCGTTAGGCCTCTGAGAATGCAGAATGCGTCCTGTACTCCCAAATATTATCCAGTTGCTCCTGCTCCGCCCCATAACGTTCTGCGGCACTTATTGCATGCGCTTGACAATACCGACAACCAGTGGCGTTACTGCTTACCCAGGCCATCATTCTTTTCAAAGCCGAGCTTACCCTTCCTTCATTTGCCATCACCGCCATATTTAAATTAATAAATGCCTTGGAAATAGCGGGCCGATGCTGCATGGTCAATACCGAATTAGGACAGAAACCCAAAGTTTCATTAAAAATTTCAGCCAACTTTTTGGTCGCTGAATCATGATCGGCATCTAAAGGGTCTACAAGGGACATGATTTGTGAATTATGCGTATTTTTGACCTATACAAGTAACGAAAAAAACACCTACATGACAAATCAAATCACTACCAAATGGCTTGGTAATATGGCCTTTGAAAGCAATAATCCGTCCGGAAACAACCTAATTATAGATGTAGCCCCTGAAAATGGGGGAGAAGGCATGGGATACAGGCCTAAAGCCCTTATGTTGACCGCTTTGGCCGGCTGTTCCGGTCTGGATGTTGCTTCCCTAATTAAAAAAATGAAATTGGAGGTGGAAGAGTTTAGAATAGAGACTATTGCCAACCTAACCGAGGAGGACCCTAAATTTTACGACAAGGTAGTGGTAGAGTATCATTTTACTGGAGCTAACCTCAACGAAAAAAAATTGCAAAGAGCGGTTGATCTTTCCGTTGAAAAATATTGTGGGGTAATGGAAATGTTCCGTCAATTCGCAACCTTGGAGATTAAGACTTATTTTGATAAATAATAGTTTCCTTTCTTCTTTTTACTATGATCCAAAGATTTCTATATCTGTTAGCCGGTTTTATACTGGTACAACAAAACTTGCATGCCCAAGCTACAGAAAATATAATATCCCACATCCAGGAAACCATTGTTACCGATCCGTCAAAAGGTGAAAATAGTTATAAGCATTGGGCCGTTTTTCCTCCCAAAAACAAGGAAATTCGGCAGATAATCTTAAATCTTACTTTTGAATGCCCTGACAATATGCGCTGTGCAGACTGGGATTATGTTGACCATATTAAAGTGAGGCAAAAGAATGACACCACCAACTATGAAATTGCTAGAATGCTTACACCCTATGGCGGCAGATTTCAGGAAGATTGGCGATTTGATTGGAAAGTGGACATTACGGATTTTAGTCCCATTTTAAGGGATAGCCTCGAGGTAGATTATATACATACAGGTTACGAAGACAATAAGACCCGCGGATGGAAGGTTACCGTAGATTTTGAAATTACTTATGGGACTCCCGTTGCCGAGCAACTGGCCATACATAAGGTCTACGATGGCAATTATAGTTATGGAGATAAATCAGATCCCATTGAAAATCACTTGGTACCAGTTGCTTTAAAGGCCAGTACCCAATCCTCCTTTGGAAAGGTAAAAATTCATCAGACAGGACATGGGATGGATGCCAATGGCTGTGGGGAATTTTGTGACAAATACCGTGACATACTGTATAACGGCAAGGTAATCGATAGAAAACAATTATGGATGGAATGTGGAGATAACCCCTTATATCCACAAGCCGGGACCTGGATCTTTGACCGGGCCAATTGGTGCCCCGGTTATTTATTGCAACCAGATGAGGTAAGTTTTGACTTAAATTCAGGACAAGAATTTACCATTGACCTTAATATGGAACCCTATGAAACGGAAAAGCCAAGTGCAAAAGAACTTTTAGTGGCCTATGTTCTGGAATATGGCAAGATAAATTCCGAAAATGACGTTGCTTTAGTGGATATCATATCCCCTTCCAACGAAAAAATACACAGTAGAAAAAATGAAACGGGAGCTTTTCCCATTATCCGGATAAAGAATAATGGCCAGAACAATTTAAAATCTTTGGTAATAAATTATTTTCTAGAGGGGCAGAAACCAAAAGAATTTAAATGGAAAGGAGACATTCCTTTTGGGGAAACCGCCCTATTAACCTTGCCCGAAGAGATATTTAGTGATAAAGAGTCTACCCGCTTTTTTGTAGAATTAAAAAGGCCTAATGGCAAAAAAGATGGTTACGGTTTGGATAATTCCAAAAGCTCAGTCTATACCAAACCCAATATCTTGCCCGAGTCCGTTATTATCTATTTTAAGACGAATAAAAAGCCCGGCCAAAATGAATATTCCGTTACCGATAGCTACGGAAAGCCAATATTCAAAAGAGATAGTGTAGATCTTAAACCTTACACCATCTATTCGGATACCCTGAGACTTCGAAAGGGTAACTATACTTTTAAGTTACATGATAAAGGAGGGGATGGACTTGAGTTTTGGTTCAGGGCAAAGGATGGCAATGGTAGCGTTAAACTATTGGATACTTTGGGGCAGGCCATAAAACATTTCAATTCCGACTTTGGGAGCCATATTATGTATAACTTTAGAGTAGAACCTGGGGTTACCTATCATTTGGACAATGAACCATCCATAAATATGTTCCCTGCCAGAACCGAGGGTCCAGTAACATTGGATTATTTTGCCAATGACGAAAAAAATGTGGAGGTCATTATTACCCAACAGGAAGATGAGACAAAAATAGTGGAAACCCATACCTACTTAAATTTCAAAAAGGGTATTTTTACATATGACCTCTCCTATTTGCCTAAAATGCGCTACTATCTAAAAGTTGTAATAGACGGCAAAGAAGTATTTAAAAATAGAATTAGGCTAAAGGAGTAATTACCATGCGATGGACCATTAAACCAAAACCCGAACAACCACAAATTGACGCGTTAGCCGCGGCCCTAAACGTGGAAGATCTGGTAGCGCAACTATTATTACAGCGTGGCATTGCCAACTATGAGGATGCCAAAAGGTTTTTTAGGCCACAGCTTTCAGACCTTCACGATCCTTTTTTAATGAAGGATATGGACAAGGCCGTGGAACGAATAGAAAGGGCCATTGCAGAGCAGGAAAATATTTTGATTTTTGGTGACTACGACGTGGATGGCACTACGGCAGTAGCCTTGGTTTCCTCCTATTTGGAAAGCACCTACCCCAACGTGGCCACCTATATCCCGGACCGATATAACGAAGGCTATGGGGTTTCCTATCAAGGTATAGATTTTGCCGAGGATAACAGCTTTTCCCTAATAATTGCCTTGGATTGTGGGGTTAAGGCCATTGAGAAGGTAGAATATGCAAAGGAAAAGGGTATCGACTTTATTATCTGTGATCACCACAGGCCAGGGAATACTTTACCAAATGCAGTAGCTGTTTTGGACCCTAAAAGAGCGGATTGTTCCTATCCTTATGACGAACTTTGTGGCTGTGGGGTAGGATTTAAATTGATCCAGGCATTGGGGAGCAATAAAGGGGAAACTATTGAAGATTTAGTTCCTTATTTGGATTTGGTTGCTACAGCCATAGGGGCAGATATAGTGCCCATTACAGGGGAAAACCGGGTTATGGCCTATTGGGGGCTGCAAGTAATCAACCAAGATCCGAGAGCCGGTTTTAAGGCGATCATCAATCAGATAAAAAAACAAGTCCTTACCATTACAGACGTGGTTTTTATAATTGCTCCGCGAATTAATGCTGCAGGGCGCATGGAGCACGGGCAACACGCGGTTAATCTGTTAAAGGAAACCGATTTGGCACGGGCCGAATTTTTTGCCGCCGAAATAGAGAAATACAATACGGACAGAAGAAACCTAGACCAGATCATTGCCCAAGAAGCCCTATTACAGATACAAGAAAACAAAGAAGAGGAAGGTTTTACCTCAGTGGTATACAATGAAACCTGGCATAAGGGGGTAATCGGAATTGTAGCCTCCCGTCTCATTGAAACTTATTATAGGCCCACTTTGGTCTTTACAAAGAGCGGCAATAAATTGGCAGCCTCTGCGCGATCCATCAAAGGTTTCGACGTATATGAGGCATTGGAGGGCTGTTCCGATACCATTGAACAATTTGGTGGGCATATGTATGCCGCCGGATTAACTTTACTTGAAGAGAATTACGAGGCCTTTAAAGCCAAATTTGAGGAAGTGGTTGCCAATACCATGGATCCAAATCTAATGTCTCCTGAAATTATGGTAGACGCCATAATTAACTTGGATCAAATTACTCCAAAGCTGATGCGCATTATTAAACAATTTGCCCCCTTTGGCCCAGGAAATATGACCCCTACTTTCATGGTAGAAAATCTTAACGATACCGGCTACGCAAAAGTGGTAGGACAAGAAGGAAAACATTTAAAATGTAAGCTTTTTGATAAAAATAACGGCTCCAGGAGGTCGGGAATTGATGCAATTGGGTTTAATTTAGGTAAGCATTTACCTACGGTATCAAGCAAAACCGTTAGCGCCGTTTTTACATTGGATGAAAACGAATGGCAGGGTAAAATAGCCCTTCAAATGAAGTTAAAGGATCTAAAAGAACATGATAGTTATCAATTTTAATTTTTTGATAACTAAAATGCATCAATAAATTGTACAATTAACAGGCTGCAACTACAAATTTTAGTACGAATTGTACTATGCCAAGCAGGTAAATCAACAGTATTCCGATTTTCCCTCTAGATGGACCGAAAAATCTCTTGTATTTCAGCTTAAGGAAGACTCATATTTCTTCAGGGATAAGGAAGACCCATCAAATTCGCCGTAAGTAAAATAGGAAATCCAATCCCCTAGATTCACATAGATTGAATTATCATTTAAGGGTATTTCCAAAGGCAGGTGCCGATGCCCAAAAACAAAATAATCATAGTGCTGCTGTTCCAGTTTCCGTCTACAGTATTGCACCAGCCATTCGTTCTCCTCCCCAAGAAATTTAATATCCTCATCCCCGGAAATCATTTTGTTCTTTACGGAAAGATATTGGGCCAGTTTTACGCCAAAATCGGGATGCAACCAATTATACAGCCATTTGGATACGGGGTTGGTGAATACTTTTTTCATCCGCTTGTACCCTTTGTCCCCAGGACCCAAACCATCACCATGTCCAATTAAAAATGACTTACCATTTAATAAAAAGGATTGTGGTTCGTGATATACAGGAATGTTCAACTCCTCTTCAAAATATCCGTTCATCCATAAATCATGGTTCCCCACAAAATAGTATACCGGAATGCCCGAATCGGTAATTTCTGCCAATTTCCCCAAGGTACGGGTAAAGCCCTTGGGCACTACCGTTTTATACTCGAACCAAAAATCGAAAAGATCCCCAAGGAGAAAAATAGCGGAAGCATCCTCTTTTACGGTATCCAACCAAGCCACAAACCTCTTTTCTCGTGGAAAACTAAGGTCCTTGGTAGGAGCCCCCAAATGATTATCACTAGAGAAGTATATTTTCTTGCCCGCGGGAACGTCAATAGTTTTCATGCAGGCCTTTTTAATTATCAGAAGCGTACCACTCTGCAAAGGAGGTGTCGGTTTCCTGTAGCTTTAAAGAATGTAGGCTGATGTTTTTTGGCAATCTGGCCTTTATTCTATCTGCAAAATCCAAAACCATATTTTCACTGGTAGGTTGATAATTGGCCAATATTACATTGTGCCCCCTATCCGTTAGTTCCTGTGCCAATTCCACATGCGGAGTATTTTTATTAAAAACTGTAGCATGGTCAAATTGATCCACAATCTCTTCCTTCACAATTCTCTTCAAATCCCCAAAATCTATGACCATTCCCAATTTTACGTGTGCAGTATCGGTAATAGGCTTCCCTATTACGGTTACTGAAAGCTTATAACTATGCCCATGTACATTTCTACATTTACCATCATAACCGAACAAGGCATGTCCAGTTTCAAAATTAAACTGTTTGGTAATACGAATGTTGCCCATATTATTTATTTGGACTGCAAAGGTAATTTATTCTGGGAAACTAATCATTGAGTATGGGCTGTGTCCAAGCAGATTCGTATTTGATGTCCTCTATTGGGTTTTTCTGAAGTTTTGTAGAAGATATTTTACTCCTTACAAAGAGTATATCATCCGTTAGCTCGAAACTGGCAGAACCGCCCTTCACAGCCTTCAACTCCTTGACTTCGGTTTCCCCTTTAAGACATCCAAGAAAAGTTATATTATATTCAATACCTGTTTCCGGTTCCACTTCCACCTTCAAGGTCTTGTCTCCAAATTCCAAAGTTTTAAGGGTAACCCCAGTGGTAGAATAGAAGTCGCCCCTTTCCATAGCCTCTATCAATGAGGGAGCAGACAAGGTATCGGACTGTACCATTACCCAACCCCTGCCGGAATTACTCCATTTATTACCCATTTTATGGTAATTATGGGAATCATCGGTTGCCAAACCATACATAATGGGTTTTTTGGCCGTTATATAGGATATATTGATCTGATCCCACATTTCCTCCGTAGAAATATGTGTTGAATCTCCCATATTATGAACCATGGGATGACCGTTGTACACTTCAAAAAAGCGCTCTCCCTTCAAGGATATCATGTCGTCAAGACTAATACTGTAATAAAAGTTGGGATGATTTATATGTGGCATAATAGGAACTCCCGTTTCTTTCCGTTGTTTAAGTACCGCATCCAGATTGTTCTGCATGACTTCCGAAATACTATTACCCCCCTGGGGATCTATTTTTTCCTGAATATTGCTAGCGTTCATATGTACATGTTTGTCCTCGTACCTGTCCGTAATTTCTTCCGAATGAATGACTAAAAATTCTTCCGCTTTCTCAAAAAGATCCCTATACTCCGTATACGTCTTTAATTTTACATGCACCTTTCCGGAGTCCGTTTTATGCTCTACCCAATCCTCCCCATAAGTTGCCAAATAGTTCTCAAAGCTTTTTTGATAAATGGAATCTTCCCTGACCTGTATCCATTTTTCCTCCATAGAAACGGTATTATGGTCCGATAGGGCAATGAATTGATAGTCGTGCGACTTATACCACTCCAGAATAGTCTCAGGAAACTCGTCCCCATCGCTCCAGAACGAATGGGTATGAAGATTACCTTTGTACCACTTTTTATTTACAGCTGTATCAGTACTTTTATTACTATCTCCACAGCTTTCCATTAGAAAAGCCATAATTAACAAAATAGAGGGTAAAACATGTTTCATTTATAGAGTAATTTGGAAATTGAAGCCCAAAAGTTAATGAAAATGTATTAGAAATCAGGGAATAAGCTAAAAATCAATAATAAACATTACAATTAAATAATAAACGTTTAGGGACAATTAAGACACACTTAACATGCTGTGTAAAACCAATAGCATTTTCGTCTATTTTTGTCCGATTTTTAAAACCATACAAACTTGGCAGAACTATTTGAACAACTGGAGTTTAAGGAGAATCCTCTTTTTGAAAAAGTGATAGATGATATCCTAATACAGAAATACAGTATTGTAGATGATTTTTTCTCTCCGGAGGATGTGGCCCAATTAAGGGATTCACTCCTGGCCAAATATGAGGAGGATCAATTTAAAAAAGCAGCTATAGGAAATCGTGTCAATGAATTGATCATAAAGGCAATCCGTGGCGATTTTATCCTGTGGATGGATGAAAGCAGTAAGGATATACTGGAACAACAGTTTTTTCTAAAAATTAATGAATTGGCCAATTATCTGAACAAGACCTGTTTTATGGGAATCCTATTCAAGGAATTTCACTATGCCATATATCCTGAAGGCACTTTTTACAAAAGGCATTTGGACACTTTTCAGAATGATGATAGGCGTAAACTTTCCATGGTCTGTTATCTAAATGAACCAGATTGGGTGGCAGATAAAGATGGTGGTGAATTGGTACTATACTTACCCACGGAAAATGGGGAAGAGGCAAAACATATTGCCCCCTTTCCGGGAAGGGTCGTTATTTTTGAAAGTCAAGAATTGGAGCACGAGGTAAAACCTGCCCATCGCGAACGACTTAGCATCACTGGGTGGTTAAAGACCAGATAACCGACTTATCTTTTATATTTTCTATTGTTTTTAATTCGATTAACGAAATAAACTACCAATAAAACCAAGGCTAGTAGAGGGAAAACGAAGTTCCCGTTCAAGAACGATAAAATATCCATTAGAAAAGTTTTAAAAAATAAAACGGTGAACTGTTCCAGTTATTGCTTCTTCACAAAAAACGCCACAATCGCCGAAGTAACGATTCCCATGGTCAATGCACCAAAAAGACTTTGAATGATATAGCTATTCAAATTAAAATAACTCTCCGCAGCTTCTTGATCCATTTTCCCCGAATCCACCACAAAATTAATAATATTTGTAAAATATTCAGGTGTAATAAAATTACTCGTAATGTATTGTGTCAACGGACTTATTACGGCAATGATCACACTTAAAATGATACCACTGATAAATCCCTGTTTCCAACTCATTTTTCCATTGTAATCCACCTTTCTTTTGTCCAATAGGGCCAATACATAAACTGCTATAGCTATGATAGCAAAAAAGTTGGTATATATAGCGTGCTTTTCTATGAGTACATCGTGCCAGCCCATAGATTTCTCAAAGGCCATCCAAAGCAGGGTTGCCAATGCAAAAATAATGGCCCATTTAATTTCAATGCGGAACTTGCTCATAATCTATTTATTTTTGAATTTTTCCAATGCTTGCTTAGTTTCTTCAGAGATTGCCAAACGTCCGGTTATTTCTGCCCTGTTGGTCAATAAAGTGTCCCAATGTCCCGTACCTTCCCAGAGCACTTTTTTCCATTCCTCCATAGCCTCGGGATTATACTTGGCCAATTTTTCCGTAAAAATATCCAATTCCTTGTCCATTTCATCCTGTTTATCAAAGACCTTGGAAAACAGCCCCTTTTCCTTTGCCCAGTAGGCATTTTTCCACTCATTGGGGGAAAGCGACAGTTCCGACAAGCCGGCAACACCAATTTTTCGCTGTACCGCTGGTGCAATCACCAAAGGCGCTATACCGATGGTTAGTTCTGATAAGCGAATGGAAGCCGCTTCTACGGCAAATACGTAATCGCAGGCAGCTATAATTCCTACCCCTCCGCCAACGGCTTTACCTTGTACCCTGCCCACTATAAGCTTTTTACAGGTCCGCATGGCATTGATAAGATGGGCAAACCCACTGAAAAATATTTTACCTTCGGATAAATTGTCCACTTCCAATAATTCATCAAAGGAGGCTCCGGCACAGAATGCCCTATTCCCTTCAGATTTTATTAGAATTACCGAGACCTCCTCCTTATTGGATAATTCCACCAAGGTCTTGGTGAGCCTTTCCAATAGTTCCGATACAAATGAATTGCTGGCAGGATGTCCAAATTCTACTGTGGCCACACCATTGACGATGCTGGTATATAAACTTCCGTTAGATCGGCTAGTGCCCATATTATTATGGTTAGTGGTATTCAAATTAAATATTCCTACACCTTCGAAATTTTTCTAAAAAAACAAAGTGCGGTGTTTCAAATTTAAACGTTTTGAAGTAGCGGACGAAACTTTCGCCTAAATTTCCATACCAAGGCCCCACCACGAATAAACATCCAAAGAGTAAAGGCTATCCATATGCCATAGAGGCCCCAACCCAGGAATTTTCCAAGAAAGAGTATAGGAACAAAGCCTAGGAAAGTGGCCACCAATAAAACATTCCTAAGGTATTTCATTTCCCCTAAACCTTTAAAAAGTCCGTCGAAAACAAAGGCTACCATATTCATTGGAATCCCAAGAATAAGGATAAAAAATATGGAATAGAAGGCTTGCAATACCGTTAGGTCATTGGAAAATATACGCCCAATGGGCCTATAGAACAAGAAGCCCACCGCAGCAAGTATCAAGCTTATCACAAAACCGTAGAGCATTATTTTTTTCGCCAAATCCCAAAGTCCGTCATAGTTTTTGGCACCCAATAGCTTACCTCCCATAATATTCCCGGCAGCACCATAGCCATCAATAAAAAAAGCCGAAAAAAGCCAAAGATTAATAGCAATGGTATGTGCCCCTATATACTTGTCCCCTAGGGCAGTTGCCTCCCTAACTGCCAAAATTAAGGCAATGTTCAAGGCAAGAGCCCTTACAAAAAGGTTTAGGCTCATGACCACCAATCTACCCAATTCCGGGTGTAGGGGGAATTTAAGTCTAAGGCTGATATTTGTTTTTGTAACCAGGAGTACAAAGGCCATGACAGCCATTATACCTTGGGCAATTAAACTGGCCCATGCCGCCCCTTCCAAATACATGGGGGAAATAATCCCTTCCACCCCATATACCAAAATAAAATCCAATATTATATTTAAAACAGCTCCGGTAATGGCAATCAACATAGGATAATAGGTATTCTGCAAACCTCTAAAAATTCCCATAACGGCAAATACGAACAAGGTTAAGGGAAAACCCCATACCCTTATGGAGTAGTAAGAAATACAGAGCTCCAGAATTTTACCGGAAGCGTTGAGCAAAACAAATATTTCCTCCACGACAAAAACGGTAGAAAGGAGAATCACAATACTCAACACAATGTTCAGGAAAATGGCTTGTGCCGGAAGGGTTTTAACCCTTTCCAACTTGTCCGCGCCCAAGTATTGTGAAATTATAGCGGAAATGGCGCTACGTGTCTGCCCCAATATCCAAATCAACATAGACAAAAACGAACCCACTATTCCTGCTGCCGCCAAGGACTCCATGCCGTCTTGGGGAATGTTGCCTACTATGGCCGTATCGGTTATAGATAGTATTGGTTCTGCAATGCCCGCAATAGTAGCGGGAATGGCAAGATTATTAATCGTTTTAAAATTGATCGGGGTCTTCAAAAAAGAAATATTTTATAAAATTAGCTCATAACAATGAAAGGGAAATTCACTCTGTTTGGGGAAATATATATCCCCAAGCTGCTGATACCCCCGGGCCTAATAGAATTTATTATTGCGGCTATTTTTACTAAAGGTATCAAGCCTTACGGAAATAAACCCGCCTTTACGGGCATAATCCTCTGCAAAATTCATTAAATCCTGGGCATAGCCTTTTCTTTGTTTTTTAGGATGCACTGCCAAGCGATGAATGTAAACATTGTTTCTATTGGGCGTTAACCAATTAATGGGATAATATTCCACATCCATTAGCGTGGACACTACTATTGTCCCAATTATTTCATCATTTTCCTCCAAAACATAAAGTTCCTTACGGGCAACATCCTTTTCAAAGGCTTCTTTAGAAGGATAATACTCGTTCCACTGATAAATGCCCTGGTCTATCATGCTTTTTCCACATGCCTGTGTAATATTCAGAATATCCGGAATTTCCAATATCTTTGCCAATCGAATCATGAACGGTTGAATTTAATTTGTAAATTTATGCTATTCATGAATAATGATATCAAAATAAGGGAAGATACCCTTATTTGGTAATAACCAAGATGTTTAACTACGCCATGTCTGACCAACAAACAAGTATAGGCGCTAAAAACAATTAATACTGAACCGATGAAAAATATCCTTGTTCCTATAGGAACCTCTGAAAATGCCCATGAAACATTACAATATGCGGTGGATTTTGCTACCGAATTTGACTCCAACATTTATGTAATGGAAGTATTTAGTGTAAGTTCCAGTGCCAGCAGTTTGGCCAATATCAGGGAAAAACTGGACGAGCGCACCAAGGAGCACATAAAAGGGGTCATAGACAAAGTGGATGCGAGGAATATTAACATAAAGATTGCCACATATAATGGTGATATTGTTGATGGACTTAAGGATATTGACAGGGATTTGGGGATTGATCTAATTATTTTGGCCCCCAGGAGTAATGACATCCAAGAAGAATATTACCTAGGAAATACTTCCGGAAAAATAGTTAAACAAACCGATATCCCTACCCTTATTGTACCAAAAGGGACCGTTTTTAAACCGTTTAAAACAATTTTGACCGCCTTTAAATCCGGAGTATTAAAGCAGAAAAGTATTTTATACCCATTGGTTGAAATCAAGAAAAAATTCGATTCCAAGGTGAGCCTGTTGTTTGTAAAAACCCCTGGCTACACTAAGGAAGACCTTAAAATAAACATGTCCTTAATGGGCCTGAGTTCTGAACTTACCCAATCTGAAAACCCATCGACCTATTTGGGGGTTCTGCAGCATTTTGAGGCCAAACATCCAGACTTATTATGTGTTTTTAGGAGAAAAAGGGGATTCTTTAAAAAGCTATGGGAAAGGAACACAATCCTTAAATCGGAATTTTATGCCCCGGTACCTGTTTTGGTCCTAAGTGTAAAGAAAGATTAAGAAATTTGGAATTAGCTGTAATTGTACTTTGATTATGTTGGAAAAAGTATTTTCTTTGCGGCAGCCAAATTTGGGGGATTAGCTCAGCTGGCTAGAGCGCTTGCCTGGCAGGCAAGAGGTCACCGGTTCGACTCCGGTATTCTCCACTCAACAAACACAGGGCTTCCAAGAGATTGGGAGCTTTTTTATTTTCCCTAAAATTGAAAAAAGGCTCACTTTAGGCTCACTTTTTATTTTTAACAGAACTTTAACTATTTCTTACTCCATTTGATATTGTTTATTATCGTTTAATTGAAGATTTTAAGATTGCATGAAGATGAAACCTTAAAATTTAGAGTTCAATCAATGTCTTGAAAATTATTTAGTTTGCACTTGCCTTATCCTATTCGATAAGAAATCCGATTTTTATACCAGTCAAAATTTTAACAATATACAATCGATGTACTTTAAATATAATTCACTTGACTTACCCATTTCTCGGCATATATTTTAATTAACCCGCTAATTTGGATCAGTTATTTTGAATTTTTTACACAACATTGTTTTATTTCCTACATTTATTGTATCTTTTTACAGGTTAATTCCAATTGTTCCTTTTTTCTCCCCGTTAATTATTCTTGGTCCATACCATCCAAGAATCACATTTACTGTTAAATGCGATAATTACGAGCCAAGTGTAGTTCATGTAAAGAATATTCAAGACTAATCGGTCTTCATTTATAAACCATCTTCAAAGCCTAAAATTTCATCTGGATTTTTGGGTTATTTTGAGATATTGTAATTGGAATACAGATGATGTTTGGTACCAACCATTTTCCGAATTACCGACAGCTCGATCAAATGGATTGTGGGCCAACATGTGTCAAGATCATTGCCAAACATTATGGAAAGGAATACAGTTTAGATTATCTCAGACAGATTTCAAACTTACGAACGGGTGGTGTATCCTTGGCCGGAATATCTGAAGCTTTGGATAATATAGGATTCGACACTGTCGGAATACGAGCTGACTTTGTAGAGTTGGTAAAAGATGTTCCGCTACCGGCCATAGCTCATTGGGAAAACAATCATTTTATTGTAGTCCATGGCACGTCCAAAAAGCTTATTTATGTATCCGATCCCGCTATTGGGTTGGTTAAATATAGCTACAGAGAATTTGTTGAGAAATGGGTTGGAAAACAACATGGCAAGGGCATTCTTCTACTTATTGAACCTAATCGCCAATTCCTTAACAATCAAGAGGATGGTACTTCTCCATTAGGGCTGCAATATCTTTATCATTATCTGTTGCCCTATAAAAAGTACATAGGGCAATTGTGTCTTGGCCTTTTACTAGCAACGATAATACAGTTATTACTTCCCTTTCTAACCCAAAGCCTTGTAGATTATGGCATAGACTATGAAAATTTAAGTTTCATCTACCTTGTAGTAATAGCCCAGGTTTTTCTTTTTTCGACTCGGCTGGCATCCGAAATTATCCGGGATTGGCTTCTGTTGCATATGTCTACGCAAATCAACATTGCAATGATTTCTGATTTTCTGGATAAATTGTTACTTCTGCCCATTACCTATTTCGATTCGAAGACCAAGGGCGATTTTATGCAGCGAATCTATGATCACCATCGAATTGATGAATTTTTAGGTGGTCGTTCCCTTTCCATTGCCTTCGATCTGTTCAGCATACTGGTCTTCGGATTGGTGTTAGGTTACTTCAATACCGATGTTTTGTTGATTTTCATGATAGGAACATTCCTATTTGGGTTTTGGACGCTCTTGTTTTTAAAGAGAAAGGCCTTCTTGGATCATAAACTGTTTAACCTGAACAGACAAGATCAGTCACTTTTAATTCAATTGATATCTGCAATTAGAGAAATTAAGCTCAATGGATCTGAGCAACGGCGGAAATTGGAATGGAAAAAGGTTCAGGCAAAGTTGTACCGTTTAAAAACCAATATTTTAAAAGTTGATCAAGTTCAGTTAAAGGGAGGCTATTTGCTAAATGAAATGACCAGTATTTTAATAATATTTTGGTCGGCAAAGGCAGTGGTTTATGGGGAAATTACGCTGGGGACTATGTTGGCCATTCAATTTATTGTAGGCAGTCTTTCCATCCCAATATCAAACACTTTAGACTTTATAGTTGGGCTACAACGTGCCACTCTGTCCCTTAAGCGCCTGTCGGAAGTCCATTCCCGGCATATTGAAGTTTCCCCAAATGGAACCAATGTCATAGTTTCTGGAGATATTGTCATTTCCAATGTGGACTTTGGATATGGAGAGAGTGCCTCAAAAAAGGTTTTGGATGACGTATCTATCATCATACCCAAGGGGAAGACTACGGCTATTGTCGGGCAAAGTGGTTCAGGAAAAACAACCTTATTGAAATTATTGCTCAAATTATATGAACCTAAAAAGGGTAACATTAAAATAGGAGAAGAGCACTTGAAATTTGTAAATGCTAAAAAGTGGAGGGAACATTGTGGCGCAGTTCTTCAAGATGGCAGTTTATTCAATGATACTTTGGAAAGGAATATAACCGAATCGGGAGGAAACAAACCTACAAATAGGAAACGTTTGATAGAAGCTGCGGCTATTGCAAATCTTACCGACTTGTTAGAAAATCTACCCCTAGGGTATGATGCCCTAATTGGAGAACAGGGCAGTATACTAAGTGGAGGTGAAAAACAACGCTTGCTAATTGCGAGGGCTATTTATAAAAATCCTGACTATATCTTTTTTGATGAGGCAACAAGTGCCTTGGATGCCGAAAATGAGAAGGTCATTTCCGAGAACCTAAAATCTTTTTGCATGGATAAGACCGTTGTAATTGTTGCCCACCGACTTTCAACTGTGCGTAAGGCAGATCAGATAATAGTCATGGACAAAGGAAAGATTGTGGAAAAAGGTTGCCATCACGAGCTCATAAAGTTGCAAGGAAGATATCATGAACTAATCATAAACCAATTATAGGTCTTATGAAAGACTACGGTATGTACATATACGAGGAGGAAGTTTACTTAAAAAAAGATCCCAACTGGATATTAAGATGGGGTATAGTTTTGGTATTTGGTTTTTTTGTCTTTGCAGTTGGGTTTGCTTACTTATTTTCCTATAATGAGAGTATAACGGCATCAGTGATATTGACGACTACTGAACCTCCAGTACATATAAGGGCAAAAAGGACGGGAAGAGTGGTGGAAGTAACCTTTGATGCAGGTGATATTGTTACCAAGGGTGCAGTTTTAGGAGTTATGGAAAACACTGGGGATGTCACTGATATTATCGCACTAAAAGAAAAACTTTCAGAGGAATATCCCCTGGTTATGAATTTAAAGTCCTTGTCAGATCAATTTCCAAGTCATCTGAGGTTAGGCAGTCAAATCCGTCCTTTTTATAATAGATTTCTCAATGCCTACCGCAACCTAATTTTTTATAATGCCTTTGGTAATGAGGCTTTGGAGGAATCTCAATTACAACAACAGCTTATAGGGCAAACCAAAAGCATTGAAAACAAAATAAAAGAAATTAATGGTATACAGCGGGATCTTGAGATAGCCAAAACCGACTTTGATCGTTATCAAGACCTTTTCAAAAAGGGAGTGATATCCATGCAGGATCTTGAAAATAAGGAAATTGGATATTTGAAAACCCAACGGGAATATGGTAACCAAGAACAACAATTGAACCAATTGCGACTGCTTTGGGCTAGTACTCAAAACCGTAAAATGCAGTTTGATAATTCCCATATAAAAAATGAGGGCATTTATAGTTCCAAGTTAGAGTTGGAGCAAGAGGAGTTAATTTCTGCCTTATACGAATGGGAGGAACAGAATCTTTTGAAGAGCCCTATACAAGGTCGAATCTCTTTTTTCGAGGTTTGGGGCAAACATCAAAACATAAAAGAAAATCAAGTGGTATTTACAGTGGCCCCGAAAGAGAGCCAAGAGCTGTTGGGTAGGTGTCAAGTTCCTATTCGCAACTCTGGAAAAATAAAACCGGGGCAACGTGTCATTATAAAATTGGAGAATTACCCATATAGGGAATGGGGCACACTTGATGGAGAAGTGAAAATAATTTCGGAGGTGCCCACCAAAGGTGAAAACGAGGGCTATGTGGTGTATGTACAGATTATGGATCTAGAAACATCATATGGAAAGATATTGGAATTTAAACAGGAAATGATTGGAAGTGCGGAAATAATTTTAGAGGAAATTACACTTCTTGAACGAATTTTTTATCAATTCAGACACCTCTGGTCACATACGAAACAATGATGGGAGATAGCGTAAAATATCGA